>NZ_JAUSZL010000002.1:6406152-6711207 GCF_030817535.1 Streptomyces sp. V3I8 | reverse complement strand
GCGCAGTCCTTCAGGGGCGCGGGGAACTGCGCGACCAGCCACAACGGACCCGCAGCTCCCCACGACCTCCTGACCTCCGGGCCGACCGACCCGTACAGGTAACAGACCCGCACAGGCCCGTACAGACCCGACTAACCCTTCTGCTCGTTCCACTCCGCCTGCGCCTCGTTGAGCTGATCGGCAAGCGTGCCCAGGAACTCCTTCTCGCTCAACGACCCGTTCAGCACCTTCTGGAACGCCGGCTCGTTGTCCGTCTTGGAGATGGTGTTCCAGTCGGGCAGGTAGTACGGCAGCTGCACGATCGTGGTGGACCCGTCGCTCAGCGCCTCGGCGGCCAGCTCGGTCGGCTCGGCCTTCGAGACCCACGCCGCCTTCGCGGCATCGGTGTTGGCCGGCACCTGCCCCGCGGACTCGTTGAACTTGGAGTTCTGCGCCTCCGCCGTGGCGAACTCGATGAACTTCCAGGCGGCGTCCTTGTTCTTGGAGGTCTTGAAGATGCCGAGCCCGTCGACGGGATTGGACACCTGGACCCGCTTGCCGCCGGGCCCGATCGGCTGCGGGATGCCGCGGAACTTGTCGGCGCCCAGCGCCTTCACATGGTCCTGGTAGGAGCCCAGGTTGTGGTTGAGCATGCCGATCGTGCCGGAGTCCCACTGCGCGACCATCTTGGTGAAGTCGTTGTTGAGGTCGGCGGCCGGCGTGACCTTCTTGAAGAGGCCCGTGTACTTCTCCAGGGCCGCCACGTTCTTCGGGTCGTCGACCGTGGTCTTCTCGTTGCCGGCGTCCCAGAAGGACGTGATGCCGGACTGCCCGTACATCGCGTCCAGTGCCTGGGCGATGGACCCGGCGCCCCCGCGGATGGTGTAGCCGAAGGCGTTCTCGTCCTTGTCGGTGAGCTTGTCGGCGGCCTCGTAGAACGCGTCCCAGGTGGTCGGCGCCTCCAGACCGGCCGACTTGAACAGGTCGGTGCGGTAGTACAGGACGCCGTTGTTGGCGGAGGTCGGCACCGAGTACAGCGTGCTGTCGTCGGCGCCGCCGCCGCCCGCCGCCTTCAGCGACTTGACCATGTCCTCGTTGAGCTTGCCGTTCAGCGAGGACTTGCCGAGGCGGTCGTCCAGCGGCTCCAGCGCGTTCTGCGCGGCGAAGCCCGCGAGCATCGCCGCGCCGACACCGCCGACGTCCGGCAGACCCTTGGCCTGGATGGAGGTGTCGACCTTCGACTGGTACTCGGTGGCGGCGATCGGGACGTACTTGACGTCGATGTCCGGGTTCGCCTTCTCGAAGTCGGCGATGATCTCCTTCCAGATGTCGGTGCGGACACCGCCGTTGTTGTCCCAGAAGGTGATCTCGCCCTTGCCGCTGCCTTCGGCGCCCTTGTCGCCCGACGAACCGTTGCCGTCGTCGCCGCACGCGGTGGCCGTCAGCGCGAGCACGGCGCTCACGGCGACGGCGGTGACGGAGCGGCGCGCTCCTCTGCTGCTCCTGCGGATGCTGCTCTTCATGATCGGCTCTCTTCTTCTGGATCCAACGAGGGTTGTGCCGGTGCGCGGTGGTGCCGGTGCGCGGTGGTGCCGGTGCGCGGTGGTGCGGTGGTGGAGGTCAGGAACGGCGACCGGTGCCCGTACCGGTGCCGGTGCCGAGCCGCTTCCGGAACCCCGGGAACACGGGCACCGGCACGGCGACGGCCGCCGTCGGGGCCCGCCCGCCCCGTCTCGGCAAGCGCTTGCTACGGAAGTGCGTCATTGCGGCTCCCCACAGGCTCACTACGGTGATGACGTCGTGCGGTCAGGCAGGTGGCGCGGCGGTGCGGCCGGTCCCGCCGACAGCGCGGCGGCCGGTGATCCGGAACTGCGTGAACGTGGCCGATCCGGCGTGTCCCGCGCCGGCCGGCGCGACCCCGAAGAGGCCGAGCAGGGCACCGACCCAGCGCCAGGGAGTGGCGGCGAAGACCTGCCCGGAGGGCTCCCAGCCGCTGCCGGTGCCCAGGTCGCAGGAGAACCGGCAGCGCGCCCCCGCGCCGGCCTCGATCCGCAGCCGGACCCGTCCCTGGGGGGCCATCCGCGGATGGGCGGCGTCCCGCTCCCGGTCCGCGACCGACTCGGCGAACCGGTGCACGAGGTGGACCGTCCCGTCGGCCCCCCGTTCGAGCCCGATCCAGCCGAACGCGTCGCCGAGGACGGCGAGTCCGGCCCGCGCGCCCGGCTGGTCGGCGTCGAGCCGCAGCCCGACCTCGACGGTGCAGTGCCTGCCGGGCAGCCGCTGGGTGAGCACGCCCGGCAGCCTGCGCAGGTCATGCGCGTCCGCCGACCGTACACAGGTCAGCCGCAGCCCGTCGCCGGAGTGCTGGGTCGCCCAGCCGTCCTGCCGGTTGGCGGTCCACGACCACTGCCGCCCGTACCGCCCGCCGGGGAAGTCGTCGTCGGTGGCGGGCGCGGAGAGCGGCTGCCGCGGCAGGTCGGGCTTGCGGTGCACGGCGACGGGGGTGCCCCGGTCGCCGATGACCGGCCAGCCGTCGGTGCCCCAGCGCATCGGCTGGAGGTGGACGACCCTTCCGTACGCGCCCTTGTGCTGGAAGTGCGCGAACCAGTGCTCGCCGGACGGGGTGCTCACCCAACCGCCCTGGTGGGGCCCGTTGACGTCGGTGTCGCCCTGCTCCAGGACGACCCTCTCCTCGTACGGCCCGAAGAAGCCGCGCGAGCGGAAGGCGCCCTGCCAGCCGGTCTCGACCCCGCCCGCCGGGGCGAAGATCCAGAACCAGCCGTCGTGCCGGTACAGCTTCGGCCCCTCCAGCGTGAACCAGCCGGGGATGCGGTCGCCGTCCACGATCACCTTGCCCTCGTCGAGCAGGCCGGTGGCGTCGGGCCGCATCCGGTGGCCGGTGAGCCGGTTCTTGATGCCGGAGCGGGACTTGGCCCAGCCGTGCACGAGGTAGGCCTCGCCGCTCTCCTCGTCCCACAGCGGGCAGGCGTCGATGAGCCCCTTGCCGGCCTTGAGGAGGTGCGGGGCGGTCCAGGGGCCGCGTATCCCGGGGGCGTTGATCTGGTAGACGCCGTGGTCGGGGTCGCCCCAGAAGATCCAGAACCGGTCGTCGTGGTACCGCAGCGCCGGCGCCCAGACGCCGCAGTCGTGCCGCGGCGTGGCGAACTCGTCCGCCGGCTCCAGGCGGTGCAGGGCGTGGCCGACGAGGGTCCAGTTGACCAGGTCGCGGGAGTGCAGCAGCGGCAGGCCCGGGGCCCGGCCGAAGCTGGAGGCGGTCAGGTAGTAGTCGTCGCCGACGCGCAGCAGGTCGGGGTCCGACCAGTCGGCGTCCAGGACCGGGTTGCGGTACGTGCCGTCGCCGAGGTCGGCGGTGAAGGCGGGGATGCCCTGGCCGCTCACGGGCTCACCGCCTTGCGGACGAGGGCCGCCGCCTCGCTCGGGTCGAGCCGGCCGTCGGCGACGACGGTGACGACCCGGCGTACGACGGTCTCCCCGGCCGGGACCGGCAGCCGCTCCTCGTGGGCGAGGGACGAGCCGACGCCCGGGTACTCGGTGGTGCGCACGAACCACGGGTCGCGGCGGGTGCGGTCCGTGGCACCGGCGAACACCAGCGTCCAGCCGGCGCCCGCGAGCGCCACCCAGCCGGCCCGCGATCCGTGCACCGCGTCCTCGCCCTCGCCGCCCGCGGTGAACACGGCGGGCGGCTCGGCCTCCTTGCGGGCCCGCCAGAAGAACCCGCCGTAGGCCGCGCCGGGCCGGCCGTTGGTGGCCGGGCTGCCGATCGACAGGGGCCCGGAGGTCGTGTTGGTGAGCGAGAAGGTGAAGTCCAGCGCCCAGGCGGCGTCGGTCAGTTCGGTCGCCGCGACCGTACGCCGCTCACGCAGCAGCTCGGTTCCGTCGGCGACCCAGCGCAGCTCCTCCACGAAGCCGTCCGGGTCGGACAGCTGGAACGCGAAGTGCCGCTGGGCGCCGTGGTTGTCCAGCTCGGTGGGGCCCCGGTCGCGTACGAAGGTGCGGCCGCCCCAGAAGTTGTACCCCTCGACGTCGGGAACGGCGACACCGACGCCGAGGTGATGGAGGTGGTCGGCGGGGCTGAGCTCCGTGACGGCCGTGCCGGCCAGGGTGGTGACGGGGTGCAGGTACGGACGCGGCGACAGGGCCGGCGCGAGCTCGGGCCGGGCGGTGTACCGGCCGACCGGACGGCCCGCGACGCGCAGGACCAGCGACTCGGTGCTCATCAGGTGCTCACCTCTTTCTGGGGCCGCGGGACCGCCCAGGAGGCGCCCAGCTCGGAGTAGAGGGCGAGGGTGTCGGCGGCGGCCGCGACGAGTCCGTCGACCCCGGCCACGACCCGACGGTTCTCGTCGGCGTCGAGGTACCAGGCGTCCCGGGGCAGCGCGACCGGGTCCGGCGCCTGCCGGATCGCTTCGACGACCTTCATGAAGGCGCCCGTCCCGTCGGGGGTGACCAGCAGCGCGGCCCGGCCTTCGAGATGCTCGGCCAGGTTCTCCAGCAGATCGGTCCTGCCGTACGTGAGTTCCTGCGGACCGTGCCCCGAGCGCTGGACGAGGACGCGGTCCTGCTTGTACCAGAAGGTGATGCGCCCGTCGGCGCCGTGCACGAGGACGTACGGCTCGTCGGGGCGTTCGGCGCACAGGGTCGCGGCGACGGTGATCCGGTTGCCGCCCGTGGTGGTGACGCGGACGCAGGAGGTGTCGTCGGACTCGATGTCGTTGGCGCGCAGCAACTCGGTCTCGATGCCGGCGACGTCCTCGGCGCGGGTGGCGCCGTCGAGTGCGAGGGCGGTGGCCACGGCGTGGGCGAGGGGGTTCGTCAGTACGCCGTCGACGACGTCGGCCCCGTTCATCCGGCGCCGTCCCGCCCAGGGCGCGCGGCGGTAGTACTCCTCTGCGCGGCCCCAGGCCCCGGCCCCGCCGATGCCCTGCACGCGGCCGATGGTGCCCTTCGCGATCAGCTCCCGGATCGCGGGCACGGCGTGCGATCCCATCGACTGGAAGCCGATCTGGCACACCACCCCGGCCGCCGCGACCCCGTCGGCCATCCGGCGGAACTCGGCGTACGACGGGGCCGGCGGCTTCTCGAGGAGCAGGTGCACGCCCCTGGCGGCGGCCGTCAGCGCCAGGTCGGTGTGGGTGGGGATGGGCGTGCAGATCACGGCCACCGCGGCGCCGGTGGAGTCCAGCAGGGACCCGAAGTCGGCTGACTGCTGCGGAAGTTCACCGGCACCGGCGGTGAAGAAGCCGTCCAGTTCCTCCGGGGTGAGCGGGGTCAGCTCGCAGATCCCCGCGAGCCGCACCACGCCCTTGTCCTGGAGGCGGCGGATGTTCTGCAGATGCCAGCGGCCGTGCCCGCGGGCGCCCGCCAGGACGACGGGAAGAGGTCCCCCGTGGTCGCTCATCCCTTCACCGCCCCGGCGCTGAAGCCCGTGATGAGCCACTTCTGGATGAAGGCGAAGACGATCACGACGGGCACGGCCGCGACGATGCCGCCGGCGGCGAGTGCGCCGAGGTCGACGCTGTCGGCGCTCATCAGGCTGTTGAGGCCAACGGGGATCGTCTGCTTCTCCTGGTTGCTGAGGAACATCAGGGCGAACAGGAAGTGGTTCCAGGAGTGCACGAAGGCGAAGGAGCCGACCGCGATCAGTCCGGGCCGCAGCAGCGGCAGGACGACGACCCGGAAGCCGGTGAAGCGGTTGCAGCCGTCGACCCAGGCGGCCTCCTCCAGGGAGTACGGCACGTTCCGGATGAAGCCGCTGAGCAGGATCATCGACAGCGGCAGCTGGAAGACGGTCTCGGCGATGATGACGCTGCCCAGCGAGTTGATCATCTGCAGTTCGGCGAAGATCTGGAACAGCGGCACCAGGAGCAGCGCGCCCGGCACGAACTGCGAGCAGAGCAGCGCCAGCATGAAGACGCGCTTGACCTTGAAGTCGAAGCGGGCCAGGGCGTAGCCGCCGGCCAGTGCGACGACCGTGGTCATGACCAGCGTGGCGAGTCCGACGTAGAGGCTGTTCTCGAAGTACGTGCCGAAGCTGCGGTCGTTCCAGACCTTGTCGAAGTGCTCGAAGGTCATCGGCCAGGGCACGAGCGAGGTGGAGCCGGTCGGCCTGAGGGCGAAGAGCAGGATCCAGTAGAAGGGGACGAGCGTGAAGAGGAGGTAGATGCCGAGCGGGAGGTAGATCTGCCAGCGCGGGGCCTCGTCCCAGGCGCGCCGGCCCCTGCGCGGGCGCTGCGGCGGTTCGTCGGCCACCGGCGCGGGCACGGCCGGGGCGATGGTGTCGATGTCCTTGGTGATCACTTGTCCCCACCCACTCCGAACTTGCTCAGCCGCAGGTAGACCATCGAACAGAAGAGGAGGATCACGAACGCGACGGTGGTCAGGGCCGAGGCGTAGCCGAAGTTGTGCGCGTCGACGCTGGTGTTGGCGATGTAGAGCGGGAGTGTGGTCGTCTCCCCCGCGGGTCCGCCGCCGGTGAGCGTGTAGAGCAGGTCGACGTTGTTGAACTCCCACACCGCGCGCAGCAGCGTGGAGAGGATGATCGCGTCCTTGAGGTGCGGCAGCGTGATGTGCACGAACTGCCGCAGGCGGCTCGCGCCGTCGACCTCGGCGGCCTCGTACAGGTCCTTCGAGACGGACTGGAGGTCGGCGAGGATGAGGATCGCGAAGAAGGGGACGCCGCGCCACAGGTCCGCGACCACCACCGCCGGGAAGACCGTCGAGGTGTCGGAGAGCCAGCTGGTGCCGTACTCCCCGATGCCCAGGTCCGCGAGGTAACGGGTGATGCCCGTCTGGGAGTTGTAGAGCAGCACCCAGATCGCGGAGGTGAGCACGCCGGAGACGGCCCAGGGCGAGAAGACCATGGCGCGGCCGAGCGAGCGGCCCACGAAGGTCTGGTTGACGATCAGGGCGAGCGCCAGGCCGAACATCAGCTGGAGTCCGACCTCGACGACGACCCACTTGCCGCTGAAGACCAGGGTGTCCCAGAACTGCGGGTCCTCGGTGAAGGCGTGCGTGAAGTTGTCCAGGCCCGCGAAGCCGTTGCGCCACGGTTTGGTGGGGTTGTAGTCCTGCAGGCTGTAGTAGAAGACGCTGAGCACCGGGTAGGCGATGAAGCCCAGCATCAGCAGTCCCGCCGGGGCGATCAGCAGATACGGGAGCCTGCGGGGCGTCGCCGAGCCACGGCGCCGCCTCGGTGGCGCGGGCTGCTTCGCCACGGCTGCGGCTTGTGCCATGACTGTTCTCCGTTCTCGGGTGTGCGGGTCGAGCCGGTGGTACGGGCGCGCGATCTTGATGGCAAGCGCTTTCACGTACGGTGTGCCGGGTCCCTGCCGCGAGGTGCGCGGCTGCGGGGTGGTGCGGGTGCTCCGAAAAGCGGTACGGGCGGTGCGAGGCCGTGCGGGCGGTGCGGGTCAGCCCGCGTACGGGTCCGGCACCTTGCCCGGCCGGGCCAGGAAGGCGAAGTCGCAGCCGCTGTCGGCCTGGGTGATCTGTTCGTTGTAGAGCGCGCCGTAGCCGCGCTCGTAGCGCTCGGGCGGCGCGGTCCACCGCGCCCGGCGCCGCGCCAGTTCGTCGTCGTCCACGTTGAGCCGCAGGGTCCGCGCCTCGACGTCGAGCGTGATGGTGTCGCCGGTGCGGACCAGGGCGAGCGGGCCGCCGATGTACGACTCGGGTGCCACGTGCAGCACGCACGCGCCGTAACTCGTGCCGCTCATCCGGGCGTCGGAGATCCGCACCATGTCCCGTACCCCCTGCTTGAGCAGGTGGTCGGGGATCGGCAGCATCCCGTACTCGGGCATGCCCGGGCCGCCCTTGGGGCCCGCGTTGCGCAGCACCAGCACGGTGTCGGCGGTGATGCCCAGCTCCGGGTCGTTGATGGTCGCCTGCATGGTCCGGTAGTCGTCGAAGACGACCGCGGGGCCGGTGTGCTGGAGCAGGTGCGGCTCGGCGGCGATGTGCTTGATGACCGCGCCGTCGGGGCAGAGGTTGCCGCGCAGGACGGCGACGCCCCCCTCGTCGGCGACGGGGTTGTCACGGGTGCGGATGACGTCGTCGTCGTGCACCCGCGCGCCGGCGAGCTGCTCGCGCAGGGTGTCGTGGGAGACGGTCGGCCGGTCCAGGTGCAGCAGGTCGGTGATCCGCGACAGGAACCCGGGCAGACCGCCGGCGAAGTGGAAGTCCTCCATGAGGTACCTGCGGCCGCCGGGCCGTACGTTCGCCAGGACCGGCACCGTACGGGCGATGCGGTCGAAGTCGTCGAGGGTGAGCCGGGCGCCGGCGCGTCCCGCCATGGCGATGAGGTGGATCACGGCGTTGGTGGAGCCGCCGAGCCCGAGGACGGTCGTCACGGCGTCCTCGAAGGCCTCCTGGGTGAGGATGTCGGACAACCTGCGGTCCCTGCGGACCAGTTCGACGATCCTGAGCCCCGAGGCCGCCGCCATCCGGTCGTGCCCGGAGTCGACGGCGGGGATGCTGGACGCGCCGGGCACGGTGACGCCGAGCGCCTCGGCGGCCGCGGTGAGCGTGGACGCCGTCCCCATGGTCATGCAGTGCCCGGGGGAACGCGCGAGCCCGCTCTCCAGTTCGGTCATCTCGCAGTCGCCGATGAGGCCGGCGCGCTTGTCGTCCCAGTACTTCCACATGTCGGTGCCGGAGCCCAGCACCTGGTCGCGCCAGTGGCCGGGCAGCATGGGGCCGGCCGGCACGAACACGGTCGGCAGGTCGACGGACGCGGCGCCCATGAGCAGCGCGGGCGTGGACTTGTCGCAGCCGCCCATCAGGACGGCCCCGTCCACGGGGTAGGACCGCAGCAGCTCCTCGGTCTCCATCGCGAGCATGTTGCGGTAGAGCATCGGGGTGGGCTTCTGGAAGGTCTCGCTCAGCGTCGACACCGGGAACTCCAGCGGGAAGCCGCCGGCCTGCCACACGCCCCGCTTGACCGCCTGGGCACGGTCGCGCAGGTGGACGTGGCAGGGGTTGATGTCGGACCAGGTGTTGAGGATGGCGATGACCGGCTTGCCGAGGTGCTCCTCGGGGAGGTAGCCGAGCTGGCGGGTGCGGGCGCGGTGGCTGAAGGAGCGCAACCCCTCGGTTCCGTACCACTGGTGGCTGCGCAACTGCCTCGGCGCGTCCGGGGCGTCGTTCCCGCCGGCGGCTCCGGTGGTGTGCCCGCCGGTCATACGGACCACCCCGCTGCGATGGCGGCGATCTCGGCGCGTTCGGACTCGGGGAGCTGACGGCTCGGCGGGCGGACGTCGCGGCGGCACAGGCCCAGCGAGGCCAGGGCCTCCTTCACCACCGTCACGTTGTTGGCGGAGTTGTTGGCCCCGCGCAGTTCCTCGAAGCGGCGGATCTGCTCCCAGACCTTCATGGCGCCCGCGTAGTCGCCGGAGCGCAGCGCCTCGATCATGTTCAGCGAGACGGCCGGGGCCACGTTCACCAGGCCGGAGGTGAAGCCGGTCGCGCCCGCCGAGAAGTAGGAGGGCGCGTACGGCTCCGCGAGGCCGGCCACCCACACGAAGCGCTCCAGCCCGGCGTCCCGGGCGAACGCGGCGAAGCGGGAGGCGTCCGGCACCGCGTACTTCACGCCGATGACGTTCGGGCAGGCGTCGGCCAGTTCGGCGAGCCGGGCGCCGGCGAGCACCGCGTTGCGGATGTAGGGGACGACGCCCAGTTCGGGCACGGCCTCCGCGATCGCCCGGTGGTAGTCGACCCAGCCGTCCTCGGAGACGTACGGGTGCACGGGCTGGTGGACCATCACCATCTGCGCGCCGAGGTCGCGGGCGTGGCGGGCGGAGGCGACGGCGGTCGGCAGGTCGTGCCCGACCCCGGCCAGCACGGTGGCCCGGCCCCGCGCCTCGTCGACGGTCAGCTCCGTGACCAGGCGCCGCTCCTCGGGGCCGAGGGCGTAGAACTCGCCGGTGTTGCCGTTCGGCGTGACGATGCGTACGCCGGCGTCGAGGGCCCGGCGCAGCAGGAGGCGGTGGACGTCCTGGTCGATGGAGCCGTCCGCCGCGAAGGGGGTCACGGGGATCGCCACCACGTCGGCGAGGGCGGCCCGCTGGGCCTCGAACGTGGTCGTGGTCGCGGTCATTCCTGCTCACCCTTTCCCTGGGCCTCGGGGAAGGCCCGTTGCACGAACGAGGCGATGTGCGAGTGCAGGGCGCGCGCCGCGCCGTCCGAGTCACCGCCGAGGGCGAGCCGCAGGATCTCCCGGTGCTCGGTGGCCTCGCGCTCCCAGGACGGGTCGGCCGCCCAGGCGACCGCGGAGACCAGGGCGGCCTGGTCCCGGACCTCGTCGAGCATCCGGCCGAGCAGCGGGTTGCCGCAGCGGACGTACAGGGAGCGGTGGAACTCGCGGTTGGCGAGGGAGCGTTGTGCGGTGTCGGTGGCGTTGTCGGCGCGTTCGAGCGCCTCGCGCGCCGTGTCGAGGGAGGCGCCTCGCCGCACCGAGCGCCGCAGCGCCTCCGGTTCGAGCAGCAGCCGTACGTCGTACACCTCGCGCGCCATGTCCGCGTCCACCATGCGCACCGTGACGCCCTTGTACTGGTTCATCACGACGAGTCCGGTGCCGGCCAGGGTCTTGAGCGCCTCGCGCACCGGGGTCTTGGACACCCCGAACTGTGCGGCGAGCTCGGTCTCGACCAAGGCCTGTCCCGGGGTGAGCTGTCCGGTGAGGATGCGGTGTTTGATCCCGTCCTGCACGAACTGCGTGCGGGAGGGGATCGGCGTGGGCACAGAGGTCATGCGCGCCTCTCGGTGGTACGGGGACCCCGGGGAACGGGATCTCGCGTATCTGATCTCGCGTATCGCGTCTCATATATGACGTACGAAGTACGACGCGACGAAGCTAGAAGCACCCCTGTGTTTCGTCAATGCTTCCGACAAAAGAAGTTGCCGCCGGCGGCCGGCGGCCGTGTGTCCGGTGCCTACCAGCTGATGCCGGCGGCCACCGGCAGGTGGTCGCTGCCGGTGGCCGGCAGCACCCGCGAGCTCTCCGCCCGCACGCCGCGGACCAGGACGTGGTCGATCCGTGCCACCGGGAACCCCGCCGGCCAGGTGAAGCCGAAGCCGTCCCCGGCCGTCTCCTGGGCGGAACGCAGCCGTGCGGTGATGCCGTCGAACGCGCGGTCGTCCATGGTGCCGTTCAGGTCGCCGAGGAGCACCACCCGCCCGTTCCGCTCGGCGGCGACGGCCTCGCCGAGCGCCCGCGCGTTCCTGTCCCGCGTGTCCGTCCAGAAGCCCGCCCTGGGGTTCACCCGGGCGGATCCCAGGTGGGCCACGTACACCGCCAGCGGCCCGTGGTCCGTGGCCACCGTGGTGCGCAGCGCCCGGTTGTCGGCCGTCGTGACGCCGGCCGCCCCGGTGTCCGCCAGGGGCCCGACGTCCGTCGCGATGTCGACCGGCCGGGTGTCCGACAGCGGCAGCCTGCTCCACACCCCGACCGTGCCCAGCACCACGTGGTGCGGATAGGCCCCGGCGAGCCCTTCCTCGTACGCGCCCCGGGCCTCGGGGGTCAGCTCCTCCAGCGCCAGCACGTCCGCGCCCAGGGCGGCCAGGTCGCGGGCGGTGCCGGCCGGGTCGGGGTTGCCGGCGCCGACGTTGTGGGTGGCCACGGTGAGGTCGCCGTCCCCGTCGGACCGGTCGGTGAGCAGCCCGCCGAAGAGGTTCAGCCACACCGTGACGGGCAGCAGCAGCGCGGCCACCGCGCAGGCCGAGCGGCGCCACAGGGCCCCGGCCAGCAGCACCGGGATGAACAGGCCGAACCAGGGCAGGAAGGTCTCCACCAGGCTGCCGAGGTTCCCGGCCCGGTTCGGGATCGACGCGTGCAGCAGCATGACCAGGCCGAGCAGCAGCGCCGACGCCGCGAGCACCGGACCGCGCTTCCAGGGCTTCGGCCGGGGCCGGCCGCGGAGCGCCCGGCGGACGCGCGCACGCCGGTCACCGGAGCCGGCGTCCCGGACGGCCCCGTACGCGGAGGCCGGGGTGGAGGCCGGGGTGGAGGATGTCGCGGAGGACGAGGAGGGCGAGGACTTCGACGTCATGCCGTCAGTCAAGGCGGCCCCGTGTCGCCGCGGCGTCTGCGGTTTTCGATACGCCGCCGATACGCGCGGGCTCGTAGCCTCGCGTACATGCGTGTGCTGATCGTCGAGGACGAACCGTTCATGGCGCAGGCCGTCCGCGACGGCCTGCGCCTGGCGGCGATCGCGGCGGACACCGCGGGTGACGGCGAGACCGCGCTGGAACTGCTGAGCGTCAACACCTACGACATCGCCGTCCTCGACCGCGACGTCCCCGGACCGTCCGGCGACGAGATCGCCAGGAGCATCGTCGCCTCCGGCAGCGGCATGCCGATCCTCATGCTGACCGCCGCCGACCGTCTCGACGACAAGGCCACCGGGTTCGCACTCGGCGCCGACGACTACCTCACGAAACCGTTCGAACTGCGGGAGCTCGTGCTCAGGCTCAGAGCGCTCGACCGCAGGCGCGCCCACAGCAGGCCACCCGTGCGGGAGATCGCGGGTCTGCGTCTTGACCCGTTCCGCCGCGAGGTCTACCGCGACGGCCGCTACGTCGCGCTGACCAGGAAGCAGTTCGCCGTGCTCGAAGTCCTCGTCGCCGCCGAGGGCGGTGTCGTCAGCGCCGAGGAGCTGCTGGAACGCGCGTGGGACGAGAACGCCGACCCGTTCACCAACGCCGTGCGCATCACCGTCTCGGCGCTGCGCAAACGGCTCGGCGAACCCGGGATCGTCACCACCGTGCCCGGCGCCGGCTACCGCATCGGCACACCGCCGGAGGCCCCGCACCGGAGGGACGGACATGGATAGCGGAACAGGCCCGGACAGGGCGCCGGGACTGAGCGTGCGCGCCAGGCTCACCCTCAGCTACGCCGGATTCCTCATGCTCGCCGGCGTCCTGCTGCTGGCGGCGGTGTGGCTGTTCCTCCTGCGGTACGTCCCCGACCGGGCGATGCTCATCAACCCCGACGACAACAGCACGAACGGGGTCTTCCCCGTCCGGTCCGGCCTCCTGCGGGTCTTCGCCCCGAGGGCGGCCGCGGTGCTGGTGTTCCTGCTGGCGTTCGGCCTCGTCGGCGGGTGGATCCTCGCCGGCCGGATGCTCGCCCCGCTGACCCGCATCGCCGACGCCACCCGGCTGGCCTCGACCGGAGCACTCGCCCACCGCATCCGACTCCCGGGCCGCCGGGACGAGTTCCGCGACCTCGCCGACACCTTCGACACGATGCTGGCACGGCTGGAGGCGCATGTGGCCGGACAGCGGAGGTTCGCCGCCAACGCCTCGCACGAGCTGCGCACCCCGCTGGCGGTCTCGAAGACCCTCCTCGAGGTGGCCCGCGCCGACCCGGGCCACGACACCGGCGAAATCATCGACCGCCTGCACGCCGTCAACACCCGGGCGATCGACCTCACCGAGGCCCTGCTCCTGCTCAGCCGCGCCGAGCAGCGGTCCTTCACCCTGGAACCCGTCGACCTGTCCCTCCTGGCGGAGGAGGCCACCGAGACGCTCCTGCCCCTGGCGGAGAGGCACGGCGTGCGTGTCGGGACCAGCGGCGACATCGCGCTCACGACGGGATCGCGCGCGCTCCTCCTGCAGCTGACCACGAACCTCGTGCAGAACGCGATCGTCCACAATCTGCCCGGACGGGGCGTCGTGCGGGTGGACACCGGCGTCCGCCCCGGCGGTGCGGTGCTCACCGTCGAGAACACCGGCGGGAGCATCTCCCCGCAGCTCGCCGCCACCCTCACCGAACCGTTCCGGCGCGGCGCCGAACGCGTGCGCGCCGGCCACCCGGGCGTCGGCCTCGGCCTGGCGATCGTCGAGACCATCACCCACGCGCACGACGGAACGCTCACCCTCACCCCGCGCCCCGCCGGCGGGCTTCGCGTCACCGTGGAACTGCCCGGGTCCTGAGTCCTCAGCGGCCTCCGGTGGTGGGCCCCCACCCCGGGTCGCGCCTGCTCGGACCGATCACCCGGTCCAGCAGGGGCGCGCCTTCCGGTACGGGTACCACCGGGCCGAAGATGCTGCCGCGCGACGGGTCGCCGACGGACGCGGCCGGCATCCGGTACGCCGCCTCCAGGGCCGCCGCGTCGGGGACGTACCCCTGTCCCGTCGCCACGGCCAGGTCCCAGCCGTGCACGACGAGTTCGTCGGCGGCGACGACGCCCGCGACCGCGACCGCCCTCGCCCCGCGCGGGTCTCCCCCGTCCACGCGGCCGGGTCGCGCCAGGCCTCGGCCAACTCGTCCAGCAGCTTCGGCAGTTCGGTACGCCAGCCCGGTGTCAGGTCCGGCAGGCCGGACGTGGGCGCGGTGTCCGTGGTGGCTCCGAGGTCCTTGCGCCCGGCGTCCCGGAAGGCCGCCGAGAGACCGGTCAGGTGCCCGATCAGATGGCGTACCGCGTACTGCGGACACGGCGTCGCGGCCGCCGGCCGGTCCTCGCGCACCGCGTCCGCGACGCGCGCCACGACCAGGGCCTGCGGGCCCTAGGTCGAGGGTCGTGCCCGTCCTGCGCCGCGCCCTCGCCCCGCGCGGCACCCTGGTGATCGTCGGCGGCGAGGGCGGAACCGCCCTGTTCGGCGGCCTGACCCGCGGCCTGCGGGCCGTCCTGCTCTCCCCGTTCACCGGCCGGCACCTGCGCAACCTCGTCGCCGTCACCCGCCGCGAGGACCTCCTGACCCTCAAGGACCTCGCCGAGAAGGGCACGCTCACCGCCCCCGTGGACCGCACCTGTCCGCTGGCCCGGGTGCCGGAGGCCGTCCGCCACCTGGAGAAGGGCCACCCCCGCGGCAAACTCGTCGTCACGGTGCCCTAGAGGGTTCCACCGGCCGGCCCCGTGCCGCCGGCCGCCTACGGCATCCGCCCGATCCCGGGGCCGGGGCCTTAGCCGCACGATGACCAGGCATGACGAAACACACGAAGCGGCCGGCCCGGGCGGTGTGCCGCGTCCTCGGCGACCGCGACGCGGGGCTGTACCTGGCGGGTGTCGTGGTCTCCGGGTTCGGCACGTCGGCGATGTGGCTGGTGGCCGGGGTCTGGGTGAAGGACCTGACCGGCTCGGACGGCCTGGCCGCCCTCTGTGTCTTCGCCCTCTGGGCGCCCACGCTGGTCGGCCCCGTCCTCGGCACCCTCGCGGACCGCACCCGCCGCCGGCCGCTGCTGCTGCTGTGGACGAACCTGGGTCTGGCCGTGCTCCTCCTGCCCCTCCTCGCCGTCGACTCCCGGAGCACCGTGTGGATCCTCTACGGGGTGCTCCTGGTGTACGGGGCGGCGGGTGTCGTCCACGACGCGGCGGAGTCGGCGCTGGTGGCCGCAGCCGTCGACCGGCAACTCCTCGGTGATTTCAACGGCCTGCGCATGACCGCCAATGAGGGCATGAAACTGGTCGCCCCACTCGCCGGAGCCGGCCTGTACGCGGCGTACGGTGGCGCCCGCGTCGCCCTCCTGGACGCGCTCACCTTCGTCCTCGCCGCGGGCCTCTACATGCTCTTGCGTGTGCACGAGCCGAAGCCACGTCAGGCAGGGTCCTCCGCCGACCGGCGCGCTCGAACCGCCGAAGGTGCCCGCTACGTGTGGAGTCACGCGGTCCTGCGTCCGCTCGTCCTCGCCGGTGGCACGACGATGTTCTTCGCCGGTCTCAACGGCGCCATGGTCTACGCGGTCGCGGAGGGCCTCGGGCACTCCTCCGCCTACGTGGGGCTCCTGTACGTGGCGCAGGGCGCCGGTTCGGTGGCGATCGGCCTGGCCGCGGGCCCGCTCCTGCGGCGCTTCGGCGAACGCCGTTTCGCCGGGTACGGCATCGCGTTGACCGCCGTGGCCGTGGCGGCCCGTGCGCTGCCGTACGACGTGGTGGCCCTCGCCTCGGCCGCGGCGGTCGGCGTCGGGCTCCCCTGCGTCCTGGTCGCGGCCCTCACCGCGGTCCAGCGGGAGACCCCGGACGCCCTCCTGGGCCGTACGGCGGCGACCGCGGGCACGCTGCTGTTCGCGCCGAACGCGGTGGGACTCGCGCTCGGCGCGGGACTGGTCGAACTCGTGCCGTACCAGCCGCTGTTGGTGATGCTCGGCGTCACCCGGCTGGGAACCGTCCTGCCTCTGCTGCGGCGTCAGCCCAGCCGCGCCAGCGCGTCCGCCACGAGCGACAGGTCCTCGTCCGATGCCAACCCGGCGTGATACAGCCGTAGTTCGGTGGCGCCGGCTCCGGCCGCCCGCGTCGCGTCCTCGAAGAGTGTCGCGGGGCTGCCTCCCATGCCGCGTACCACCGGGAGGTTGGCCGCCAGCACGGTCTCCTCGGTGGCGTGCCCGGCGAAGGGCGTCAGCAGTTCGGGCCCTGTACCGCACGGCACGACCACACCGTCGGCGACGGTGAGGACGTGCCGCGGGTCCACCCCGGCGTTCGCACCCACGTGGTACGAGTCGGGGTCCGCGTGCAGCAGGACCCGGAAGCCCGCGGGAGCCGCCGCGCGCACGGCGCCGACGACCTCCGTCTGCAGGGAACGGGCGACCGAGTCCCGCCACGCGCGCGTGGCGGTGGCGAGCTCGCCGCCCAGCAGCTCCTCCACGGCCTCCCAGCCCCCGGTGGGCGTCCCGCCGCGCCAGACGGGCTCCAGTGCGCGCCGTACCGCGGCCGCCGACTCGTCGCCGTCGAGGCCCAGGTGCGCGTACCCGTCGCGGCACGTGGGGCAGAAGCACAGCGACATCAGGTACGTGCCGGCGTCCCCGAGCGCCACGCCCGCCGTCTTGTCGTGGGCGTGCAGGTGCGGCAGCCCGTACCAGCCGAGGGACTCCAGTTCCGTACCCGCCGCCCCCGGCCGGACGGCCGCCTCGACGGCCAGGTCGGTCAGGTACGCGCGCGTCTCGGGCTGTGCGACGCAGGGGGCCCACGGATAGCGGTCCCCGTAGGCGTTGACCACGGAGGTGTCCGGGAACTCCTCGCCCATCCGGGAGTTGTGCGCGAGGACCACCCAGGTGTGCACGTCGAGCCCGGCGCCCGCGAGCGCCTCGGTGGCCTCCCCGTACGCGTCCCCCGGCGCCCAGTCCCCGGCGGCGTACGGCCGCAGTCTGCGGCCCTGCCAGCGTCCGGGGTCCGCCGGGTAGAGCACGGCCGCGTGCCGGGCGGTGACGATGCGGTGCCGCGGGTGGCGGGGGGTCAGCGCGCGCGTGGAGTGGTAGGCGGACGCGAGTGTCGCCTGCCGCACGCCGAGCCCGGCGATGCGCTCCGCCGCGCCGGGGTCGCCGTTGACGTCCCAGGGATAGACGAAGGCCGACGTCCTCACTTGCCCTCCTCCAGCAGCGCGTGGCCGCGTTCGATCAGCTCGGCGAGCTGCTTGACGTGGTCCTCGGACGGCTCGTGCAGCGGCGGCCGCACCTCGCCCACGTCGAGCCCCTTCAGCCGTACGCCCGCCTTGACGAGCGAGACGGCGTACCCGCGGCCCTGGGCGCGCAGTTCGACGAGCGGCCGGTAGAAGCCGTCGAGCAGCCGGTTCACGACCTCGTCGTCGCCGGAGCCCAGGGCCCGGTGGAAGGCGAGGGCGATCTCGGGCGCGAAGCAGAAGACGGCGGACGAGTAGAGCGTGATGCCGATGCCGCGGTAGGCGAGGCCGGTGAGTTCGGCGGTCGGCAGCCCGTTGAAGTACAGGAAGTCCCCCGGCGCCTCGGACCGTACGGCGCTGACGATGCGCTGCATGAGGTCGAGGTCGCCGGTGCCGTCCTTGAAGCCGATGACCCCTTCGGTGCGGGCCAGTGCCACCACGGTCCGTGGCGTGAAGACGGCGTTGTCCCGCTGGTACACGATGATGTCGAGGGAGGTCGCCGCGGCCAGTTCCGTGTAGTGCCGCAGCAGCCCTTCCTGCCCGGCGACCACGAGGTAGGGCGGCATGGCCAGCAGTCCGTCCGCGCCCGCCTCCTCGGCGAGCCGTGCGTACCGCACCGCGAGGGCGGTTCCGTAGCCGGCGCCCGCGACGACGGGTACGCGGCCCGCGCTCTCCTCGACGGCCGCCCGTACGCAGTCCTGGAACTCCTCGGGCGTGAGTGCGTGGAACTCGCCGGTGCCGCAGCAGGCGAAGACGGCGGCGGCACCGGCCTCGACGCCCCGCCGGACGTGCTCGCGGTAGACGTCCAGGTCGACGGCGCCGGCACGGTCGTACGCGGTGACGGGGAAGAACAGCGGCCCGCTCGGGATACCGAGGCGGGCGGCGAGGGGGGCTGACGACACGGGCTCTCCCTAGAGCATGTACGCACACGCCACCCGTGCACGTTTCTGATTTGCGTCTACATCTCTGAACATGTCCACGCTAAAGCGCCCTCTCCGGGGCGGTCAAGCGGGGAAACCCGCATTCCCGGAGCAATAAAAGACCACGAACGAAGCGGAGGGGCAGCGGATTCCACACCCACGCGCGACACTTGACGCGGGCGGCGGACGATCCTTAGCGTGTCCACGCATGTGAATGCCGTACACGGTGAAGCACACGCTTACGGCTGCTGATTCTAGGAGACCCGAGGATGCCCGCTCCCCGCACCATTCTGCTCACCGGCGCCGCCGGCGGCCTCGGCACCCTGATGCGCGGGCTGCTGCCCGCCTACGGCTACCAGCTGCGCCTGCTGGACCTGCGCCCGATCGAGGGCGAGCCGGACGCGATCGTCGCGGACCTCGGCGACCGGCAGGCCCTGCGCGAGGCCGTCCGGGGCGTGGACGCCGTCATCCATCTCGCGGGCATCTCCCTGGAGTCCACCTTCGACAAGATCATGAAGGCGAACATCGAGGGCACGTACCACCTGTACGAGGCCGCGCGCGAGGAGGGCGTCGGGCGCGTCGTCTTCGCCTCCTCCAACCACGCGGTCGGCTTCACCCCGCGCCCGGAGGGCGAGGCGCCCCACGGGCCGGGCGCGCTGATCCCCATCGACACCCCCCGCCGCCCGGACACCTTCTACGGCCTGTCGAAGTCGTTCGGCGAGGACCTGGCGCAGTTCTACTGGGACAAGCACGGCCTGGAGACCGTCTCCGTCCGCATCGGCTCCTGCTTCCCGGAGCCGACCACCGTGCGCATGCTGTCGGTCTGGATGAGCCCCGGTGACGGCGCCCGCCTCTTCCACGCGGCACTGACCGCCGAGGGCGTCGGGCACAGCGTCGTCTACGGCTCCTCCGCCAACACCCGCCTGTGGTGGGACCTCACGACCGCCCGCGCGCTCGGTTACGAGCCGCAGGACGACTCGGAGCGGTACGCCGGGAAACTGATCGCGGAGCAGGGCGAGCTGGACCCGGCGAACCCGGAGCACGCCCGTCTGGGCGGCGCCTTCGTGAGCAACCCGCCGGTGTGGCCCCACTGACGTCCGCGTCCGGCCCACGGCACTTCCAGCCACCCCCTACGCACCACCTCCCGGGACGGGCGGGCACCGAACGGGCCCGCCCGCCCTGCCGTTCGGGCACGCGCAGTGCCCGGATTACGCTCCGTCGCAGGTCCGACGCGGGCAGCCGTCTCAGCCCACGGGCACATGCGGGCGCCATCGGGCCCGCAACAGGCCTGGTCAGTGGCGCGTACCGGCTGTAGAACTTCCCCCAAGGGCCGCACCGGGCCCGAACGGGCAGTACGCAAGGGAGCGGAAGCGGGTGTCGGGCATGAGCGCGGAAGAAAGACAGCGGGAGATCGTGAAGACCGCCCGGCGCACCGGCGCCGTCGACGTGAACGAGCTCGCCGCCGAACTGGGCGTCGCCCGGGAGACCGTGCGCCGCGACCTGCGTGCCCTGGAGGACCACGGCCTCGTCCGCCGCACACACGGCGGCGCCTACCCCGTGGAGAGCGCCGGCTTCGAGACGACGCTCGCCTTCCGCGCCACCAGCCACGTACCCGAGAAGCGCCGGATCGCGGCCGCCGCGGCCGAGCTGCTCGGGGACGCGGAGACGGTCTTCGTCGACGAGGGCTTCACCCCCCAGCTCATCGCCGAGTCACTGCCCCGGGACCGACCGCTGACCGTGGTCACCGCGTCCCTGGCCACCGCGGGCGCGCTCGCCGAGGCCGACAACAAGACGGTGCTGCTGCTGGGCGGCCGGGTCAGGCCCGGCACCCTGGCCACCGTCGACCACTGGACGACGAAGATGCTCGCGGGCTTCGTCATCGACCTGGCGTTCATCGGCGCCAACGGCATCTCCCGCGAGCACGGCCTCACCACCCCCGATCCCGCCGTCAGCGAGGTCAAGGCACAGGCGATCCGGGCCGCGCGGCGCACGGTGTTCGCGGGCGTGCACACCAAGTTCGGCGCCGTCAGCTTCTGCCGGTTCGCCGAGATCAGCGCCTTGGAAGCGATCGTGACGAGTACGTTCCTGCCCACCTCCGAGGCCCACCGCTACTCGATGCAGGGACCCCAGGTCATCCGGGTCTGACAGCGGGCCACACGAGTCCGCAGAAGGTCGCAGGAGGCCGAGAACCCGACCCACTGGCACGACACCACACTCCCCCAAGCCATCCCTTATGTACTGATTGATCCAGGAGTGATCCATGCGAACCCAGAGCCGACGGAGGCCGCGCGTGATGTTCGCCGCGGCCGCCGCAGGGACGCTGCTCGCCCCGCTGCTCTCCGGTTGCTGGGCCGGAGCGGGCGGTGCGGGCTCCGGTGGCAACTCCATCAACGTCCTCATGGTCAACAACCCGCAGATGGTGGAGCTGCAGAAGCTCACCGCGGCCCACTTCACCAAGGAGACCGGCATCAAGGTGAACTTCACCGTGCTGCCGGAGAACGACGTCCGCGACAAGATCAGCCAGGACTTCGCCAACCAGGCCGGCCAGTACGACGTCGCCACCCTGTCCAACTACGAGATCCCGATCTACGCCAAGAACGACTGGCTGCACGAGATGGACTCGTACGTGGCCGAGGACCCGGCGTACGACGAGCAGGACGTCCTCAAGCCGATGCGCCAGTCGCTCACCGCGGAGGACGGCAAGCTGTACGGACAACCCTTCTACGGCGAGTCGTCCTTCCTGATGTACCGCAAGGACGTGTTCGAGGCGAAGGGCCTCACCATGCCCGAGCGCCCGACCTGGACGCAGGTGGCCGACCTCGCCGCGAAGGCGGACGGCGCCGAGTCGGGCATGAAGGGCATCTGCCTGCGCGGGCTGCCCGGCTGGGGCGAGATCATGGCCCCGCTCACCACGGTCGTGAACACCTTCGGCGGCACCTGGTTCGACAAGGACTGGAAGGCGCGGCTCGACTCCCCCGAGTTCCGGAAGGCGACCGAGTTCTACGTCGACCTCGTCCGCGAGCACGGCGAGTCGGGCGCGGCCCAGTCCGGCTTCGCCGAGTGCCTGAACAACCTGACCCAGGGCAAGGTCGCCATGTGGTACGACGCCACGTCCGCGGCCGGCTCCCTGGAATCGGCGAAGTCCCCGGTCAAGGGGAAGATCGGCTACGTACCGGCACCGGTCGAGAAGACGGACTCCTCCGGCTGGCTCTACACCTGGGCCTGGGGCATCCAGGACGCGTCCCGCAACCCCGACAAGGCGTGGAAGTTCGTCTCCTGGGCGTCCAGCAAGGAGTACGAGCAGCTGGTGGGCGACGAGATCGGCTGGTCCAACGTGCCGGCCGGCAAGCGCGCCTCGACGTACACGAACGCCGACTACCGCAAGGAGGCCGGCGCCTTCCAGGAGATGACCAAGAAGGCCATCGAGGGCGCCCGGCCCACCGATCCCGGCGTACAGCCGCGGCCCGCGCCCGGCATCCAGTTCGTCGGCATCCCCGAGTTCACCGATCTCGGCACCAAGGTCTCCCAGGAGATCAGCGCGGCCATCGCCGGACGCCAGTCCGTCGAGTCGGCCCTGAGGAAGTCCCAGAAGCTGGCCGAGGAGATCGCCGAGGAGTACGAGGGACGATGACCGCGACAACGACAGCCCCCGTGGCCGCACCACCCGTACGCACGGACAGGAAGCCCCCCTCCGGCCGCCTGCGCGCCTGGGCGACCCGGGCCCCGCTCCTGCCCGCCCTGATCTTCATGATCGCCGTGACCCAGCTGCCGTTCGTGGCCACGCTGGTGATCTCCTTCTTCGACTGGAACTCGCTCTACCCGGACGCCCGCAGCTTCACGGGCTTCGGCAACTACACCGAGGTCCTCACCGACGCGGCCCTGCGCAAGTCGGTCTGGACGACGATCCTGCTGACCGTCTCCGTCGTCCTGGCCAGCCTGGTCCTGGGCCTGGGCCTCGCCCTCCTCCTGGACCGGAAATTCCGGGGCCGCGGCCTGGTCCGCACCCTCCTGATCGCGCCCTTCCTGGTGGTCCCCGTAGCGGCGGCCCTGCTCTGGAAGCACGTGCTCTACAACCCCGAGTACGGCCTGCTCAACGGTCTGCTGCACTACGTCGGCGGCCCGGAGCCGGACTGGATCTCCAACACCCCGCTGCTCGCCATCGAGATGTCCCTCGTCTGGCAGTGGACGCCCTTCATGATGCTGATCCTGCTGGCGGGCCTGCAGAGCCGGGACCACCAGCAGATCGAGGCGGCCGAGGTCGACGGCGCGAGCGCCTGGCAGGTCTTCCGCTATCTGACCCTCCCCCATCTGCGCCGCTACCTCGAACTGGGCGCCCTGCTGGGGTCGATCTACATCGTGCAGAACTTCGACGCGGTCTTCACGATCACGTCCGGCGGCCTGGGCACCGCGAACCTGCCCTACACCGTCTACCAGACCTTCTACCAGGCCCACGAGAACGGCCTCGCCTCCGCGGCCGGCGTCCTGGTCGTCATCGGTTCGATCATCATCGCGACCTTCGCACTGCGCGTGGTCTCGTCCCTGTTCCGCGAGGAGGTGGGCCGCGCATGACCGCCACCGCCGTACAAGCACGCCCCAGCAGCACCGAGGCCACCGGACCCGGCCCCCGCCGCGCCAGGGGACGGGGCCTGGGCCTGGTCGCCTGGCTGGCCGGCATCGTCTTCTTCCTGCCCATCGCCTGGATGGTCCTGACCTCCTTCCACTCCGAGGAGGACGCGGCGACCAACCCGCCGTCCTTCGGGGCGGCCCTGACCCTCGACGGCTACCGCGAGTTCTTCGGCACGGGCGGCGGCGCGAGCCCCTGGCCGGCCCTCACCAACTCCCTGGTGGCGTCGCTGGCGTCGACGCTCCTGGTCCTGGTCCTCGCCCTCCCCGCGGCCTACGCGCTCTCCATCCGCCCGGTGAAGAAGTGGACGGACGTCCTCTTCTTCTTCCTCTCGACGAAGATGCTGCCGGTCGTCGCGGGTCTCCTGCCGATCTACCTCTTCGCGAAGAACACCGGGATGCTGGACAACATCTGGCTCCTGGTCATCCTCTACACGTCGATGAACCTGCCGATCGCGGTGTGGATGATGCAGTCCTTCCTCGCCGAGGTCCCGGTGGCCATCATCGAGGCGGCCCAGATAGACGGCGCGAGGCTGCCGACGATCCTGACCCGCGTGGTGGCTCCCATCGCCCTGCCGGGCATCGCCGCCACCTCCCTGATCTGCTTCATCTTCAGCTGGAACGAGCTGCTCTTCGCCCGCGTGCTGACGGGTGTGGTGGCGGAGACCGCCCCGGTCTTCCTCACCGGCTTCATCACCAGCCAGGGCCTGTTCCTGGCGAAGGTGTGCGCCGCGTCGCTCGTCGTCTCCCTGCCGGTGCTCGCCGCGGGGTTCGCCGCCCAGGACAAACTGGTCCAGGGCCTGTCACTGGGAGCCGTCAAATGAAGGCCGCCGTCATCGAGTCCGTGGGCAGGGCCGTCGTCACCGAGGTCCCGGACCCGACGCCAGGGCCCCGCGAGGTCGTCGTGGAGGTCGCGGCCTGCGGGCTGTGCGGCACGGACCTGCACATCCTCCAGGGCGAGTTCGCGCCCAAGCTGCCCATCGTCCCCGGCCACGAGTTCGCGGGCGAGGTCGTCGGGGTGGGCAGGCAGGTCACGGAGCTGTCGGTCGGCGACCAGGTCGCCGTCGACCCCTCCCTCTACTGCCACGAATGCCGCTACTGCCGCACGGGCCACAACAACCTCTGTGAGCGCTGGGCCGCGATCGGCGTGACGACGGGAGGCGGCGCCGCCCAGTACGCGGTCGCGCCGGTGGCGAACTGCGTCAAGCTCCCCGAGCACGTACGCACCCAGGACGCGGCCCTGATCGAGCCCCTGTCCTGCGCGGTACGCGGCTACGACGTGCTCAACTCCCGCCTCGGCGCCCACGTGCTGATCTACGGCTCGGGAACGATGGGCCTGATGATGCTGGAACTGGCCAAGCGGACCGGCGCCGCGAGCGTCGACGTGGTGGACATCAACCCGCAGCGTCTGACCACCGCCCGGCAGCTCGGCGTCTCGGCGTCCGCCACGAGCGCCGACGAGCTGGACCGGCCGCAGGGCTGGGAGCTGGTCATCGACGCCACGGGCAACGCGGCGGCGATCCAGGACGGCCTGGAGCGGGTCGCCAAGGCCGGCACGTTCCTCCAGTTCGGGGTGGCCGACTACGCGACCCGGGTCTCCATCGACCCGTACCGCATCTACAACCAGGAGATCACCATCACCGGCTCGATGGCGGTCCTGCACAGCTTCGAGCGCGCGGCGGAGCTGTTCGCGACGGGCGTCCTGGACCCGGACGTCTTCATCTCCGACCGCCTGCCCCTGGACCAGTACCCGCAGGCCCTGGACCAGTTCGCCGCGGGCGTCGGCCGGAAGATCGTGGTGACCCCGTAGGGACGAAGGACCGCGCTGTTCCCCGCGCCCCCGGACGGGGGCGCGGGGAACAGCGCGCTCAAGCTGGTCGCTTGGTAAGGGAACGGCAAAGAGAGCCCGCTCGTTCTCCCGGCATGACAGCTATGACCCCCGGCTCGAACATCCCTCTCCCCGTCACCCGCGTGACGGTGGACGTCGCCGCCCCGGTGCGGCTCGACGTTTCGGGCCTGCTGCTCACCGCCGACGGCAAGGTGCGCTCCGACGACGACTTCATCTTCTACAACCAGCCCTCCGGTCCGGGCGTGACCTACCGCTCCGGCGGCGGCAGCACCCCGGACTCGATCACGGTCGACACGACCGCCGTGCCCCCGGGCATCGAGAAGATCGTCGTCACCGCGAGCCCGGACGCCGCGGGCCAGACGTTCCAGGGCATCGAACCGACGGCCACGATCCGCAACGCGGACGACGGCTCCGTCCTCTCCTCCTTCACCCCGCCGCAGCTCGGCGCGGAGACGGCCCTGGTCATCGTCGAGGTCTACCTCCGCAACGGCGCCTGGAAGGCCCGCGCGGTCGGCCAGGGCTACGCGAACGGCCTGGCGGGCATCGCCACGGACTTCGGCGTGAGCGTGGAGGAGCCCGCCCCGCCGGCGCCCGCCGCCCAGACCCCGGTGGCGCCCCCGCCCCCGGTGCAGGCACCGCCGGTCACCGCCGCCGCGGCCCCGCCCGCACCGCCGGCCGCTCCTCCCGCCCCCGCCCCCGGCGCCGGAAAGATCAACCTGGACAAGGGCCGGGTGAGCCTCCAGAAGAACCAGACCGTGTCCCTGGTCAAGGGCGGCCGCCCCTTCCTCTCCCAGGTGAAGATGGGCCTGGGCTGGGAGCCGGCGTACCGGGGCAAGGACATCGACCTGGACGCCTCGGTGATCGCCTACGGCCCGCAGCGCAACCACATCGACAGCTGCTACTTCGGCAAGCTCTCCATCGTGAACGGCGCGATCAAGCACTCCGGCGACAACCTCACCGGCGAGGGCGGCGGAGACGACGAGGTGATC
This sequence comes from Streptomyces sp. V3I8, assembly GCF_030817535.1. Classification (NCBI taxonomy): domain Bacteria; kingdom Bacillati; phylum Actinomycetota; class Actinomycetes; order Kitasatosporales; family Streptomycetaceae; genus Streptomyces; species Streptomyces sp. V3I8. Next base: position 6,685,501 of record NZ_JAUSZL010000002.1, on the reverse strand, counting down.
GTCGTGGATCTCGGCCGTCTCCCCCAGGAGGTCACGGGCCTGGTCTTCACGGTGAACAGCTTCTCCGGCCAGAAGTTCACCGAGGTGGCCAAGGCCTACTGCCGCCTCCTGGACGCCGCCACGGGCGAGGAACTGGTCCGCTTCGACCTCACCGGCGCGGAGCCCCAGACCGGCGTGATGATGGCCAAGCTCATCAAGCAGTTCTCCGGCGAGTGGGAGATGACGGCTCTGGGCGACTTCGTCAAGTCCCGCACGGTGCGCGGCATGGTGAAGCCCTCGGCCCAGGCCCTGTAGCGGTCCGCTACGGCCCCGCCCCCCGCGAACGCGCCGGGAGCGGGGCCGTCGTCGGGAGCGGGGCCGTGCCCGCTCAGAACAACGCGCTGTACGCGTTCAGCGCGGGCTGCCCACCGAGATGGGCGTACAGCACGGTGGATCCCGCCCCGATCTCCCCGCGGCCGACCAGGTCGATCATCCCTGCCATGGACTTCCCCTCGTACACGGGGTCGGTGACCATCCCCTCGGTCCGGGCGGCAAGCCGCATCGCCTCCAGCGTCGCCTCGTCGGGAATCCCGTAGACACCGGCGTGATACCGCGCGTCGAGCTCCACATCGTCCTCGGTCAGCTCGGCCCGCACCCCGACGAGCCGCCCCGTGCTGTGCGCGATCCGCGCGATCTGCTCCCGGGTCCGCCCGGGCGCGGCCGAGGCGTCGATCCCCACCACACGTCGCACGCGCCCGCCCGCCTCCTCCAGCGCACGGAACCCGGCCACCATCCCCGCCTGGGTGGACCCGGTCACCGAGCAGACCACCACGGTGTCGAAGAAGACCCCCAGATCCCGCTCCTGCTCGGCGACCTCGTAGGCCCATCCGGCGAACCCGAGCCCGCCCAGCGGATGGTCGGAAGCCCCCGCGGGAATCGCGTACGGCTTGCCGCCCCCGTCCTCGACCTCCCGCAGCGCCAGCTCCCAGCTCTCCTTGAACCCGATCCCGAACCCGGCCCGCACGAGCCGCACATCGGCGCCGGCGAGCCGGCTGATCAGGATGTTGCCGACCTTGTCGTACACGGAGTCGGGCCACTCGACCCAGCTCTCCTGCACCAGCACGCACTTGAGCCCGGCCCGGGCGGCACAGGCCGCCACCTGCCGCGTGTGGTTGGACTGCACCCCGCCGATCGAGACGAGGGTGTCGCAGCCCTGGGCCAGCGCGTCCGCGACGAGGTACTCGAGCTTGCGGGTCTTGTTGCCCCCGTACGCGACACCGGAGTTGCAGTCCTCCCGCTTGGCCCAGAGCGAGGCGCCACCGAGGTGCGCGGTCAGCCGCTCCAGCGGATGCACGGGCGAGGGCCCGAAGAGAAGAGGGAAACGCTCGAACGAGGACAGGGACATACTCGGCCTCCCAGCCAGCTCAGTCAGCACTGTCGACGAGGCCTTCGAGCCCTCGCCAGATCTCCGCGGTGACCCGGACGGCCTCGTCCACGTCACCCTCCGCACACGCCTCGATGAGCCGCTCGTGCAACCCGGCCGACCGGCAGGTGCCGCCCTCGCCGAAGCGGCGCCGTTCGAGCCGCCGGATCAGCGGCGTGTACCGCGCGACGGTCGCCGCGGCCGCCCGGTTGCGGCTCACCCGCACCAGAACACCGTGCAGCTCGTCGTCGGCACGCAGTGCGCCGTCGACGTCCCCGGTCCGCACGGCCTGCGCGAACCGGGCGTTGGCCGAGCGCATCACCGTGACGTCCGCCCCGCTCAGCCGCGGCACGGCGACCCGGGCGGCCAGTTCGTGCATGGCCCCGACCACGGCGGCCGCGTCCCGCACCTCGGCGGCCACCACCGGGGTGACCCGCGTATAGCTCTGCGGCTTGCTCTCCAGCAGCCCTTCGTCGACGAGCCGCGAGAAGGCCTCCCGCACGGGCGCCCGGGACAGCCCGAGCCGCTCGGCGAAGTCGGCGTGCCGCACGACGGCACCGGGCTCGATCTCGCCGGCCACGATGGCGTCGCGGATCATCAGGTAGGCCTGGTCGCGAAGCAGTGTCCGGGAGACCGATCGGATAGGCATAACTGAAATGTTAGATGTCAATCACTCCTCCGACAAGGCGGAGGGGCGGTCCCCACCGAAGTGGGGACCGCCCCTCCGCCCGCCGATCAGCCCGCGGCCGGCGTCCCGGCCCCCTCCCAGGGCCAGGCGGCGTCCCGGGCCGCCTCCAGGAGCGGCACCATCCGGAAGGCCGCGTCCGAGAGCCCGCCGAACGTGTGCCGGTTCCCCGCCCCGGCCCCCGAGGGGGCGTGCCCGGCCCGGTACCCCGCGAGGTTCCACGTGTACACCGGCACATGCGGCGGGACCTGCTCGGTCGGATCCCCACCCTGGCTGTACGCGGCCTGCTCGTCGGTCACGATCAGCACCCGGTCGTGCTTCCTGTAGCGCCTGCGCACGGCCTCGCTCGTGTTCGTCCCCCCGAGATCCCCGAACCGCTCCAGCACCTTCAGCACGGACTCCCCCCGCCGGAACCGCACCACGTCACTGCCGGTGCCGAACTCGACGAGGTCCGCCTTCTCGGCCCGCAGCGCGAGCGCCGCACCGAAGACGGCCGCCGCGTCGGCCCGGCTGAGCTCCGAGCGGTCGGACATGCGCGAGTAGAACATTGAGCCCGACCGGTCGACCAGGACGAGCGTCCGCCCGCGCAGCGCGGGCACACCGGCCAGCGAGTGCCCGAGCGCCTGCTCCAGCGGGTACGCCCACCGCAGCGACGGCGCGTGCCGGTACGCGGCGAGATACCGGAACGGGAACTGCCGCGAGCGCGCGACCTCCGCCGGATCACTGATCTTCGCGGCGACGAACCCCGCCACCTCGTCCGAGACCCCGGCCTCGTCGAAGTTCCGCAGGTTACGGACCAGCGCCATCGCACCCATGGACGGAATGACGGCCTCCCATGCCGCGGCGTCCATCGGCCCCTGCAGCCATCCGGCCAGCGCCTCCCAGGTCATCCCGGCCGCCGCGAGTCGCTCGGCACCCCCCTCGGACGTCACCACCGCACGCCGCTGGTCCACCGGCACCGCCATCAGCTCGCGGTGCGCGGTGAGCACGTGGTCGGACGCGGGCGGCACGGCGGTGTCCGGGTGGTGGCGGCGGTCCAGGGCGTACCGGAACAGCTCGCCCTGCCACGGCCTGCCGGGGTCGGGCGCCGCGTGCACGAGGTTGAGGACGTCGCCGAAGCGGTAGCCCCTGGACGCCGTGTCGTACTTCAGCAGCGACCTGCCGCCGTAGAGCCGCCGCACGGCGTCGGCGATGCCGCGCTTGACCGGCTTGGGCACGGCTCGGCCGTACCGCGCGGTCCAGTACGCGAGCAGCTCACCGGGCTCGTCGGGGCGCCGCAGCACGGAGGCGACGACCTGCCGGTTCGCCGGACCGTCCGTGACGCCCGCGTCGAGGCGCGCCTTGACGTACTCGGCGGCGCCCACGATCGACGCGGTCCGCATGTTGCCCTCGCCGCGCAGCCAGCCGAGCAGGGCGGCCGTCCAGGACGGGTCGGCGACGGCCAGCTGCCGTACGAGCGCGGCGAACCGGTCGTCGCGCGCCGGCCCGTCCTCGTAGAAGGTCTTCTGGGCGACGAAGTTGGCGATCGAGAGCAGGAAGAGCTCGGAGCGCGGGTCACGCTCCGCCCCCCGCCCGCCCTCGTACGTCCGCAGCACACGCCCTGTGGAGGTGACACGCGAGGTGCCCTGTGCCCCGGCCGCCTTGTTGTTGAACCGCGCCATGATGAATTCCCCCGAATCCACGTTCCTGGACGAACATTTCGAGGGGAGGCGCAGCAGATGGAGCGTGCCCGAGCTCAGAGGTCGGCGGCGGCGCTTATCACCTGGCGCGTCTTCCTTTTCCGCCACGCCGGCCCGAGGCCGACGACGGGATTCGAACCCGCACGGTCTCCCACCAGGTCCCGAAGTAACCGCTGCCTGCGCACCGGGCACACATCATCTGCTGCGCCTCCCGAGATCAAGTCGGCCGCGGCCCGGATTCTTCGAAAGAGAAGTAGCCGTGGCCTGCGCACCGGGAGGTGCATGAAATTGTGGGTGTCCAGAGTTCAAGACCGGCGGAACCGACGTAGGTGCTCTGCCCCTGAGCTACACCGGCACGTCGTACCGGTGGCGGGACTCGAACCCGCGGCCACCCCATTAGCAGTGGAAGTAGGTCCTGCCTTCGCACCTGGACGTTGTCCACTGTAGGAGGCGCACCGCGGGCCGGGCGAGCGATTAAATTCCCGTCGTACGGGCCGTACTCACGATGTCAGCGGCGCTTCTGCCGCTTCCAGGGTCCCTTGATAGCGACCATGATGCCCGGCACCTGGATATTGGCGTACAGGGTCTTTCCGTCGGGCGAGAAGGTGACGCCGGTGAACTCGCTGAATTCGGGCTCCTCCTCGGTGCCGATGTTCAGGTCGTTGCGGGCGATGGGATAGGTGCGCCCGCTCTCGGTGGCACCGAAGAGGTGGGAGACGCCTTCCCCGTCCTCGGCGATGACGAGTCCGCCGTACGGGGAGACGGTGATGTTGTCGGGCCCGTCGAAGGCACCGTCCCGGGCCGGGTCGGGGTTCACACCGATGCGGACCTTCAGGGTCAGCGTGCGCCGCGCGGGGTCGTAGAACCAGACCTGCCCGTCGTGCTGGGCCGGGCTCTCGTCACGGGCGTACGACGAGACGACGTACGCGCCGCCGTCGCCCCACCACATGCCTTCGAGCTTGCGGGCGCGGGTGACCTCGCCGGCGGCGAACTGCTCGCGCACCGGGACGGTCCTGCCGTCGCGGTCGGGCACGTCGACCCAGTCGACCCCGTAGACGGTGCCGATCCTCGTGGCGCGGGACAGGTCGTCGACGTACCGGCCGCCGGAGTCGTAGCACCTGGGCGCCTGGAGCACGCCGGCGTCGTCGGCGAGGGTACGGAACTTCCCGCGGCCGTGGGTGAAGCCGTGCGGCGGCACCCAGCGGAAGAACAGCCCGTTGGGCTCGGAGTCGTCCTCGGTGAGGTAGGCGTGCCCGCGCCTGGGGTCGACGACGACGGCCTCGTGGTCGTACCGGCCGAAGAACTTCAGCGGCCGGGGGTCGCGGTTGGCACGGCGGTCGGCCGGGTCGACCTCGAAGACGTAGCCGTGGTCCTTGGTCATGCCGTTCTCGCCGGCCCGGTCGGAGTTCTCCTCGCAGGTGAGCCAGGTGCCCCAAGGGGTGCTGCCGCCCGCGCAGTTGGTGGAGGTGCCCGCGATGCCGACCCACTCGGCGACAGCGCCGCCGGGACGCACCTCGACGACCGTGCAGCCGCCGGACGCGGCCGGGTCGTAGACGAGACCCTCGGTCAGCGGTACCGGGTGTTCCCAGTTGGCGCGCGGGCCCTTCAGCTCGTGGTTGTTGACGAGGAGGGTCGTGCCGCGCGGGCCGTCGAAGGCGGCCGTGCCGTCGTGGTTGGAGGGGGTGGACTCGCCCGACTCCAGCTTCGTCCTCCCGCTGTACGTGATGACGCGGTACGAGAACCCGGCGGGCAGCGCGAGGAGGCCCTTCGGGTCGGGCAGCAGCGGCCCGTAGCCGACGGCTCCGCCGTGCCGGTCGCCGTCGTGTCCGTCGCCGTCCCCCGCGGTCCCGGTGTCCGTGGACGCGAGGGCGCCGGGCGCGGTGGCGAGTGTGCCGACGCTGCCGATCAGGGCGACACCGACACCGGTGAGCGCGGATCGTCCGGCGAAGTCCCTGCGGGTGAGCGGCATGCTGTCTCCTGTGACGGTGGAGTATGACCGTGGCGGGCGTTCGAGCGTTCGGGCGGCGGACCCGGTCGTCGGCCCCACGGTCCCGCCCGCACCTGAACACCGTCTGAACACCGCCCGGCGTTCCCGGGTCCCCTTGCGTGAACGCGCCTCCGCACCCCGGACGGCCCAACAGCTCTCGCGCCCGAACTGCTGTCCGCCGTAATCTCGGTACCGGACCCGCACGAGCCCTGGGAGGCGAGCCGGAGTGGATGCACGTCAGGCACGTCTGCTCCATGAGGAGCGGTTGATGGCGCTGGTCAATGTCAGCGGGGTGGGCACCGGCCGGGACGAGGAGTCGGGCGAGGACGTCATCGTGGTCTTCGTCGCGCACAAGGTCCCCCGCGGCGACCTGCGCCCCGAGGACACGGTCCCGGACACCCTGGAGGGCATCCCGGTACGGGTCCTGGCCATGGACGAGCCCTGACGCGCTGCGTCCCCGGACGCCGGACGAGCTGGATCTCCAGCCCGTCCGCCCCGGACCCCGGGGGCCCGGGGCGGGGCCCTCTCACCCCCCTTGCTGCGACCGCGCCTTGAACGCGGCCTTCCGCGCCTCCTTCGCCACCTTCTTGTCCGGATGCAGCCTCCCCATCGCCTCCAGCACATCCGGCGTGGCGGGATGCTCCACCCGCCAGGCCGAGGCGAAGAAGGACCCGTGCTGCGCGGCCAGCCCCTCCACCAGCGCCTGCAGCTCCTCGGAGTTCCCCTCCGCCGCCAGCTGCGCGGCGATCGTGTCGACGGTCAGCCAGAACACCATCTCCTCGGACGGGGCGGGCACGTCCGGCACCCCCCGCTCGGCGAGCCAGACCCGTGCCAGCCCGCCCAGTTCGGCGTCGTCGAGCACCTCGTGCAGCGCGGGCGCGGCCTCCGTGCCGACCAGGGACAGCGCCTGCTGGCACCGCAGCCGCCGCAGCGGCGCCCCCGCGTCGGCGCCCCGCGCGGCGGCGAGCAACTCCCGGGCGGCGGCCAGGGGTTCGCGCCGGGCGAGCCACTGCTCGGTCTCCGCCCGCGCGGCCGTCGGAGGGAACGTGGACGTGCTGTCGAGGAGCACGTCGGCCCCCTTGTCCGCGAGGTCGCCCACCGCGGGAGCGGCGAACCCGGCCTCCAGGAGCCGCGCCCTGATGCCGTACACCCCGAGCGGCGTGAGCCGCACCATCCCGTACCGGGTGACGTCCGTGTCGTCCACGGGCGCGGCGGATCCGCCGGACGCGCCGGGCTCCTCGTCGGCGTCGGCCATGAGCGCCTCGTCGACGGGCTGGAAGTCGACGAGGCCGACCGGTTCCAGTACCCGGAACTGGTCGTCGAGCCGCATCATCGCGTCCGACACCTGTTCCAGGACGTCGTCGGTGGGCTCCCCCATGTCGTCCGGCACGATCATCGACGCGGCGAGGGCGGGCAGCGGCACCGGCCCCTCGCCGGGCCCGTCGGCGCGGGCGGTCAGCAGGTAGAGGTTGCCGAGGACGCCGTCGAGGAACTCGGCCTCCGCCTCGGGGTCCCAGTCCAGGGCGGAGAAGTCGACCTCGCCGCCCTCGTCCATGACGTCCACGAGGTCGTCGAGGTCGGGCACGCTCGCGTCGGCCAGCACCGTCTCGAGGGCGCCGAGCCACAGTGCCAGCACGTCCTGCGGGGCGCCGGACAGGACGAGGGCCAGGTCGGCGCCGGCGGTGACGGTGCCCTCCTCCTCGTCCACGATCCCGACGAGTCCGGTGTCGACCGCCACCCGCCAGGCCTCGCTCGCGCAGGCCGCGGCGTCGTCGCCGTCGAGTCCCAGCCGCGCGGCGGCGGCCGGCAGCTGTTCCTCGACGAGTTCACCGCCGGCGCCGACCCTGGTGTCCGGACCGGCCCAGCGGGCGAGCCGCACGGCACGCGAGAGGAGCGGCGTGGCGAGCGCGTCCCGTGCGAGCTGCGCTTCGGAGTGCAGACGCACCGGCGGCAGGGGGGAGCTGTCTGACATCGGCTGGTTCTCCTAGGACGAGCGGTCGGACGTACATCTCGGCGCCCGCGCCCGTCCGGACGCACGACGCGGCGCCGCGGGCCGCGGGACCGCCCGGAGGAAGGCCTTCCCGCTCGCCGTCCCGGCCGCTCCGCACATGCAGCCTCAGCCTAGACGGATTTGGACCCATGCCGCCCGTTTCATGAACCTGTCAGAAGTATTCAGCCAGGAAACCTTGACAAGTGCTGCGGCCCGGCAGGAGATTGACGCGCGTAGATCCGCTCTCGTCCCGGCGCCCACGCACGTCCCCGGAGGGATTTCCTTGCCGAGCAAGTCTTCCGCGCGCCTCGCCGCGCTCACCGTCGCCGCCGTCTGTTCCACGGTCTCCTCGGTGGTGCTCACCTCGCCCGCCCACGCGGATTCCGTGGCCGTCCACGACATCCAGGGCTCCACCCGGACGTCCCCGCTCGCGGGACAGCAGGTCACCGATGTGGCCGGCGTCGTCACGGGCGTACGGACCTACGGTTCGTCCCGCGGTTTCTGGATCCAGGGCCCGTCCGCGGACGAGGACCCGGCCACCAGTGAGGGTGTCTTCGTCTTCACCAGCTCCGCGCCGAAGGTCGTCGCCGGCGACTCGGTCACCGTCTCGGGCACGGTCACGGAGTTCGTGCCGGGCGGCGCCTCGACGGGCAACCAGTCGGTCACCGAGATCACCCGCCCGACGGTGACGGTGGTGTCGAGCGGCAACGCGCTGCCCGCGGCCACCCTCATCGACAGCCGTTCCGTGCCGTCCGCGTACGCGCCCGCGGGCGACCCGGCGGCGGGCGGCTCGGTCAACGGGCTCACCCTGCGGCCGAAGGAGTACGCCCTCGACCTCTACGAGTCCCTGGAGGGCATGAACGTCGCGATCGGCTCGTCGCGCGTGGTCACCGCGACCGACCCGTTCTCCGAGCTCTGGGTGACGGTCAAGCAGCACGAGAACCCGAACCGCCGCGGCGGCACCGTCTACGGCGCGTACACCTCGCAGAACACCGGCCGTCTGCAGATCCAGTCGCTGATCCCCACCGCCACGCAGCCGTTCCCGACGGCGAACGTCGGCGACACCCTGAAGGGCACCACCGAGGGTCCCCTCGACTACAACCAGTTCGGCGGCTACACGCTGACCGCCCGCACCCTGGGCACGGTCGAGGCCGGCGGCCTGGAGCGGGAGACGACCCGCAGGCAGTCCCGCACGGAGCTCGCGGTCGCCACGTACAACGTCGAGAACCTCGACCCGGCGGACGGCACGTTCGCCGACCACGCCGCCGCGATCGTGAACCACCTGCAGTCGCCCGACATCGTGTCCCTGGAGGAGATCCAGGACAACAACGGCGCGACGAACGACGGTACGGTCGCCGCCGACCTGACGATGAAGAAGCTGACCGACGCCGTCGTCGCCGCCGGCGGACCGGCCTACGCGTGGCGGTCCATCGACCCGGTGGACCTCGCGGACGGCGGCGAGCCGGGCGGCAACATCCGCCAGGCGTTCCTCTACAACCCGGCGCGGGTCTCCTTCGTCGACCGCGCGGGCGGCGACGCCACCACCGCCGTCGGCGTCACGAAGACGCACGGCAAGGCGCACCTGACGGCCTCCCCCGGGCGCGTCGACCCGGCGAACGCGGCCTGGACGAACAGCCGCAAGCCGCTCGCGGGCGAGTTCACCTTCCGCGGCAGGAGCGTCTTCGTGATCGCGAACCACTTCGCGTCGAAGGGCGGTGACCAGGGGCTGCACTCGCAGTTCCAGCCGCCGGCCCGCAGCTCGGAGACCCAGCGGCATCTGCAGGCGAGTGCGGTGAACGCCTTCGTCAAGGACATCCTGGCGAAGCAGCGCACCGCGGACGTCGTCACGCTCGGCGACATCAACGACTTCGAGTTCTCGACGACGGCAAGGCTCCTGGAGGCCGACGGCGCGCTCTGGTCGGCCGTCAAGTCCCTGCCGAGGAGCGAGCGTTACAGCTACGACTACCAGGGCAACAGCCAGGTCCTCGACCAGATCCTGATCAGCCCGTCGATCCGCAAGGGCGGCGGCTTCGACTACGACAGTGTGCACATCAACGCGGAGTTCTCCGACCAGATCAGCGACCACGACCCGCAGGTGCTGCGGTTCCGCCCGTAGCCGTCGCGGTCCCGTCGCGGTCCCGTCCCGCTCCGTCCGCGGTCGCCGCGGGCGGGGCGGAGTGGGACGGGGCGGTCAGCGGGTGGGCTCGTAGGTGAGCTGTTTGATCTGGCGCAGGGTGAGGGTGGTCTCGACGCCCTGCACGCCGTCGAGCGCTCCGATCCGCTCGCTCAGGTAGGTGTACAGCGCGCCGGTGTCGCGGCACAGGACGGAGGCGACGATGTTGGCCTGTCCGGTGATGGCCGCGGCGAAGCCGACCTCGGGGTGGGTCGCGAGGGCGCGCCCGACGGTGGCGAGGGCGGAGGGGGCCACCGTGATCCAGAGCATGGCGTCGGTGGCGTGCCCCAGCAGTTCGCGGTCGTGCTGTACGTCGAAGTAGAGGATCCCCGAGGAGCGCAGCCGGTCCAGCCGGCGCTTGACCGCCGACTCGGTCTGCCCGGTGCCCGTCCGGAGTTCGGTGAGCGGGGTCCGGCCGTCGCGCCGGAGCACGGCGAGCAGTGCCTCGTCCTCGGTGTCCAGGACGACGGGAGCGGTGGCCGCCTCGACGGGCGGCCGGGTCAGCGCGGCCTCCTCGGCGGGATCGAGGGCCCGCAGTTTGTTGAGCCAGCCGAGCGGGCCGCCGTAGTAGGAGTGCAGCATGCAGTGCGCGCTGACCGAGATGACGCGGGGCGTGCGCGGCAGCCGGCCGAAGAGCAGTTCGTCCCGTTCCTGCCCGGAGCGCGGTTTCATCGCGCAGATCACCTCGGTGCCGCCCGAGATCAGTCCGACGTACGAGGTGTCGGGCCGCCGGGCCAGCGCGCCGGCCACCTGTTCCGCCACGTCCGGGGTGCAGCGCAGCCGGACGAGCCAGCTCTGCCTGCCGAGCCGGCTCTCGTCGGTCATGCCGACCACGCGCAGGCCCGCGGTGGTGCGCAGCCGGCGGTAGCGCCGTGCGACGGTCTGGTCCGAGACCCCGAGCACCTCCGCGATCCGGCTGAACGACGCGCGGCCGTCCGTCTGGAGGGCCTGCAGCAGTTTCAGGTCGAGTGTGTCGAGAGGGTCGGGCGGACGGGACACCACCGGACGGCCCCCGCTCTTCTCACTGACGGACTGCGGACTGCGGTCCACGGAAGATCATCGTACCGACGGGAGTGCCGGTGTGCCGGGGCGAGCGGTGAGGCCCGGGCCCAGGAAGGATTCCTGGGCCCGGGCCTCTCACCGGCGCCCTTCCCGTCCCCACGGAGGGCACCCGGTAAGACGCCGGATCACCGCCGGGGGTTCATCCTCACCGGAGGTCGAATTCCGGCCGGGGCTCGTCGGCCCCGCGCTGCGCCGGCACCTCGGTACCGGTACCGGAGCCGGCCAGCAGGGTCGCCGACCGGCGCGGGCCGCGCAGCAGGACCGCGGCCACCGCCGCGGCGAGCAGGGTCAGGGCCGCGGAGACGATCAGACACAGGTGCAGGCCGTCGAGGAAGGCCTCGGACAGCGCGCCGAGGGCACGCCCCTGGGCCGGGCCCAGGTCCATCCCGGCGACCGCGCCGAGCCCGCCCTCGTCCACGGCGGCGACGACGCTCTGCCGCTGGGCACCCGTCAGGCCCGCTTCGGTGAGGTGCCCGGGCAGCGAGCCGGTGGCCCGGCTGGTCAGCAGCGCGCCCAGGACGGCGGGGCCGAGGGCGCCGCCGACCTGCCGGAAGGCGTTGTTGCCCGCGGCCGCCATCCCGGCCAGGTGGTGCGGTACGGAGGCGACCGCGGTGGCCGTCATCGGGGTGATGACCAGGCCCATGCCGAGGCCCAGCAGCGCCAGCCGCCAGACCAGCGAGAGGTACGAGGTGTCGGCGTCGACGGTGGTGAGGGACAGCAGGGAGGCCGCGCTGACGAGCAGACCGCCGGTGATCAGGGCGCGGGCCGAGACCCGGTGCATCAGGCGCCCGACCGGCGCACCCACCAGGATGGCCATCAGGCTGACCGTGACCAGCCGGGCGCCCGCCTCCAGGGTGCTGAGCTGCTGGACCATGCCGAAGTAGAGGCTCAGGGCGAAGAAGAACCCGATCAGACCCAGGAAGCTGATCATGGCGACCAGGGTGGTGGCGCTGAAGGCCGCACTGCGGAACAGCTTCAGGTCCAGCATCGGACTGTCGCTGCGCCGCTCCACGAGGACGAAGACGACACCGGCGACGACGGCGGTGGACAGGGCCACCAGCACCTTGGCGTCCGAGAAGGAGTCGGCGCCGCCCTCGATGACCCCGTAGACCAGCGCGGTGATCGCCAGGGCGGCGGTGAGCTGGCCGGGCCAGTCCAGCCGGCGCGAGCCGGCGGCGCGGGAGTCGGTCAGCAGCCGGGCCGCGCAGGCCATCGCGACGAGCGAGACGGGGACCGCCAGCAGGTAGATCCACCGCCAGGCGAAGTGTTCGAGGACGATCCCGGCGATGATCGGGCCGAGGGCCAGGGCCGACAGCAGGGAGGTCGCCCACAGGCCGATGAACTTGCCGCGCTCCCGGGGGTCGGGGACGACATGGCTGATCAGCGCCAGGGTCGTGGGCAGCAGCGCGGCCGCGCCCACGCCGGCGAGGGCCTGACCTGCCCAGAGGACCTCGATCGACTGGGCGGACAGGGCCGTCGCGGCGCCCGCGGCGCAGAAGGCGAGGCCCGCCTGGAAGACCTTCTTGCGGCCGTGGACGTCACCGACGACCCCGGCGGTGAGGATGAGGGCGGCCATGGGCAGCACGAACGCGTCGGACACCCAGGCCAGTTGGGCCGTCGAGGCATGCATCGCCCGCTGGATGGCCGGCAGGCTCACCGAGACGGTGGTCACCGGCAGGTAGGCGACGAACACGCCCACACAGGCCATGACGAGCGTGGCCGCCCGCCGGCCCTGCGGGCCGCCCGCGGTGGTCGCGCTGGTTGTGACGTTCACGGAATTCTCCCTTGCGGCACGGACCCGCCGCGGTTGTCTGTTTCCGTGCCCACCTTCGGCCGTATCACCGAAGCGGAGCCAGCCGGCGCTGCGAAATCCCGGAAATCCGACACGGGGCCCCGCATCCCGGCGGATTCCCGAGACGCGGGATTCCCGAGACGCGCCCACCCGCGCGAACACGGCCCGGCACACGACGAGCGGCGGAGCCGGTTCTCCGGCTCCGCCGCTCGTCGTACCCGCTCTCCGTCGTAACCGCTCTTCGTCGTGCCCGCTCTTCGTCGTCCGCCGCCGTGCCCTGCCTCCGGGGCGCCCGGTCCTCGGCGCCCCGTCCGCTCCGGTCCGCTCAGCGGCGGCCGTTGCGCCGCCGCAGCACCAGTCCCGCCACCACGACCACGGCACCGGCGATCAGTACGGGCCGGGGAAGCCGCCGCCCCGCCCGGACGGCCGAGGCCACCGCGTCGCGTACCGGCTGGGGCACCCGCTCCTGGACGACCTGCCCGGCCTGTACGGCCTTGTCCTGGACGACCTGCCCGGCCACGACGGCCTTCTCCTGGACGACGTGGCCCGCCTCGGACGCCTTTTCCTTGAGTTCGGCGCCCCGAGCCTTCGCCTGCGCCTTCACGTCGACCTTCGCCGCCAGCTCCTCGACCGTGTCGCCGAGCTGGCTGCGGGTCGCCTCGATCCGACGCCGGAGCTCATCGGGCCCCTCGGCGACACCGACGGGGTTGTCCGCGTCCCCACCGGTTCCGCCTGCCTGCACGGCGTCGTTGCTGTCCTTCATCGGTGAGCCCTTTCCTTGATCTCGTCGACGTCGGCCCGGACGCTGTCGAGCGCCCTTTCCGGCACGGGCGGGGTGGCACGGCCGAGCTGCGAACGGCCGGTCTTGGCCAGCACGCCCGCGATCACGAAGAGCACGACGGTCACGATGAGCGCCGCCGCCCACACGGGCAGCACCAGGGAGAGGGCGGCTGCGCCGGTCGCCGACAGGGCCATCAGTCCCACATAGGCGACGGCGCCGGCCGCGCCCAGCATGCCGCCGCCGCGCCCGGCGCGCTTCCCCTTTTCCGTCAACTCCTCTTTCGCGAGCCGTATCTCCTGCCGTACGAGCTCCGAAAGCTGTTCGGTGGCCTGCCCGACGAGTTCACCCACCGAGTGCTGCTGGTCCGGTCGCCGGTCCGTGGTCCCGGTCATGGCGTTCCGCCTCCTTCCGTCCGCGGGGGGAACGTCCGGGTACCCTGCTGCGCCGCCACTACCCCTTCCCCGCCCGGCGGCTCCGCCGGACACCCCGCGAGGGATCCAGTAGCACGGCTAACGCATGACGCGTAGAAGAATTAAGTGGAGCTTCCAGGTCGGCGGCCCGAGACTGCTCCCATGACACCGGCGAAGAACACAAGCGCGAGTACGAGTACGGGCACGAGCACGGGCACGACCCCGCCCCCCTCCCCCCGCCCCTTCGGCCGTGCCCTCTGCGCGATGGTCACCCCCTTCACCGCGGAGGGGCTGCTCGACCTGGACGGCGCACAGCGGCTCGCCGAGCGGCTGGTCTCCGAGGGCTGCGACGGACTGGTGCTGTCCGGTACCACCGGCGAGTCCCCGACCACGACGGACGCCGAGAAGTCCGCTCTCGTACGGGCGGTGGCCGAGGCGGTCGGGGACCGCGCGGCGATCGTCGCGGGCGTCGGGACGGCCGACACCCGCCACACCGTCGAGCTCGCCCTGGAGGCCGAGAAGGCGGGCGCGGACGGCCTGCTGGTCGTCGCGCCGTACTACAGCAGGCCTCCGCAGGACGCCGTCGAGGCCCACTTCCGCGCTGTCGCGGACGCCTCGGGACTGCCGCTCGCCCTCTACGACATTCCGGACCGCACCGGCACCCGTGTCGAGCCGGAGACCGTGCTGCGGCTCGCCGGGCACCCGCGGATCGTGGCAGTCAAGGACTGCGCGTACGACCTGCTCGGCACCCAGAAGGTGCTGGCCCGCACGGACCTCGCGTACTACGCGGGCTGCGACGAGTACGCGCTGGCCCTGTACGCGGTGGGCGGCGCCGGATACATCAGCACGGTGGCGAACGCCGTGCCCGGGCGACTCCGGGCCGTCCTCGACGCGTTCGACGCGGGAAACACCGGCGGGGCGGCCCGGCGCCAGCAACGGGTGATCCCGCTCATCGAGTTGATGACGGCGTCCGGCCTGCCCGGCACGGTCACCGCGAAGGCCCTGCTCAACTCCCTGGGCCTGCCCGCCGGTCCGGTACGGGCACCGCTGCTGCCCGCCGGCCACGAGGTGACCGACGGGCTGCTGGCCGCGTACGAGCGACTGGTGGCCGGCGCCTGACCGGTTGCCGGTCCCCCCGCTCAGCGCTGGGCGAAGACCGCCTGCCAGCGCCCGGCCGCGCCGTCGTTGCCCTGGCGGAAACCGCTCAGCGGGACGGTCTTCCCACTGCCGATCGTGACGAGCACGAGCCGGTTGTGGAACTCGTTCGTGCCGGGTTCGATGTCCCACGCGATGAGTCGCTTGTCGTCGGCCCAGGCGAGCAGTTGCTGTCCCGGGACCTTGTGGAGCCGCTTGCCGGTGTAGGGGTCGTTGATGGCGGAGGCGGTGGTTTTGCCACCGCCCGCGAAGTCGCCCGCGGCGAGCTTGCCGTTCGGGGACAGACCGGCGCCGACGAACCAGTGCAGGTACTTCGCGTTCGCCGGCTTGTCCACCTCGTTGCCCTCGAAGTCGTAGTACTGCATGTGGGGTTCCATGGTGAGCCCGGAGTAGACGAGCTTGCCGTCGTCGCTGAAGGCGAAGTCCTGGCGGGCGTTGAGGGGCATGCCCATACCGTCGCCGGGGCTGGTGACCCCGCTCCACGATCCGTCGCCGGAGTCGACGTCCAGGACGTAGAAGCCGGTCCGGTACGACGTGCCGTACTGCGGCGTCCAGTCGTTCTTCTTGCCGTCCCCGTCGCTGTCGTAGTCCGCCCGGGACAGCAGGTCGGGGTTCTTGCTGTACGTCGTCGCCACGAGCTTGCTGCCGTCGGGGGAGAACTCGACGCCCGCGACGCCCCGGTCGACGGTGATCCAGCGCTCGACCTCGCCGGTGAGGAGGTCGAGCAGCCCGATCCGCCGGGCGGGCAGGTCCTTCTCCAGGACGACGGCGGTGCGCATGCCGGGGGCGATGTCGACGACGGACCACTTCGTGGTCTTCACGTACGTGCCCGTCCTCTGGTCGAGCAGGTGGTACGTGCGCCGGGAGACCCCCCGGTCCGCGCTCTCCTTGACCATGCCGGTCGTGTAGTAGGCGGCCAGCGCGGTGTCGCCCGCCGCGATGAGGTCGCGCGGCGGTGTCTGGTCCGGGTGGGCGATGATGTCGCTCCGGTTCATCTGGCTGGCCAGCCTGGGTTCGTCCTTGCCGCCGTCCAGGACGGGCACCGCCACTCCGACGGCGACGGCGACCACCATGGCGAGCGCGGCGCCCGTGAGCGTACGGGTCCGGCGGCGGCGTCGGACGGCGAGGATCCGGCCCGCGAAGTCGGGCGGCGTGACCGTGGCCTGCTCGGCCTGCTCGTGCAGGACCTCGCGTACGAGCTGATCCATCTTCACGGGCGTGCCTCCACAGGTGCGAAGTCGCGGGACGGGCTCTCTTCGGCGTCGGCCGCGCCGAGTGCGGACAGCTCCGGCGCGAGGGTGCGCAGCCGGGCGAGCGAGCGGTGCGTGGTGGACCGTACGGTCCCGACCGAGCAGCCGAGGATGCGGGCCACGTCGGCCTCCGGCAGGTCCTCGAAGTAGCGGAGCACGAGCACGGTCCGCTGCCGGGCGGTGAGCCGCGCCAGCGCTCCGCGCATCACGACCCGCAGTTCGGTGGCGGCGGAGGCCTCGCCCGCGGCCACCGACCCGGCCGGCGCGTCGGGCGGCTCGGCGACGGTCAGCTCCCGGCGCCGCCATTTCAGCCGCCAGCGGCTCACCTGCTGGCGGTACAGGATCTGCCGTACGTAGGCTTCCGGCTCGTCGATGCGGTGCCAGCGGCCGACCGCCTTGACCAGCGCGTTCTGCAGCAGGTCCTCGGCCGCGTGGCGGTCACCGCCGCTGAGCAGGACGGCGGTCCTCAGCAGCGCTGACGACCGGTTCTCCACGAAGTCACGGAACTGCTCGTGCCCCTGGGCATCCATCGTCACCTTCTCTCCCCCCGAGCGGGCTCGTCCCCACTCCCACCTGTACGGACGCTCGGCACCCGCCCCGGCTATGTCTGTCCCGCAAGGTTTTTTCACGTCACGTCACCTCACGTCACGGGGCAAGACGAGACGAGACGCGGCCGGTCGGTGGCCGGTGGGCGCACCCCATGACGACGAGCGCCCTCCCGCGAAACCGGGAGGACGCTCGTGGCGGGGAGGGGGAGCCCCTCAGTTGTGGCTGTGGAGAACCTCGTTCAGGCCGCCCCACACTGCGTTGTTGGGCCGGGCCTCCACCTTCCCGGTCACGGAATTGCGCCGGAACAGGATGTTGGACGCCCCGGACAGTTCACGCGCCTTCACGATCTGCCCGTCCGGCATCGTCACCCGCGTCCCCGCCGTGACGTACAGCCCGGCCTCGACCACGCACTCGTCGCCGAGGGCGATGCCCACGCCCGCCTCGGCCCCGATCAGGCACCGCTCGCCGATGGTGATGCGGACGTTGCCGCCTCCCGACAGCGTGCCCATGGTGGACGCGCCGCCGCCGATGTCCGAGCCGTCCCCGACCACGACGCCGGCCGAGATGCGTCCCTCGACCATCGACGTACCGAGCGTGCCGGCGTTGAAGTTCACGAACCCCTCGTGCATGACCGTGGTGCCCGCGGCGAGGTGCGCGCCGAGGCGGACCCGGTCGGCGTCGGCGATCCGGACCCCCTTGGGGGCCACGTAGTCCGTCATGCGCGGGAACTTGTCGATCGAGGTCACCGCGAGGTGCAGACCCTCGGCGCGGGCGTTCAGCCGCACCTTCTCCACGTCGTCGACGGCGACCGGACCGAGCGAGGTCCAGGCCACGTTGGCGAGGTGGGCGAAGAGACCGTCGAGGTTCTGCCCGTGCGGTCGCACCAGCCGGTGCGAGAGCAGGTGCAGCCGCAGGTACGCGTCGTGCGCGTCGACCGGCTTCTCGTCGAGCGAGGCGATGACCGTACGGACCGCGACCACCTCGACACCACGGCGGGCGTCCGGGCCGGCCGCCTTCACGGCGCCGTCGCCGAGCAGTTCCACCGCGCGTTCGGCGGACAGCCGCTCGGAGCCGGAGGGGCCCGGTTCGGCGACCAGTTCGGGGGCCGGGAACCAGGTGTCGAGGACGGTGCCGTCGGCGGCGATCGTGGCGAGCCCGGCGGCCACGGCGCCGGTGGTACGAGGAGCAGTCGTGTCGGTCATGAGGGAATCTTAGGGGTTGTCCACCTGGGGTTCCCAGCGTCCAATCAGTCCACAGAGCCCAGGTCAGAGGCGAATCGACCACACAGGGACACTCAGTACGTGAGAAATCCGCAACATCACGCCGCCCCGTGTGAGAGCGGCGTGTGACGTTTACACGACGAAGCCCCGGCCGGTGACCAGCACCGCGCCGGGGCTTCGGGCGTACCTACAGCCAGTCAGCTCACCCGCGCCGCCACGTCCGCCACGGGCGCGCGATGCGCTCCCGGTAGGTGTGGTGGGAGGGGTTCCTGCCGCAGTGCTTCAACACCCAGGACTGCCCGTCGGCGAAGTCCTCGGAGGCGTCCGACGACTCCCCGCACACCGCGCACTCCATCGCGTACGTCACCGGTTCGGCGTCCGGCTCCCGGTCCGGCTCCAGGGTCCACGTCTCGTGTCGGACCACCGCCCGCGCGCTCATCCTCGTGCCTTCCCGTCCAGTTCCGCCCACACCCGCTTGCCCCACGGAAGCGGCTCAGTGCCCCAGTGGTCGGCCAGCTCCGCCACGAGTGCGAGGCCGCGCCCGCCCTCGCTCTCGTCGTCCGGCGCTCGGGGCGCAGGTGGCACCTTCGAGAAGTCCACGACGCCGATGCACACCCGGACCGCCCCGGGCCTGTCCACGATGACCCGGATGGACTCTCTCCGGGCATGCTGGACGGCGTTGGACACCAGCTCGGAGACGATCAGAACGCCGTCGTCGGCCAGGTCGTCCAGCCCCCAGACGGCGAGCGCGACGCGCACCAGGCGCCGGGCTGTGCCCGCGCTCCCGGACTCGCGCGGCAGCGTCTCGCTGTACCCGGGGTAGCCGGTCGGACGTGCCCTCGTTGTAGGTTGCGGCATGTCGGTCTGCTCTCTCAGATCGGCCAAGCCCCGGGACCGGTCGCACGGTCGCCGGGGCGCTGTCCGCTCATGTAAGCGACACGCCAGGGACGTTGACAGGGGCGCAACGTCCCACTTTCAGCACGCTATTCGCTGACCCCCAGGAACTCCGCCAACGGCCGCAGCCCCGCGGGGTGGTTGGGGAGCGCCCACAGGTCCCGCACGATCGCCACGGCCAACGTGTGGTGCTGCATCCATGTTGGGGCCACCCGGCGCAGGGACTCCAGCGCCTTCACCGCCCCGGCGGCATCCCCGGTGTCCGTGTGCGCTCGCGCTACGTCCAGCAGCAGCCACGTGCGCCACGACGGCGGGGTGTCCTTGCTCAGTCGCATCCCCTTGGCGAGCGCCAAGGCGTCTTGCGGGTGCCCGTACTGCACGGCGAGGCGGACGCGTTCGATACGGACCGACGACGGGCTGAAGACGCTCACCATGCGGTTGTCGCTGCCCGCAGGGAGCTTCGAGACGCGGGCGGCTTCCTTCTCAGCCCCCGCCATCAGCTCCGCCGCACGCTCGTAGTCGCCACTCCGCGCGGCAGAGGTGGCGGCGCTCATGGTCAGGGCGCCCCACACCTTCAGGCCGTCGGCGGTGTCTGTGTGCCCGCCGCTCTCGATCGCTTCAGCCGAGCGCAGGGCGATCCCCAGGGCGTCTTCCAGACGGCCTTGCCGCTGGTAGGTCCAGGCGACAGAGTTCACGACCATGGGGACCAGGAGCGGGTCTGCGGACTGCTCCGCTGCGCTTATGGCCCGCTCCAGGCTCGTCAGGGCAAGGTCCGTCTTGCCCATGCGCACGGCGACGTGTCCAGCAAGCTGGAGCGCCTTACCCAGGGCTGCGAAACCGGCCCTGCGGTCGTCGTCGCTCCCGGACACCGTGGCAGAACGCGCGTCGGTGATCAGGTCGGGCAGGCTCTTCATCACGGAGTCGAACTCGGCTGCGTGGTACTGCGACCACCCGTCCGCGATCTGCTCGCGCAGCCGCTCCATGGAGAAGTCCGGACCGGTCGGTTCCGGCTGCGGCCCCCATAGCGCGGGCATGACGGCACGGCGTACGGCGACGAAGCGCGGCCCGTCACTCTCTCCACCTGCCGCGACCGCCGGAGGGTCGCCCAGCAGCGTGGTCAGCTCCACGCCCAAGCCGTTGGCGAGAGCGTGAAGCGTGGGGAGGCGTGCCGAGTGCTTCCGCTGCTGTTCAAGCTGACGGATCACGTCGACGGACACGCCGGAGCGCTCGGCCAGCTCTTCTTGCGTCAGGGAGGCCAGACGACGCAGACGGCGCAGGGTCTTCCCCAGGTCTTCGTTTGCCACGCTGCCACGGTACGCCTGCCGTGCATTAGGACAGGGCGCCGACGACGCCACCGCTCGCGTGCTAGGCAGGGCCGTCCGCGTAGAGCCCACGAAGGTGGCGGCTGAGCCGGTCCTGAAGCGCATCGAGCGCTGCCCGTGCTGCTACCGCATTCCGGTGCGGCGCCAGCCACTCCAACACACTGGCGGCAAGTTCGCGGTCTTCAAGCCGAGCGATGTGGGCACGGAGATGCAGCGCGGATTCCGTTGCCGCTGCCCGGAACTGCTCACTCATCCTGGCCCCGGGCGGCAGCTCGTTCGCGGCCATGCTGCCTTCAAGCGCGTGCTGTATCTCCATGATCGCTTCCCGCTGGAGAGTCGCCCGTTCTGTGGCCAGACGGATCTTCGCTTCTTCCCGAGCGAGCAGCCGGTCACGCCGGAGGGTGCGGGTGTCGGACAACTTCTGCCCGAGCAACGTGCCGAGACTTCCCAGAACAACACCGACCAGGGGCGCAACCGTTCTCCACCATTCCATCGGGAGATCGTAACCAGCCCGGAGATTTGGACCGTGGGCCGGTATCAGCAGATCGGCTGACCGTTTACACACCAGGAAGCCACAGCCGGTAAGGGCTGTGGCTTCTACGCGTTCAAGCGGCGGGAAGTTCCGGCCGCTCCTCGGTGGCCATGCCCCGCAGGAGACCGGCCATCACGTCCGGCACCCGGCGCCGCTGCTCCGCCGTCAGCTCCAGGGCGTCCAGCGCCCGGTTCATCGCCTCGAACATGATCTTTGCCTGGACCTCGGCCAGCGTCACCAGGCGCTCATTCACGCCCATGCGGGCCGCGAGGTCGCACATCTTCAGCAGCCGGTCCCGCTCCTCCCCGTACAGCCGCACCCAGCCGTTCACGGCCGCGCTGTACGTGGTGTCCACGCCGGGGAACTCCCCGCCCTGGCGCTCCACTTCGGAGGTCATGCCCCACACCAGGGCTTCCGCCTCGGTCTCCTGTACGCGCTCCAGAAGCCACGCCACATGGCCGGACGCCTGCCGGATCAGCCGGGAGACGACGACCGCCGGGTCTTCCTGCGGACCGTCCACGTCCCCGTAGGTGCGCAGGAACTCGGCGGTGGCCTCCCGGCGCTGGCCGGCGGCCCGCACCTGCGGCGCCGCACCACCGTGCATCCGGCACACGGTCGCCCCGGTGACGGCCATACCCCGGCACCGGCCGCCGGACCGCGTGCGGGCCGTGCAGCGGCCGTCCTCGGGCGTCTCCGGGCCGTTCCCGCCACCGTTGGCCGACTGGACGCGCGCATGGGGTCCACGCCCTCCAGACGCACGCATGGGGTCGTGGGCGTTCATGCTGCCTCTCCACCCTTCCGGGCGCCGTACACGTCCGCCAGACGGCCGGTCACGCCCCGGACGGCCGGCCGTGCCCCCGCTCCCGCCTCGGGGCGGCCCGCGCGGTGGGTGCCGTGCCGCCACGCGCTGAACATCAGTACGCCGGTGGTGGCCGCGCTCCCGGCGCAGGCGCTCATCATCATCGACAGGTTCATGATCTTGTCTCGTCTCTCCGCCGTCGGCGGCTCTTTGAAGGGTGGTTCCGGGCCGGTCAGCGGTTCCCCGGTTCCGGGGCTACTACGTAGGCCCCCGGAACCACCGGAACCACCCTCGTGACCCGGTTCCGGGAACCGGTTCCCGGTGGTTCCCGTTTTTGCATTTGCGCAGGTCAACCGGTTCCCGAGGTGGTTCCCGGATCTTGGTCGGTAGGTGGTTCCCGAGGTGGTTCCCGGATCTTGGAAATTTCCATGATCAGGGGAACCGGTTGACCTGCGGTTATCCGAACAGGGCGTCGAAGACAGGACCGACCTTCCCGGCGTCCTCGGAGAGCCGGTCAGCCGCCAGAAGTACCTTCACCGCCGACAGAATCGTGGCCTTCCGGCCGGGGACCGCGTTCGCCAGTTCGTTCCGGGTCAGCGGCTCCGGGTGCTTCTCGAAGTGCGCGAGGATCTTGGATTCGGTCATCCCGGTTGCCTGCTTCAGCTCGGGGACCGCCGGTTCGGCGTCGGCCAAAGTGAGCGCCTTCGCCTCCGGGTCGAACTCCAGCAGGGACTTCGAGACATCCACACCACGTCCCCGAGCCGACAGGAACCGTTCCTCCTGCTCGTTCTTCGTCAGATCCCAAATGGCGTCCGGCCAGTCCAGCAGGCTGGAAGCACCCCGGGCCCGCGTGCCGTTGTGACCCATGTGGTGAATCAAGACGATCTCCTGCACCCCCGCCGCCCGCTTCAGCGTGTTGAAGCCCTCCAGCAGCGGCCGGACCTGAGACGGCTTGTCTTCGTCAAGGCCGAACGCGGCCAGCAGCGGAGAGAGGCAGTCGATCAGCATCGTGGTGACCCCGGCGGCCTTCAGATCGTCCGCCCACTCGGCCACGTTGTCCGGGTCGGTGGGGTCCAGGGAGGCGCCCCGCCCGAGCATCGGCACGTACATGAACCGCTCGGGGTACTGGATCTTCAGGCGGCGCAGCCAGTCCTGCGCCATCTCGTCCGGCATCTCCAGGTCGAACACGGCCAGAACGCCATCCGGGGCGACTTCGAACCGCCCAAGGAAGGGATCACCGTCCACCAGCGACTTGATCAGGTTGTTCCGGAGCGTGGTCTTGCCCGCCTTCGCCTGTGCCGCCAATAGCGCATTCCCGCCCTGAGCGAGCAGGCCGTCAACGCGCCACATCACGCCGCCGAAGTCCGCCGCCAGGAACTCGGCACCGGTCAGCATCTTGGGGCGCTCCGGGCGGCTCTCGGACCGCTCCCGTCGCGCGGCTTCCGCGTTTACACGCAACCGCTGCTGCTGAAGGATCACCAACTGATCGAACTTGTTGGAGGCCGCAATGACTTCGCCGCGCTGCTTGCCCTTCGCCTCCAGGTACTCCCACTTCGCTTCGCCGTCGCCCTGCTTCCACGGGGCCTTGCCCGCCGTCGGGTTATCCGCGAAGCCCGCCACCACCCCTTCGAGGATGTCCACACACGTGGAGCGCGGGAGATCCGAGTGGTAGAGGTGCCATGCCAGGGCGGTCAGCTTGTTGTCCTGGCCCTCCGTCACCGCGCCCGGGGTGAGCATGGCGCGCACGTCCAGTGGCTCGCCGTCCAGGACCGGCACCACCGTGCCGGAGAGGGCAGGGACGACCTCCGAGGAGAGCGCCGCAACCCACGCGGCAGGCAGCGCCGGGAAGTCGTCCGGGGACGGCACCACGCCGTCCTCCAGGCGCTCCCCGTCCGGACCGAACCAGCGGTACGTCTCGCCGGTGCCCGGGTGCAGGGAGGGCCATACCACGGCGTACCGGTGGTGGTGCTGGATCGTCTCGATACCCGGCCCGGGAAGGGTGTTGAGCCGCCCCGTACCAGGGGGGAGCTGGTAGAAGAAGATCCGGGACGGCCCCGGGCCGCGCGAAGTGCTGGAGTAGGTGGCGGGCAGCGGGCCGTGAGCGGTCTCCAGGGCCGCCAGGGTGGCGGCTCCGGACTTCCCGCCGTAGGCGTCCACGTCCAGGCCCACAAGGGCGTCCGAGAGCCGCAGGGCGAGGTTCTGGCGGTAGTAGCCACCCGGGCCCGACTGCGCCCACTTCAAGTACTCCTCCGGCTGCGTCTGGCGGCCCGAGCCGCCGGTGACACCCTGGAGCTGAACCACCTTGCCCTTGGCCGGGATCACGCCCGTCCAACCGGCCTCGGCGTAGACCGGGGCGCCGTCGGCGTAGGGCAGACGGCCGCGCGTCTCGGACGGGGTTACTTCCACGGGGACCCCTCCTCGGTAGGACGCAGGGCGATGACTACGGTCAGGTGGGTCACCGTCGTCCCGGTCGCAGAGGCGACCGTGCGGAACGCGTCAAGGCTGGCCCGCAGGGCGTCCCGGTCCATTTCGTCATCCGTGCGCGACGGCTTCCAGTGACGCCCCTCATGAGCGCTGGACTTGATCATTTCGATCCCCTCGAATGTCCCATATTTGATCTTGAGCGCTGTGCCGGTGGGGATCGTCGGGAGTTCCGGGACCAGGAGAGGGGGCGCTACCCTGGAAAGGCAGCACGGGCCTCTTGGCGGCGGTCCGGTCAGCACTTTGTCAGTCGGAGCGGTGTCCCTTGGGTGGACGCCGCTCCGGCGTTTGGTGGGGTCAGGACAGCGGCAGGATCGCGCAGTGCTGCGCGTGGTCCTGCGCCACCTCCAGGGCGCCGTTCTCGGTGCGGCCATGGCTGCACCCCGAGCAGTGCCAGCGCGGGCCGTCCGCGCCCTCGGTGACGGTGACCCGGGCATCCGTGTGGACGGCGCGGAACACCGTGGGCTTCGGCGTGGTCTGTTGCTTCGTCATGCTGCTGCATCTGCCGGGTGCGTTGAAGGAGATGGCCAGGCACTCCCGGGCGTGGTGCTGGCCAGCGTGGTGGACGTCATCCGCCACGGCCTCCGACCGTCCGCAGCCGGAGCACGTCCACCGGCCGCCTCGGACAGCCACACGGCCCCCGTAGCGAGTGCCGTAGCCGTTCGGGTCCTCTGGCTGCTTGGGGCCGCTTATGGAGCCGTCCACGGGCGTGAAGGCCACGTCACACCGCCCGACAGGTCGCCGCATGGGCCTCGGCCCGGTCGCGCGCGACGTCGTCCCAGCCGTAGCCGATCTCGTCGCGCTTCCCGCAGCCGTAGCAGTACGTGTACGAGACCTCCCCTTCGGCAGTGCGGGCGGTCGTCACCAGGGAGCCGCCGACGGTCTTGTACTGCTTGCCGATGTGGTCGCCGCGCTCCGGCTTCAGGGAGACCTCGCGGGTGTCGGCCGCGTTGGACAGGTCCACCTGCCAATCGGCGTCGATGGCGTCGTACATCTCGGCGTCGGTGATGTTGGCCAGGGGGCCTTCCTGTGCGGGGGCCGCGATGATGCGTCCGTCCGAGTCGGTGGTGTAGTTCGTCATGGTCGTTCCTCTCAGTTGAAGTGGTTCTGGAAGGTGTTGCGGACGGTGGCGCATCCGGCGGCGTGCTCGCGGCCCTGCTCCTCGCCCTTACCGCGCGCCGTGCAGGACGAGCAGGACCAGACGCGCTCTCCGGTGTCGGGGTGAGTGGCGGTCTCGACCCGCCCGCCTCCGTCCGCGCATAGGTACATGCGCGACTCCAGGGCCGCCACGTCAGGCCGCTACGAGCGCGGACGGGGCGGGCGGCTGGGGGTCCGGCTCGCCGGTCTCCAACAGACGGACCAGGGAAGCCGTCACGACGGCCGTACGGCGCCCGACGTGAATGGTCCGGACGGGCAGTTCTCCGCGCTTGATCTGGTCGTACAGCGAGGACTTCCCGCATCCAAGCGCGAGGGCGCAGCGGGTGACGCTGATGGTGGCGGGCCAAGTCTTGATCTCCGCCAGGGTCGGAGCCGAATTCGCGGTTACAGCGGTCGTCATTCCCAGTCCCTTCCGACTGTTCCGGTTTCTTGTGGTTCAAGCGTCGCACGTCCGAATGAGTACTCTCGGAGCCCTGACCTGCGTAAATGCTGCCAAGCTACCAGACATTAGGGTTCATAACGGGCGCTGGTAGCTTGGTAGCTCATCATTGACCTGCGGCTTTTCTGGGGCCTGTATGAACGCACGAACTTTTCTTGGGCACGGATTTGCGACAAGCGTTTAAACGGCTCCTATGCCGAGACGGCATAAGAGTGCTACATTGCTGCCATGCAACCAACACGACAGCCCCTCGGAGACACCACGCAGCACGTAGCACGCACGGTCCGCGACCTGCGGGAACGCCAGGGCATCAGCACCACGGTGATGGCGGAGCGCCTGACCGCGCGCGGGCGCCGCATCTCGCAGTCCGGCGTGACTCGCCTGGAGACCGGCCAGCGGCAGATCACCGTGGACGACTTGACCGCCCTCGCGGCTGTCCTCGGAGTCCGGCCCGCTGCGCTGCTCCCCGCCACACCCGAGAGGAACTGACATGGCGACGATCAAGAAACTCCCGCCGAACAAGGCAGGCAAGATCCGCTACCGCGCCGTGGTGGACATCGGCGACGACCCCGAGACGGGGAAGCGGCGCCAGTTGACGATCACGCGGAACACGTCCGCCGAGGTCAAAGCCGAGATCAACCGCATCGCACACGAGCGGAACACTGGCTCCCTCGTGGCTCCGAGCAAGCTCACCCTGGATACATGGCTGGATACGTGGCTCGAACGGCGCGCCCCCGACGTGGAGGCCAGCACGCTCAATGGCTACCGCAACGCTCTCACCCATGCGCGCGCCCGCCTCGGTCACCTCGCCCTGCAAGACATCACCGAGGACCATGTCATTGCATTCGCCTCATGGCTGCTCATGGGTGCCCGGCGGCGCGGGGGTACGCCCGGGACCGGGCTGCGTGCCTCCAGCGCCGCAGGCGCCCTCCAGCGGCTTCGGGATGCCCTGGAGTACGCCACGGTGCGGAACCTGATCAACGCGAACCCGGCGCGCTTCGTCCACCTGCCGAAGATGGCAGTGAACGCCGACCGTGACGCCCACCCGCCGGTCCTCCCCTGGAACGAGACGGAGATACGGGCGTTCCTGGCCGGAGTCCGCGAAGATCGCCTTTACGCCCCGTTCTTGCTGACCATGATGGGGCTGCGCCCTGCGGAGGTCGCCGGTCTGCGGTGGGCAGACATCGACCTGGACGCAGGCACACTGTCGATCATCAACACGCGCACCATGGTCGGCAACGCGGTCACGATCGAGAAGAAGCCGAAGACTCAGGCAGGCGTACGGACCCTGCCACTTCCCGAGCCGGTACGACGTGCATTGATGGCGTTCCAGCTCGCGCAGTCCACGGAGCGGCACGATGCGGGCGAGGCGTACACCCTGAGCGGCTACATGTTCACGGATGAGCTGGGAGTGCCGCTCACGACGCGGCAACTCCGCTACCAGACCTACAAGGCGGTAGACCGCCTCGGGCTGCGCCGCGTACGGCTGTACGACGCTCGTGCGGCGTGTCTGACGCTACTGGCCGTATCGGGGGTGCCGGACATCGTCATCGCGGCATGGGCGGGTCACGCCGCCGTCGAGGTCACGAAGAAGCACTACTTGAAGCCTGGAGTCGAAGCACTGCGGCAGCACTCGGGAGCGCTCGCGGAGGTGTTCTCCTTCAAGATGTGAGAGCGACGTGAGAGATCAACTCTCCATAATGCCTCTGACCTGGTAAAACTTGTTGATTGTTAGAACGTGAGGGCAACCTAACCGCCCGGGGCCCGTACGGGCCAACCGGCGCCGAGCACGTCCCAGGGTGCGGTCCGGACCCGGCGACCGGTGGGTGGGACCGCGCGGTCCCGCCCGCCCCCGTGGGAGGGACCGCGCTCCTCCCGAGGACGGGCGTCAGCCGCGTTCGCCCGGTTCGTCGACGACCGCAACGGTGACGGTCGAGTCGCCGGTGGCCACCTCGCCGTCCCTGAGCGTGCGGAGACCGACGACCTCGTACGTCCCCGGATCGATGAGCCACTCCCGCTCGACGTGTTCGTCCCCGCTGTCGTTGCCGCTGTAGCGGAGCGCGACGACCCGGCGTCCGACGGCGTCCTCGACCAGGTGGCCGACCACGTCGAGCCGGGGCAGCATGGCCAGCGCGCGGTACAGGCCCGCGAGCCCCTCGGGCGGCTTGACGCCGGCGCGGAGCAGGGCGGCGATCTCCTGGTAGTCGTTGTGCGCCTGGCTCCTGTCCTTGTCGTCGGGGACGGCGTTCGCCTCCCGCAAGGCTTCGAGTGCTCCTTCTGCATCGGTCGGAAGGCCGGCCAGGAGGCGGTACATCTCGCGCGGCGAGCGTCCGTCGTCCTGCTCACCGCCGTTCTCCGTCTCGTTCTCCATGTCCGTTCCGGTGACCTGGAGTTCGGCCTCCCGGCCGGCGCCGGTGCGCTTTTCGAGAGCCATCGCCCGGCCGTCGTACCGGATCCATCTCTCAGGAGCGCGTGCGTCGTCCGACAGGTGCTCGAGGAACTCCTTCGCGCCGTCCGGTGCCTCCTTGGTGTAGATCCACTGCTTCGCGCGCGGCTCCGCGGCCGCCGGCCGTCCCTCCACCGCGTGCGCCGCGCGTTCCAGCAGCTCCCGCGCGCTCATCCCCTTGAGGTCCGCGTCGGTCAGCGCCGCCGGTACGGCCGGCGCGGCCGGCTGTACCACGTCGTCGCCGTCCACCAGCAGCGCGGCGGTCACCACCACCGCGGTCACGGCGGCCACCACCCCGGCGACCACGAACCGCGGTCGCACCCCGCGCCCGGCGCCGCCCACCGGCCCGCGCCGCTTCCAGCAGCCGGGCACGGCCGAGGGCGAGCCGGGCCCTGTCGGGGACCGGCGCCCCGGCGCGGAACCCACGCAGCCGGACCGTCTCCTCGGTCGGCTCGTCCATGTCAGGTCACCTCCTTCGTGTCGTCCGCGAACGCCGGATCGGCCCCGAGCGCTGTACGCACCTTGCGGCGCGCGCGGTTGAGCCGCGAGCGGACCGTTCCGACGGGGATGCCCAGGGCCTCGGCCACCTCCTGGTAGCTGAGGTCGGCCCAGGCCACGAGCAGCAGCACGTGCCGGTCTCCGGCGGGCAGCGCCGCCAGCGCCCCGGCGAGCGGCCCCTCGGCCGCGACCCGGCTGTCGGTCCGCTCCACCCAGGTCTGACTCCAGGACGCGGCGACCGGGTCGTGTCCGGTACGGGCCAGCGCCCTGAGCGCCCGGACCTCCGTACGGCGGTGCTTGCCGATGAGGTTGCCCGCGATGCCGTACAGCCAGGGGCGGGCATTGGCATGGGCGCGGTCGTAGCGGCCGCGGATGCGGAACGCCGTGAGAAAGGTGTCGGCGGTTATGTCGTCGGCCATACCGTCGCCGAGCCGCCGGGCCACGTACCGGTGGATGTCCGGCGCGTAGTGGTCGTAGAGCCGCGCGAAGAACTCCGGCTGTTCCAGCGACCGGGCGACGACTTCCGAGTCGTCCTCCGCGCGTGCCCGTGGCGGTGATCCGCTCACCGGGTTCTCTCCCCGCTCGTCACCGAGGCTCCGTTCTTTCGCCGTGTTCCTGACACCCCCTGTTACCCGGTGGGCCGAGGAAGGTTCACGGTTCACGCGAAGTCGCCGGACGCGATCCTCCGCCCGCCCGGCCGGCGCCCCCTCGGCACGGAATCACCCGTCCCAGCACCTCCCGCACGTATTCCTCGTCGTACGGCGTCCCCGTCAGCAGTACCTGCAGGCAGATGCCGTCGATCAGGGCGACCAGGGCCCGCGCGGTCACCGGGTCGGTGCGGTGGGCGAGGAGGGCGGCGAAGTCCCGGCCCCATTCGTCGGCGACGGGGCGCAGCGCGGGCCGGCGCAGGGCGGCGAGGTAGAGCTCGTACTCGACCTCCACCCCCGTACGGTCGCCCGCGAGCCACTCACGGCCCAGCGCCGCCAGGTCGGCGGCGAGGTCCGCGGCGGGGTCCCGCAGGGCGGTCCGCGCGGTGACCGTCTTCGTGAAGCCCTCGTTCGCCTGCCGCAGCGCGGCGACCATCAGCTCGTCGAGGGTCCTGAAGTGGTACGTCGTCGAGCCGAGCGGCACATCCGCCTCGGCCGCGACCGAGCGGTGGCTCAGCCCGCCGATGCCCCTGGCGGCCACGACCCGGATCGCCGCGTCGATGATCCGCTGCCGCCGGCCGGGGTCGTGGCGCCGGGCCATCAGTGCGCCCCGCCCATGTTCAGCACCACGACCCCGCCGATGATCAGCGCGATGCCGGCGACCTTGGTGGCGGTCAGCCCCTCCCCCAGGAACACCACCCCGATCGCCGCGATGGCCGCGGTGCCGAGCCCCGCCCAGATCGCGTACGCCGTGCCGACCGACACGGTCCTGAGCGTCTGCGCGAGCAGCGTGAAGGCGACGACGTAGCCGAGGGCGGTCAGCACCGAGGGCCACAGCCGGCTGAAACCGTCGCTGTACTTCATGGCGGTCGTGGCGGCCACCTCCGCGGCGATGGCTCCGGCGAGCAGCACGTATCCCATGCGGACGAGCGTACACATCGATGCGTACGACCGTACACAGAGCCGGGCAGGCCGACGCGCGGCCCGGGCGTGCGACGGCAACCCACCTCTCCGGGAGGCGAGTTCGGAAGCAGGTCGGCAGCGGGTCCGGAAGCGATCTCAGCAGAACCGCTCGCGGGAACGCTTACTCGACGCACACGGGTTCCACTAATGTTCCTCACGTCACGCACACGGCCCCCGGCGCGGACCGGCCCGGACCGTGTGCCCGCGACCTCCGCCTCCTCTTGTCCGACTCGATTTGTCCGACTCGACGACCGAACCGCGTCCGCCCTCGGCGACGCCGGGGGGAACAGCGCATGCCGGAAAGAACCACCGAGTCCGCTCCCGACCCGTCGGCCCGCCTGCCGAAGGTGTGGGAGACCGGCGAGCGCCTGGAGGAGCCCCGCATAGCCGGGACGCGCAGGCTCTGGCTGGCCGGGGCCCTGCTGCTGGCGGTCCTCGCCTCCGCCGTGACGGCGGTGGTCCTGCTGGACGGGGACAGGGACGACTCGGCGCTGGAGTGGACGGAGAACACCTCCGCGGCGGACGAACCGCTCGTGCCGGCCCCGCCCACGGTGGCCACGGCCCCCAGCGCGAAGAGCGGTCTGGCCGCCCCCGCGCCCTCCCGCAGCGCCGCCGGGGGCTCCTCGGCCCCCGCCGAACAGGGACCGGCGGACGGACGGGGACCGGACGGCGCCGGCTCCCGGCCGGACCCACGGCCCTCGGCTTCGGGGTCCGCACCCGCCCACCGGCCTCCAGCCGTCCCTCCCGCGTCCTCGCGCACGTCGGTCCGGTCGGTCAACTACCCCGACCGCTACTGGCGCGTCGGCCATGACTCGGTGCGGCTCGACCGGGTGGACCAGGTGGACCGGCACGGCTCGTCCCGGACCGGGCAGGGCACCTCCTTCAAGCTGGTCCCCGGCCTCACCGACCCGGACTGTGTCTCGTTCTCGCTCGGTGACGGCCGCTACCTGCGCCACTTCCGGTTCCGGCTGCGCGCCGACCGGGACGACGGCTCCGAGCTCTTCGAGCAGGACGCCACGTTCTGCCCGCGCCCCTCCGCGTTCTCCGGCGCCGTCGTGCTGGAGTCGGTGAACCATCGCGGCCGTTTCCTGCGGCACAGCGACTTCCGGCTCCGCCTGGACCCGTACGAGAACAGCCGTCTCTTCCGGGCGGACTCGGCGTTCCGCCTGGTCGAGGGTCTGGACTGAGCCGCCCCGGACACCGTCCGGGACACGGTCCGGCACTGCACACGCACGCGGCCCCCGGCGCATTCGCCGGGGGCCGCACACGTACACACGGAAACACGGAACGCACACACCCAAGGGGTGCGAGGGGTGCTCAGACGTTGAAGCCGAGCGCCCGGAGCTGGTCACGGCCGTCGTCCGTGATCTTGTCCGGGCCCCACGGCGGCATCCACACCCAGTTGATGCGGAGCTCGTTCACGATGCCGTCCGTGGCGGACTTGGCCTGGTCCTCGATGACGTCGGTGAGCGGGCACGCCGCCGACGTCAGGGTCATGTCGATCGTCGCGATGTTCGCGTCGTCGATGTGGATCCCGTAGATCAGTCCGAGGTTGACGACGTCGATGCCCAGTTCGGGGTCGACGACGTCGTACAGGGCCTCGCGGACTTCTTCCTCGGAGGCCGGTTTCATCTCGATGGTCTCGCTCATGCCGTCTTCCTCTCGGCGCCGGCCTCGCCCAGGGCCTGGGCCGTCGCGTCCTTCCAGGCCATCCAGCTCAGCAGCGCGCACTTGACGCGGGCCGGGTACTTCGAGACCCCGGCGAACGCGACCGCGTCCTCCAGGACTTCTTCCATCGCGTCGTCGGGCTCGATGCGACCCTTGGACTGCATCAGCTCCAGGAAGGTCTCCTGGATCCTCTGCGCCTCGGCCAGGTCCTTGCCCACGAGCAGGTCGTTCAGTACGGAGGCCGAGGCCTGGCTGATGGAGCAGCCCTGGCCCTCGTACGAGACGTCACTGATCGTCGTGCCGTCGTACTTCACGCGCAGCGTGATCTCGTCGCCGCACGTCGGGTTGACGTGGTGCACTTCGGCATCGCCATCCCGCAAGCCCCGCCCGTGGGGGTGCTTGTAGTGGTCCAGGATGACTTCCTGGTACATCGAATCCAGCTTCACGACTCAGCAGCTCCTCAGCCGAAGAAGTTCCGTACGTGCTCCAGACCGTCGACCAGTGCGTCGATCTCGGCAGGCGTGGAGTACAGATAGAACGACGCTCGGGTGGTCGCAGGAATTCCGTACCGCAGGCAGACCGGCCGTGCGCAGTGGTGGCCGACCCGGACGGCGATGCCCTGCTCGTCGAGGACCTGGCCCACGTCGTGCGGGTGGATGTCGCCCAGCGTGAACGAGATCGCCGCGCCGCGGTCCTCGGCCGTGTTCGGGCCGATGATCCGCAGGTCCGGGACCGCGCCGAGCCGCTTCACCGCGTACTCGGTGAGGGCGTGCTCGTGCGCGAGGACCTTGTCCATGCCGATCGCGTTCAGGTAGTCGATGGCCGCGCCGAGTCCGACCGCCTGGGCGATCGGCGGGGTGCCCGCCTCGAACTTGTGCGGGGCCGGAGCGTACGTCGACGAGTGCATCGACACCGTCTCGATCATCTCGCCGCCGCCGAGGAACGGCGGCAGGTCCTCGAGCAGCTCCTGGCGGCCCCACAGGACGCCGATGCCGGTCGGGCCGCACATCTTGTGGCCGGTGAAGGCCACGAAGTCGGCCTGCAGGGCCTGGACGTCCAGCGGCATGTGCGGGGCGGCCTGGGAGGCGTCGATGCAGACCAGCGCGCCGACCTCCTGCGCACGGCGCACTATCGCCTCGACCGGGTTGACCGTGCCCAGGATGTTCGACACCAGCACGAAGGAGACGATCTTCGTCTTCTCCGTGATGATCTCGTCGATGTTGGACAGGTCGAGCCGGCCGTCGTCGGTCAGGCCGAACCACTTCAGCTTCGCGCCGGTGCGCTGCGCGAGCAGCTGCCACGGCACGATGTTGGAGTGGTGCTCCATCTCCGTGATGACGATCTCGGTCTCGTGGTCCACGCGGTAGGGCTCGTCCGCCCAGCCGAGCATGTTGGCCACGAGGTTGAGCGACTCGGAGGCGTTCTTCGTGAAGATGACCTCGTCGCGGCTCGGCGCGTTGACGAACGCGGCGACCTTGTCGCGCGCGCCCTCGTACAGCGCCGTGGCCTCCTCCGCGAGCACATGCACACCGCGGTGGACGTTGGCGTTGTACTGCTCGTAGTAACCACTGAGGGCGTCCAGCACCTGGCGCGGCTTCTGCGAGGTCGCCGCGTTGTCCAGGTACACGAGCTTCTTGCCGTCGTGGACCTGCCGGTCCAGGATGGGGAAGTCCTTACGGATCGCCTCGGTGTCGAGGAGGCCCGGCAACTGCGTCACGCGGATGCGCCACCCTTCACGTACTTGTCGTAGCCCTCGGCCTCGAGCTGGTCGGCGAGCTCCGCGCCGCCGGACTCGGCGATACGGCCGTTCGCGAACACGTGCACGTGGTCGGGCTTGATGTAGCGCAGGATGCGCGTGTAGTGCGTGATCAGCAGGGTGCCGACCTCACCGCTCTCACGGACGCGGTTGACGCCCTCGGAGACGACGCGCAGGGCGTCGACGTCCAGGCCGGAGTCGGTCTCGTCGAGGATCGCGATCTTCGGCTTGAGCAGCTCCAGCTGGAGGATCTCGTGGCGCTTCTTCTCACCGCCGGAGAAGCCCTCGTTCACGTTGCGCTCGGCGAAGGCCGGGTCCATGTTGAGGCGCTGCATGGCCTCCTTGACCTCCTTGACCCACAGGCGGAGCTTGGGGGCCTCACCGCGGATCGCGGTGGCGGAGGTGCGCAGGAAGTTGGAGACGGAGACGCCGGGGACCTCGACCGGGTACTGCATGGCGAGGAAGAGGCCCGCGCGAGCGCGCTCGTCGACGGACATCTCGAGGACGTCCTCGCCGTCGAGGGTGACGGTGCCGCCGGTGATCGTGTACTTCGGGTGGCCCGCGAGCGAGTAGGCGAGGGTCGACTTGCCGGAGCCGTTCGGGCCCATGATGGCGTGGGTCTCGCCCTGCTTCACGGTGAGGTCGACGCCCTTGAGGATCTCCTTCGTGGCGTTGTCGGCCTCGACGGTGACGTGCAGGTCGTGGATTTCAAGCGTTGCCATGGGTTCCTCAGGACTCCTGGGTGAGGGAGACGAGCACGTCGTCCCCTTCGATCTTTACGGGGTATACGGGGACGGGGCGCGTCGCGGGTAGGCCGGACGGCTTGCCGGTTCTGAGGTCGAACGCGGAGCCGTGCAGCCAGCACTCGATCTGACAGTCCTCCACCTCGCCCTCGGAGAGCGAGACGTTCGCGTGCGAGCAGATGTCGTTGATCGCGAACACCTCGCCCTCGGTCCGCACGACGGAGACCGGCGTGCCGTCGAGTTCCACCCGCTTGGGGGTGTCCTCCTCCAGCTCGCCGAGCCCGCAGGCGCGCAGGAACGTAACGGAGTCAGCCATCAGACCGACGCCTCCAGCTCCTTGTCGATCTTCACGAGGAGGCGCTCTTCGATGTCGTCGACACCGATCTGCTGGACCAGCTCGGCGAAGAAGCCGCGCACGACGAGCCGTCGGGCGTCGTCGGCCGCGATGCCGCGGGCCATCAGGTAGAAGAGCTGCTCGTCGTCGAAGCGGCCGGTCGCCGAGGCGTGTCCGGCACCGACGATCTCGCCGGTCTCGATCTCCAGATTGGGCACGGAGTCGACCCGGGCGCCGTCGGTCAGCACCAGGTTCCGGTTCATCTCGTACGTGTCCGTGCCCTCGGCCGCGGCCTCGATGAGGACGTCGCCGATCCAGACCGCGTGGGCGCTCTCGCCCTGGAGGGCGCCCTTGTAGACGACGTTGGACTTGCAGTGCGGGACGTTGTGGTCGACCAGGAGGCGGTGCTCCTGGTGCTGGCCGGCGTCCGTGAAGTACAGGCCGAAGAGCTCGGCCTCGCCGCCGGGGCCGGCGTAGGTGACGCGCGGGTGCAGGCGCACCACGTCGCCGCCGAAGGTGACCACGAAGGACTTGAAGGTGGCGTCCCGGCCGATCAGCGCGTTGTGCTGGGCGACGTGGACGGCCTTGTCGTCCCAGTCCTGGACGGAGACGACGGTGAGCTTCGCGCCGTCACCGAGGACGTAGTCGACGTTGGCCGCGAGCACCGCGTCACCGGTGTGGTCGATGACGACGACGGCCTCGGCGAAGGCTTCCAGCTCGATGACCTGGTGGCCGTAGGCGACACCGCCCCGGCCCTGCACGGCGATGCGGATCGGCTCGGTGAGCACCGTCTCCTTGGGGACGGTGACGACACCGGCCTTCTCGAACGCCGAGTAGGCCTGCGCGGCGACGCGGTCCACGGGGGTGCCCGCCCGGCCGAGCCGGGCGTCGTCGCGGCCGACGGTCTCGACGACGACACCCTCGGGCGCGGTGATGTCGACCTGCACGCCGTCGCCGGTGGCGACCGCGGTGCCGTCGTGCAGCCCGCGCAGGCGCTCCAGCGGCGTGAACCGCCATTCCTCCTCGCGGCCGTGGGGGACCGGGAAGTCCGCCACGTCGAAGGAGGGGGGCGCGCTCATGCGCGTGGCGACGGTCGACTCGGCGGCCACCGCGATCTGGCCGGCGGTGGTGGATCCCACCGGGATATTAGAAGCCTCAGCCATGGCTGTCGGTCTGCTCTCTTCCTGCGTCAAGAATTCTGGCGACTGCTTCGGGGGCGGGTCTTAACCGACCGAGCCCTCCATCTGCAGCTCGATCAGCCGGTTGAGCTCCAGGGCGTACTCCATGGGCAGCTCCTTCGCGATGGGCTCGACG
Organism: Streptomyces sp. V3I8; assembly: GCF_030817535.1. Classification (NCBI taxonomy): domain Bacteria; kingdom Bacillati; phylum Actinomycetota; class Actinomycetes; order Kitasatosporales; family Streptomycetaceae; genus Streptomyces; species Streptomyces sp. V3I8. The sequence continues at coordinate 6,649,372 of NZ_JAUSZL010000002.1, read as the reverse complement.
AAGCCGCGCACGATCATCGCCATCGCCTCGAACTCGGTCATGCCCCGGCTCATCAGGTAGAAGAGCTGGTCGTCGCTCACCTTGGAGACGGTGGCCTCGTGCCCCATGGACACGTCGTCCTCGCGGACGTCCACGTAGGGGTAGGTGTCCGAGCGGGAGATGGTGTCGACGAGCAGCGCGTCGCACAGCACGTTCGACTTCGAGCCGTGGGCGCCCTCGCCGATCTCGACGAGACCGCGGTAGGACGTACGGCCGCCGCCGCGCGCCACGGACTTCGACACGATGTTGGAGGACGTGTTCGGCGCCATGTGGACCATCTTGGAGCCGGCGTCCTGGTGCTGGCCCTCGCCCGCGAAGGCGATGGAGAGGGTCTCGCCCTTGGCGTGCTCGCCCATCAGGTAGACGGCCGGGTACTTCATGGTGACCTTGGAGCCGATGTTGCCGTCGATCCACTCCATGGTCGCGCCCTCGTACGCCACGGCGCGCTTGGTGACGAGGTTGTAGACGTTGTTCGACCAGTTCTGGATGGTCGTGTAGCGGCAGCGGCCGCCCTTCTTCACGATGATCTCGACCACCGCGGAGTGCAGGGAGTCCGAGGAGTAGATCGGCGCCGTGCAGCCCTCGACGTAGTGCACGTAGGCGCCCTCGTCGACGATGATCAGCGTCCGCTCGAACTGGCCCATGTTCTCCGTGTTGATACGGAAGTAGGCCTGGAGCGGGATCTCGACGTGCACGCCCTTGGGGACGTAGATGAACGAGCCGCCGGACCACACCGCGGTGTTCAGCGACGCGAACTTGTTGTCGCCGACCGGGATGACCGTGCCGAAGTACTCCTTGAAGAGCTCCGGGTGCTCCTTCAGCGCCGTGTCGGTGTCCATGAAGATGACACCCTGCGCCTCGAGCTCCTCGTTGATCTGGTGGTAGACGACCTCGGACTCGTACTGGGCCGCGACACCGGCGACGAGGCGCTGCTTCTCCGCCTCGGGGATGCCGAGCTTGTCGTACGTGTTCTTGATGTCCTCGGGCAGGTCCTCCCAGGACTCCGCCTGCTTCTCCGTGGAACGCACGAAGTACTTGATGTTGTCGAAGTCGATGCCGGAGAGGTCGGAGCCCCAGTTCGGCATGGGCTTCTTGTCGAACAGGCGCAGGCCCTTGAGACGGAGCTTGGTCATCCACTCCGGCTCGTTCTTCTTGGCGGAGATGTCCCGGACTACGTCCTCGTTGATACCGCGCTTGGCAGAGGCACCGGCCACGTCGGAGTCGGCCCAGCCGTATTCGTAGTTGCCCAGACCCTCGAGCTCGGGGTGGGCGGTCTCCTCGATGGGGAGCGTCATGCGGGGTTCCTCCCGGCGGTGCTTACGGATGCGTTATCGGTGATGTCGGACATGGAAGAAGGCTTGGCCGAATGGGAAATCTCGGGGATGAACGTCGTGCAGACGCCGTCGCCGTGGGCGATGGTGGCCAGCCGCTGCACGTGGGTCCCGAGGAGCTGGGAGAAGATCTCGGTCTCCGCCTCGCACAGCTGCGGGAACTGCTCGGCGACATGGGCGACCGGGCAGTGGTGCTGGCAGAGCTGCTCGCCGACCGGCGCGCTGCGCGCCGTAGCAGCGTACCCGTCCGCGCTCAGGGCCCTGGCCAGCGCTTCGGCGCGCTTGTCGGGGGCGGCGGACTCGACGGCCGCGCGGTAGGCACCGGCCTGGGCGGCCATCCTGGCGCGGGCGAAGGCGACGAGCGCGTCCTCCCCGCCCTCGCGCTCCGCGATCCAGCGCAGGGCGTCCGCGGCGAGCTTGTCGTAGGACTGGTCGAAGGCGTCCCGGCCGCAGTCGGTCAGCGCGAACACCTTGGCGGGCCGCCCGCGGGTGCGCGCGCCGTAGACCCGCTGCTCGCGGGCCTCCACGACGTCGTCACCGACGAGGGCGTCCAGGTGGCGGCGGACGGCGGCCTGGGTGAGGCCGAGCCGTCCGGCGAGGTCGGCGACGGTCGACGGGCCGTGGTCCAGGATGGACCGCGCGACACGGTTGCGCGTGGAGCGCTCACCGGTCGCGAGTTCCTCCTGAGGGGCCCCCGCGGGGGTCTCCTGAGCCTCGCCGACGTTTTTCACAACACCATTGTTGCGTAATTCCCCAGGGAGTGACAAGCCGTGTCCATGCCGAGGGGGGTGCGCTGCATCACTTAGGTAAACCTAATCTGACCTGCGGCGATGATCTTTGATCGATCAATCCGGTGGCGCCGCGGGGAGCGGTCGGCGAGACTGGCGAACCATGCCGACACCGCCTCCCACCGGCCCACTCGTCACCCGCGCCACCCTCGCCGCGGACCTGCGCGCGCTCGGCGTACACCCCGGCGAGACACTTCTCGTACACTCTTCGCTCAGTTCCCTCGGATGGGTGAACGGCGGCGCGGTCGCCGTGATCCAGGCACTGCTCGACGCGCTCGGTCCCGACGGCACGCTCGTGGTCCCCACCCAGACCGGCCACCTCTCCGACCCGTCCCTGTGGAGCCACCCGCCCGTGCCCGAGGAGTGGTGGCCGGCGATCCGCGCCACGATGCCCGCGTACGACCCGCTCGTGACGCCCGCCCGCGGGGTGGGCGTGATCCCGGAGACCCTGCGGACCTGGCCCGGCGCCCTGCGCAGCGCGCACCCGCAGACCTCGTTCGCGGCCGTCGGCCCGGGCGCGCCGGCGATCGTCGGGGACCACGCGCCGGACTGCCGCCTCGGCGAGCGCAGCCCGCTGGCCCGCCTGGAGGAGCGGGGCGCCCGGGTCCTGCTGCTGGGCGCGGGCTACGACTCCTGCACCGCCTTCCACCTCGCCGAGTACCGGATCCCCGCCCCGCGCGTCGAGGTCGGCCGGCCCGTGCGCACACCCGGGGGACCGGCCTGGGAGGTGGTCGTGGAGGTCTCGATCAGCTCGTCGGAGTTCGACACCATGGGCGCCGACTTCGAGCGGGACCGCCCTGTCGTACGGGGCCGGGCGGGGGCGGCCGACGCGCGGCTGTTCCCGCTGGCGGACGCGGTGTCCTACGCGCAGCGGTGGCTCGCGACGCACCGCCCGCGCGAGGAATGGATCATGAACGACGTATCCGCCCCGCGCCCCTCGTGACCCGCCCCGCCGGTCGGCGCCGGCCCGGCCGTCCCTAGACTTGGCGCTCATGCGAAGTGAGGCCGCCCATGCGAAGTGACCCAGTCGTCCAGGTCGGCGCTCTGGTGAAGCGTTACGGCCGGAAGACCGCCGTGGACGGCCTGGATCTGGTGGCCCGGGCGGGCATCACCGCCGTCCTGGGACCCAACGGCGCGGGCAAGACGACCACCGTCGAGAGCTGCGAGGGCTACCGGAGGCCCGACTCGGGGACCGTGCGGGTGCTGGGCCTCGACCCGGTGCGCGAGGCCGCCGCCCTGCGCCCCCGCATCGGCGTGATGCTGCAGTCCGGCGGCGTGTACCCCGGCGCCCGCGCCGACGAGATGCTCGGACACGTCGCGAGGCTGCACGCGCACCCGCTGGACGTGGCCGCGCTGACCGAGCGCCTGGGCCTCGGCGGCTGCGGCCGGACCACGTACCGGCGGCTGTCGGGCGGCCAGCGGCAGCGCCTCGCGCTCGCCATGGCCGTCGTCGGCCGCCCCGAACTGGTCTTCCTGGACGAGCCGACCGCGGGCCTCGACCCGCAGGCCCGCCGGGCCACCTGGGACCTCGTGCGCGACCTGCGGGCCGACGGTGTCTCGGTGATCCTCACCACGCACCACATGGACGAGGCCGAGCAGCTCGCCGACGACGTGGCGATCATCGACGCGGGCCGGGTCGTCGCCCAGGGCTCCCCGGAGGAGCTGTGCCGCGGCGGCGCCGAGAACACCCTGCGGTTCAGCGGCCGCCCCGGCCTGGACATGACCTCGCTCCTCAAGGCCCTCCCGGCGGACTCCACGGCGGCCGAGCCCGCCCCGGGCTCGTACCGGGTGGGCGGCAGGATCGATCCGCAGCTGCTTGCGACCGTCACCACCTGGTGCGCCCAGCACGGGGTGATGCCGGAGAAGATCTCCGTGGAACGGCACACCCTGGAGGACGTCTTCCTGGAACTCACCGGTAAGGAGCTGCGCGGATGAGCGCGGGAACGGACACCCCGGCCACCGGCGGGGGCACCTACGCACCGCGTCCGGGAGCGGCCCCGCTGCCCCGGATGATCGCGGCACAGGCGGCCCTCGAGACGAGGATGCTGCTGCGCAACGGCGAGCAGCTGCTGCTGACGGTGATCATCCCGACGCTGCTGCTCGTGCTGTTCAGCGCCGTGGACATCGTGGACACCGGCGAGGGCGAGGCCGTCGACTTCCTCGCGCCGGGCATCCTGGCGCTCGCCGTGATGTCCACGGCGTTCACCGGCCAGGCCATCGCGACCGGCTTCGAGCGGCGGTACGGGGTGCTCAAGCGGCTCGCCGTCTCGCCGCTGCCCCGCTGGGGCCTGATGACGGCCAAGACCCTGTCCGTGCTGGTCACGGAGGTCCTCCAGGTGATCCTCGTGACGGTGATCGCCCTCGCGCTGGGCTGGTCGCCGCAGGGCAGCCCCTTCGCCGTGCTGCTGCTCCTGGTCCTCGGCACCGCCGCCTTCTCCGGCCTGGGCCTCCTCATGGCCGGCACGCTGAAGGCGGAGGCCACACTGGCCGCCGCGAACCTGGTGTTCCTGCTGCTGCTGGTCGGCGGCGGGGTGATCGTCCCGCTGGACAGGTTCCCGCAGGCGGCGCAGGACGTCCTCGGCCTGCTGCCGATCTCCGCGCTCTCCGACGGCCTGCGGGACGTGCTCCGGCACGGCGCCGGGATGCCCTGGGGCGACCTCGGGATCCTGGCGGTGTGGGCGGTCGTGGGCCTCGCCGCCGCCGGGAAATTCTTCCGCTGGGAGTGACCGCACGGCCGCACGGGAGTGACGCGGCGGTCGCGCACGGTGGCAGCGAGGGGGCTCGTGAACGCATGCACAAGCGGCCCCCTACGATGGTCGCGTGCCAAACGTGACCCGAGCGGACGCCGCTCACGCCGTGCGCAACCCGCTCGCCTTCGTCGCCGGGCGCTGGACCCCCGCTCCCCGGACGGTCCGGCGCGCCGCTCTCGCCGCGCTCGTCATGGCGGTACTGATCGTGGTCACCGGTGGTGCGGTCCGGCTGACCGGCTCGGGCCTCGGCTGCCCGACCTGGCCCAAGTGCACCGACGACTCGCTCACCACCACGAGCGCGATGGGCGTGCACGGCGTCATCGAGTTCGGCAACCGCATGCTGACGTACGTCCTGTGCGCCGCGGTCGGCTGGGCGATCGTCGCCGCCCGCTCGCAGAAGCCGTACCGCCGCAGCCTCACCCGGCTCGGCTGGGCGCAGTTCTGGGTCGTCATGGGCAACGCGGTCCTCGGCGGCGTCGTCGTCCTGGTGGGCCTGAACCCGTACACGGTCGCCGCCCACTTCCTCCTCTCCACCGCCCTGATCGCCGTCGCCACGGTGATGTGGCAGCGCACCCGCGAGGGTGACGACGCGCCGCGTCCCCTGGTCGGCGAGCCGGTGCGGCAGATGGCGTGGATCCTGGTCGGCGTCACCGTGCTGCTGATCGCGGTGGGCACGGTCGTCACCGGCGCCGGCCCGCACGCCGGCGACTCCAGCGAGGTCGAGCGCATCCCGCTGGACTGGGAGAACGTCACCAAGCTGCATGCCGTACTGGCCTGGATCGTGGTGACGCTGACCTTCGCCCTGTGGTTCGTCCTGAAGGCCGTCGACGCCCCGAAGGGCCCGCTGCACCGCACCCGCGACCTGTTCCTGGTGCTCCTCGCGCAGGGCGCCGTCGGGTACGTCCAGTACTTCACCGACCTGCCGGAGATCCTGGTCGGTGCCCACATGTTCGGTTCCTGCCTGGTGTGGATCGCCACGCTCCGCGTCCTGCTGGCGCTGCGGGAGCGGCCCGAGGTCCTGGCGGACCTGCCGGGCCAGTCGACGCGGTCGGCGCTCAGCCGCACCTGAGCGGACCCGCCGCGCGCCCGCGGGACCGTCCGTGCCGGTACGTCACGTGTACGCGGCCACCAGACGGTCGATCGCCGGTCCCAGGTAGTCCCGGGTCAGCCGCCCCCGGCGGGCCGTCCACTCCCGGGCCGGCGCCGGCGCCGGCGCCGGCCCCTGCTCCGGGTACCGGCGGCGCCTGATGTCCGCGACCACCTCCACGGGCGCGCCGAGGCCGGGCAGCAGATCCAGTGCCTCGCGCTTGGTGATCAACCGCCCCTGCGCGAGGGTGACCGAGGCCCGGGCATACGTGACCATGCCGAGGTCCACCCAGACGTCCTGCGTCCAGTTGCCCGCGCGGTCCACCTCGCGGCGCCAGAAGTCCCGCTGGTCCCGGACGACGAACGCGGCGAGCTCCTCGTCCGTCACCGGCGGCAGCAGCTCCTCGGGCCCCTGCCCCGACAGGACGAGGCCGAAGCGGTGCAGTTCGCGCCGGGTGACCGGCGTGACCGGCCGTCTGAAGAGGTGCCGGTGCGCCCAGGTGAGGTGCCGCCCCTCCGTGTCGGCCGCCGTCCCCGGCGTCAGATAGCTGCAGTGCAGCCTGGCCACGAGCGGTTCGTGGCGCAGCCGGGCGTGCAGCCGGGCCACCCGCCACGGCATTCCCGCCGTGACCGGGTCCTCCAGGACCACGATCAGATCCAGATCGCTGCGGCCCTCCTGGTAGTCGCCCCCGGCGAGCGAGCCGTGGGCCCACACGGCCAGGGGGCCGAGATCGCGCAGTTCGGCGCGGAAGCGGTCGAGGAGCCGGTCGGTCGCGACGGTGCGGGTCATGCGCCCAGTCTGTGCAGCTCACCGCACCCCGTACACCCGCTTGGCGTTTCCCGCCGCGATCAGTCCCGCCACCCGCTGCGCGTCCGGCTGCGACCAGGCGCCCTCGGCCACCCAGGCACCGAGCACCCGCGCGAGCGCCTCGCGGAAGAGGTGCGCTGCGACCACATGGAGTTCGGGCAGTGCGTGGGCCCCGCTGGAGAAGAGCAGTTTGCCGAAGGGGGCGAGTTCCAGGATCTCGGAGAGCACGGCCGCCGCCCGGGCCCCGGTGCGTACGAGCGCCGCGCCCAGGTCGGCGTACACGTGCGGGAACACTCCCGCGAGGTGCGCCGCGTGGCGGTGGTACGGGTAGCCGTGCAGCAGCACCAGGTCGGTGCCGAGCCCCGCCGTGGCGCGGGCGAAGTCGGTGAACAGGGCGGGGTCGGTGCGGTCGATGCGCAGTCCGGGCTCGCCGAGTCCGACGTGCAGTTGGAGCGGCCGGCCGGAGGCGACGGCGATCCACAGCAGGTGCCGCAGCAGGACCGGGTCGTTCAGCACGCCGCCCACCCGGCGGTCCGCCAGCCAGCGGCCGGCCGCGCCCCGCACCTCGCCCGGGCCGGGCGGCTGGGGCGCGAGCGCCAGTCCGTGCCGTGCGCCGGCCACCGAGGTGAACGCGACGGCGTGCGCGGCGGCCCCGTGCACCGACTCGGCGAGGTTGGCGAGAAAGGACTCGACGGTTCCCGAGGTGTCGGCGACCTGCTCGGCCAGCAGTTCGAGGCGGACGATCTCGTGGGCGTCGGCGGCCCCCGTGGAGGCCATCTCGCCCGGTCCCGTGAGGTCGCCCGGCAGCCCGGTGTCGACCAGGTAGGTGGTGATGCCGGTCCCCCGCAGCAGCTTGCGCCCCACCTCCAGGACGCCCAGTTCCCGGCGCCGCGCCAGGTAGTGGGCGGGCGGGCAGTGCGGTTCCAGACCCAGCAGAGGGGGGCACCAGCGGCGTACGGCGAAGCCGGTCTGCGTGTCGAAGAACGTGGTGCCGGGGGCGGGCAGGCCCTCGCCCCTGGCCAGGTGGGCCTCGAAGGTGCCGAGGCCCAGCTCCGTCCGCAGCACGCCGTGGCAGTACTGGTCGACCAGCGACGGCGTTTCGATCATCCGGACCTCCCCACGCGTGGCTCCGCCATGTCGCAGGGCTTAACGGGTGAGGTGCGCTCTCGGGTGCGGGTGCGCCCGGGCCGGTCGTGCCGTTCCCGGCGCCCCCGCGGGGCAACGGGTCAGTCGTTGCGGGGGCCGCCGACCTGGATGCCCGCCATGCGGGTCCACTCGTACGGGCCCGTCCTGACCTTGTTCGCGAAGTCGCCGTCGAACGACTCGTGGACGGTGATGCCGGACCGCTTCACGGCTTCCTCGGCGAGCGCGTGGGTCGGGGCCACGAGGTCGCCCCACTCGCCGTCCTCCCCCACGAGGACGATCCGGGCGCCCTTCTGCCCGAGGTACGCGATCTGCCCCTCGGCGCCGCCGTGCGCCTGCGCGAAGGCGCAGATGTGCTTCGCGAGCTTCGCCGCACGCCGCTCGGCCCTGGCGTCCGGCGTGCCGTCGGCGCCCTCGTCAACCTGCTGGATGTCTGCCATACGAGAATGCTACCGACGGGTAGCCCCCAGGGCCACGCCCGGCACCCTCCAGCGACAGCGACACAGCCTTCCGCCCCACGCCTCTCAGGGGCGCGGGGAACTGCGCGACAAGCCACGACGGACCGGCACCGGGCGACGAACCCCGGCCCCGACCCGCCCCTCACCCTCAAAAAAAGCGGGGCGTCACCGCAGGAACGGGTCCACGGCCACCGCCACGAACAGCAGCGACACATAGGTGATCGACCAGTGGAACAGCCGCATCTCCTTGAGCTTCGCCCCCACGGCACCCCCCTTGGCCCGCGACTGCAGCCCGTGCGCCTCCCAGAGCCAGAACCCCCCGGTCACCAGCGCCACCACGGTGTAGAACCACCCCGTGTAGCCCAGCGGCGTCAGGAGCAGGGAGACGACGACCATCGCCCAGCTGTAGAGGACGATCTGCCGCGCGACGACCTTGTTGGAGGCCACGACCGGCAGCATCGGCACGCCCACGCGCGCGTAGTCGTCCTTCACCTTCATGGACAGCGGCCAGTAGTGCGGCGGTGTCCAGAAGAACATGACGAGGAAGAGGATGACCGGGGCCCACGACATGGAGTCGGTGACGGCCGACCAGCCGATGAGGACGGGCAGGCAGCCCGCGATCCCGCCCCACACGATGTTCTGCGACGTACGCCGTTTGAGGATCATCGTGTACACGACGACGTAGAAGAGCAGGGCCCCGAGCGCCAGCCAGGCGGACAGCCAGTTGACGGTGAGGCCGAACAGGAGGGTGGAGCCCACGGCGAGCGTGATACCGAAGACCAGGCACTCGAGGGGGCTCACCATGCCCGTGACCAGCGGCCGCTGCGCCGTACGTTCCATCAGCGCGTCGATGTCGCGGTCGATGTACATGTTGAGCGCGTTGGCGCCCCCGGCGGACAGGTAGCCGCCGAGGCAGGTGAGGAGCACCAGCTTCAGATCGGGCACCCCCTGCTCCGCGAGGAACATCACCGGAACGGTGGTGATCAGCAGCAGTTCGATGATCCGTGGCTTGGTGAGAGCGACGAACGCCTTGACCCGGGCCCCGAACGGCCGGTGGTTCGTGCCCTGGCTCGTCCCGAGCACTCCCGCTGGACGGGATTCAACGGCCGTCACGCACACCCCTGACAGAGACATCCCAGCGAGCCCCGGGTGTGAACTCCCGGTAAAGGCTCGCGCGTACCACGCCACTGTAGACGTTGCCCAGACCCCGGCCCCCGCGGGGGTCCGCTCGTGTTGAAAGGGTCCCGCGAAGGACTGATCGGCTTCGGATTGAGCAGTCGGATGGACAGCTCCGTATTCACTTGCCGAATACGGAACCCGCCGGTCGGGAGGCGGAAGGGGGGAAGTCCCGGCAGTCTGGAATGACTCGAAAAAATGCGCGTTGCCACGGGGGTAGGCTCGACAGCGAGCCGGTGGGCGCCACGTGCACCGGCATTCGACATGTGCAACATGTGGAGAGGAGCCCTGACCCAGGGTGAGCACCAAGCCGACCACAACAGACCTCGAGTGGACCGAACTGGACCAGCGGGCCGTCGACACCGCCCGCATCCTGGCCGCCGACGCCGTACAGAAGGTCGGCAACGGCCATCCGGGTACGGCGATGAGTCTGGCACCCGCCGCGTACACCCTTTTCCAGAAGGTGATGCGGCATGACCCGGCGGACCCCGAATGGACCGGCCGCGACCGCTTCGTGCTGTCCGCGGGCCACTCGTCCCTGACCCTCTACACACAGCTCTACCTGGCCGGCTTCGGCCTGGAGCTGGACGACCTGAAGTCCTTCAGGACCTGGGGCTCGAAGACCCCGGGGCACCCCGAGTACGGGCACACCCGCGGTGTGGAGACGACGACTGGGCCGCTCGGCCAGGGTGTCGCCAACGCGGTGGGCATGGCGATGGCCGCCCGCTACGAGCGCGGCCTGTTCGACCCGGAGGCGGCCCCCGGCACCTCCCCGTTCGACCACTTCGTCTTCGCGATCGCCGGTGACGGCTGCCTCCAGGAGGGCATCTCCGGCGAGGCCTCCTCGCTGGCGGGCCACCAGAAGCTCGGCAACCTGGTCCTGCTGTGGGACGACAACCACATCTCGATCGAGGGCGACACCGAGACGGCCGTCTCCGAGGACACGGCCAAGCGGTACGAGGCCTACGGCTGGCACGTCCAGCGCGTGGAGCCGCAGGAGAACGGCGACCTCGACCCGGCCGCCCTGTACGCGGCGATCGAGGCCGCGAAGGCGGTCACGGACAGGCCGTCCTTCATCGCGATGCGCTCGATCATCGCCTGGCCCGCGCCGAACGCGCAGAACACCGAGGCCGCGCACGGCTCGGCGCTCGGCGACGACGAGGTCGCGGCCACCAAGCGGGTCCTCGGCTTCGACCCGGAGAAGTCCTTCGAGGTCGCCGACGAGGTGCTGGCGCACGCGCGCAAGGCGCTCGACCGCGGCCGTGAGGCCAGGGCCGAGTGGGAGAAGGGCTTCGGCGAGTGGCGCACCGCCAACCCGGAGCGCGCCGCGGAGTTCGACCGCATCGCCGCGACCGAGCTGCCGGCCGGCTGGGAGGAGAAGCTCCCGGTCTTCGAGACCGGCAAGGGTGTCGCCACCCGTGCCGCGTCCGGCAAGGTGCTCCAGGCGCTCGGCGCCGTCATCCCCGAGCTGTGGGGCGGGTCCGCCGACCTCGCGGGCTCCAACAACACGACGATCGACAAGACGTCGTCCTTCCTCCCGGCGGACAACCCGCTCCCCGAGGCGGACCCGTACGGCCGCACCATCCACTTCGGCATCCGCGAGCACTCCATGGCCGCGGAGATGAACGGCATCGCGCTGCACGGCAACACCCGCATCTACGGCGGCACCTTCCTGGTGTTCTCCGACTACATGCGCAACGCCGTCCGCCTGTCCGCGCTGATGCGCCTGCCGGTGACGTACGTGTGGACGCACGACTCCATCGGCCTCGGCGAGGACGGTCCGACGCACCAGCCGGTCGAGCACCTGGCCTCGCTGCGCGCCATCCCCGGGCTGAATGTCGTGCGCCCGGCCGACGCCAACGAGACCGCGCTCGCGTGGCGCGAGATCCTGCGCCGCTACACCAAGGTCTTCGGCGAGGGCAACCCGCACGGCCTCGCGCTGACCCGCCAGGGTGTTCCGACGTACGAGGCCAACGAGGACGCGGCCAAGGGCGCGTACGTGCTCTTCGAGGCCGAGGGCGGCGAGCCCGAGGTCATCCTCATCGCCACCGGTTCCGAGGTGCACGTGGCCGTCGAGGCGCGCGAGCAGCTCCAGGCCGCCGGCACCCCGACCCGGGTCGTGTCCGTGCCGTGCGTGGAGTGGTTCGACGAGCAGGACCAGGAGTACCGGGACTCGGTGCTTCCCCCGTCCGTGAAGGCGCGGGTCGCGGTCGAGGCCGGTATCGGTCTGACCTGGCACCGTTTCGTCGGGGACGCGGGCCGCATCGTCTCCCTGGAGCACTTCGGCGCTTCGGCCGACGGCAAGGTCCTCTTCCAGGAATTCGGTTTCACCGCCGAGAACGTGGTGAACGTCGCCCAGGAATCGATCGCCGCGGCCCGGCGCTGACGCCGACGCCGACATACGACACGTAGGAGATGCATTTTCCATGACAGACGCACTGAAGCGCCTCTCCGAGGAAGGCGTCGCGATCTGGCTGGACGACCTGTCGCGCAAGCGGATCACGTCCGGCAATCTCGCCGAACTGATCGACCAGCAGCACGTCGTGGGCGTCACCACCAATCCGTCGATCTTCCAGAAGGCGATCTCCCAGGGGGACGGCTACGACCAGCAGCTGTCGGACCTGGCAGCCCGCAAGGTCACGGTCGAAGAGGCCATCCGCATGATCACGACGGCGGACGTCCGTGACGCCGCCGACATCCTGCGTCCGGTCTTCGACGCGACGCAGGGCCAGGACGGCCGGGTCTCCATCGAGGTCGACCCGCGCCTGGCGCACAACACCAAGTCGACCGTCGCCGAGGCCAAGCAGCTCGCCTGGCTCGTCGACCGGCCGAACACGCTCATCAAGATCCCGGCGACCGAGGCGGGTCTGCCGGCGATCACCGAGACGATCGCGCGCGGCATCAGCGTCAACGTCACGCTGATCTTCTCGCTGGAGCGCTACCGCAAGGTCATGGAGGCGTACCTCGAAGGTCTGGAGAAGGCCAAGGCCGCCGGCCTCGACCTGTCCACGATCCACTCCGTGGCGTCCTTCTTCGTGTCCCGCGTGGACACCGAGATCGACAAGCGGCTGGACGCCCTCGGCACCGACGAGGCCAAGGCCGCCCGCGGCAAGGTGGGCCTCGCCAACGCGCGGCTCGCCTACCAGGCGTACGAGGAGGTCTTCTCCTCGGACCGCTGGGCCGCCCTGGACAAGGCGCAGGCCAACAAGCAGCGTCCGCTGTGGGCCTCGACCGGTGTCAAGGACCCGGCCTACAAGGACACCCTGTACGTCGACGACCTGGTCGCGCCGAACACGGTGAACACCATGCCGGAGGCGACCCTCTTCGCCGCCGAGAGCCACGGGCAGATCACCGGCAACACCATCGCCGGTACGTACGAGCAGGCCCGCGCCGAGATCGACGCGGTCGAGAAGCTCGGGATCTCGTACGACGAGGTGGTCCAGCTCCTGGAGGACGAGGGCGTCGAGAAGTTCGAGGGCGCCTGGAACGACCTGCTCAAGTCGACCGAGGCGGAGCTCCAGCGCCTCGCCCCCTCGGAGGGCTGAAATCTTGTCAAGCAGCAATCCGCTGCGTGACCCGGCGGACCGACGGCTCCCGCGTATCGCGGGGCCGTCGGGCCTCGTCATCTTCGGGGTCACGGGCGATTTGTCCCGTAAAAAGCTCATGCCTGCTGTTTATGACCTTGCCAACCGCGGCCTGCTGCCGCCGGGCTTCTCCCTCGTCGGCTTCGCGCGCCGGGAGTGGGAGAACGAGGACTTCGCCCAGGAGGTCCACGACGCCGTCAAGGAACACGCCCGCACACCGTTCCGCGAGGAGGTCTGGCAGCAGCTCGTCCAGGGGATGCGCTTCGTCCAGGGCACCTTCGACGACGACAACTCGTTCGAACGGCTGCGCGAAACGATCGGTGAGCTGGACAAGGCACAGGGCACGGGCGGCAACTTCGCCTTCTACCTCTCCGTGCCGCCGTCCGCGTTCCCGGTGGTCATCCGGCAGCTGAAGAAGCACGGCCTCGCCGACCAGTCGAGCGGCTCCTGGCGGCGCGCGGTCATCGAGAAGCCCTTCGGACACGACCTCAGGTCGGCCGAGGACCTCAACGCCACCGTCGAGGAGGTCTTCGCCCCGGACCAGGTCTTCCGCATCGACCACTACCTGGGCAAGGAGACGGTCCAGAACATCCTGGCGCTGCGCTTCGCCAACCAGATGTTCGAGCCGATCTGGAACCGGTCGTACGTCGACCACGTGCAGATCACGATGGCCGAGGACATCGGCATCGGCGGCCGCGCCGGCTACTACGACGGCATCGGCGCCGCCCGTGACGTCATCCAGAACCACCTGCTCCAGCTGATGGCCCTCACGGCCATGGAGGAGCCCGCCTCCTTCGACGCGGACGCGCTCGCCGCCGAGAAGACCAAGGTGCTCGGCGCGGTCAGGCTGCCCGCCGACCTCGGCGCGAACACCGTCCGCGGTCAGTACGCCGAGGGCTGGCAGGGCGGCGAGAAGGCCGTCGGCTACCTCCAGGAAGACGGCATCGACCCCACGTCGAAGACCGACACCTACGCGGCGATCAAGGTCGAGGTGGACAACCGCCGCTGGGCGGGCGTCCCCTTCTACCTGCGGACCGGCAAGCGCCTGGGCCGCCGGGTCACCGAGATCGCCGTCGTCTTCCAGCGCGCCCCGCACTCCCCCTTCGACCACACGGCGACGGAGGAGCTGGGCCAGAACGCGATCGTCTTCCGCGTCCAGCCCGACGAGGGCATCACGGTCCGCTTCGGCTCCAAGGTGCCCGGCACCTCCATGGAGATCCGGGACGTCTCGATGGACTTCGCGTACGGCGAGTCGTTCACGGAGTCCAGCCCCGAGGCGTACGAGAGGCTCATCCTCGACGTCCTGCTGGGCGACTCGAACCTCTTCCCGCGCACCGAGGAGGTCGAGCTGTCCTGGAAGATCCTCGACCCGATCGAGGAGTACTGGGACAAGCACGGCAGGCCCGCGCAGTACCCGTCGGGCACCTGGGGGCCCGTCGAGGCCGACCAGATGCTCGAGCGAGACGGACGGAGCTGGCGTCGGCCATGAAGACAGATCTGACGGACACCACGGCCAGCAAGATCAACAAGGCGCTCGTGAAGGCGCGCCGGGCCATAGGCACCCCGGCCGTCGGCATGGTCCTCACCCTCGTCATCGTCACCGACGAGGAGAACGCCTACGACGCCCTGAAGGCCGCCAACGACGCCTCGCGCGAGCACCCTTCGCGCACCCTCGTCGTCATCAAGCGCGTCTCGCGCTCACCCCGCGACCGGACGAAGTCCCGGCTGGACGCCGAGGTGCGGGTCGGCGCGGACGCGGGCACCGGGGAGACGGTCGTCCTGCGGCTGTACGGCGAGGTGTCGGACCACGCCCAGTCGGTCGTGCTGCCGCTGCTGCTCCCCGACGCGCCGGTCGTCGTCTGGTGGTCGGTGGACGCGCCCCGCGACGCCGCGGGCGACCCGCTGGGCGCCCTCGGCCAGCGCCGGGTCACCGACAGCTATACGGCGGAGAAGCCCGTCGAGGAGCTGAAGGCCCGCGCCGAGAGCTACGAGCCGGGCGACACCGACCTCGCGTGGGCCCGGATCACTCCGTGGCGCTCCATGCTGGCCGCCGCCCTCGACCAGGTCGACTGCGAGGTCGTCTCCGTCGAGGTGGCGGGCGAGGAGGCGAACCCCAGCGTCGAGCTGCTCGCCATGTGGCTGGCCGACCGTCTGCACGTGCACGTGCGGCGCGCCGTCTCCGCCGGTCCGGGCCTGACCCAGGTCCGGCTGGAGACGACCGGCGGCCCCATCACCCTCCACCGTTCCGACGGGGCGATGGCCACGCTGGCGCTGCCCGGCCAGCCGGACCGCGCGGTGGCGCTCAAGCGCCGCGAGACGTCCGAACTGCTCGCGGAGGAGCTGCGCAGGCTCGACCCGGACGAGACGTACGCGTCCGCGCTGCGGTTCGGCGTGGACCGGCTGGGCGGTATCCAGTCGGCCTCCCAGCGGCCCGAGGCGGCCACCTGGACCCCGGGCGAGCTCCCGGTCCGTCCGGTGCAGGACGCTCCGGCGCCGGCCGGGAAGTCCGTGTCACCATCGGCGTCCGCCGCCGCGGCGGGCGAGGGCGACGCGTCGCGTCCCACCCCCGCCCAGATGCCCCCGGTCAAGAAGGCGGACCCGCAGTGAACACTCCCCAGCTGGTCGTCCACCGCGACAAGGAGCTGATGGCCCAGGCCGCCGCGGCCCGGCTCATCACCAAGGTCGTGGACGCGCAGGCTTCCCGCGGTCACGCCTCGGTCGTCCTGACCGGGGGCCGCAACGGCAACGGTCTGCTGGCGGCGCTCGCGGCGGCACCGGCCCGGGACGCCGTCGACTGGGGCCGGCTCGACCTGTGGTGGGGCGACGAGCGGTTCCTGCCCGAGGGCGACCCCGAGCGCAATGTCACCCAGGCCCGGGAGGCGCTGCTCGACTCGGTGCCGCTGGATCCGGAGCGGGTGCATGCCATGCCCGCGTCGGACGGGTCCTGGGGCTCCGACGTGGACGCGGCGGCGCAGGCCTACGCGGCCGAGCTCGCCGAGGCCGCCGGGCCGGACGACCACGGCCCGGTCCCGTCCTTCGACGTGCTGATGCTGGGCGTCGGGCCGGACACGCACGTGGCGTCGCTCTTCCCCGAGCTGCCCGCGGTCCGGGAGACGGAGCGGACGGTGGTGGGGGTGCGCGGTGCGCCGAAGCCGCCGCCCGTCCGGGTCACGCTCACGTTGCCCGCGATCCGTTCGGCCCGTGAGGTGTGGCTGCTCGCGGCGGGCGAGGACAAGGCGGAGGCCGCGGCGATCGCCCTGTCCGGCGCCGGTGAGATCCAGGCGCCGGCCGCCGGTGCGCGCGGCCGCACCCGCACGCTGTGGCTCCTGGACGCGGCGGCCGCGTCCCAGCTGCCACGCGCGCTGTACCCGCCGGCGTCACCCTGACGGACGGGGCACCGGTCACCCCCGCGCCCCTGAGTACCTCCAGGGGCGCGGGGAACTGCGCAGCCGGCCCTCACCGGACCCGCACCCGACATCGCTACCCGCGACGCCCCCGCAACTCCCGGTACGTGGCCACGAGAGCCTTGGTGGACTCGTCGAGCCCGGAGACCTCGGCACCCTCCGTGAGAGCCGGTTCGACCCGCTTCGCCAGCACCTTGCCGAGCTCGACCCCCCACTGGTCGAACGAGTCGATGTTCCAGATCGCGCCCTGCACGAACACCTTGTGCTCGTAGAGCGCGATCAACTGCCCGAGCACCGACGGAGTCAGCTCGCGCGCGAGAATCGTGGTCGTCGGGTGGTTGCCCTGGAACGTCTTGTGCGGCACCAGCTCCTCGGGCACTCCCTCCGCCCGTACCTCGTCCGGCGTCTTGCCGAAGGCCAGCGCCTGCGTCTGCGCGAAGAAGTTGGCCATCAGCAGGTCGTGCTGCGCCTTGAGAGGGTCGCTGAGCTCGGCGACCGGCTCGGCGAAGCCGATGAAGTCCGCCGGGATCACCTTCGTGCCCTGGTGGATGAGCTGGTAGTAGGCGTGCTGGCCGTTGGTGCCGGGCGTGCCCCACACCACCGGTCCGGTCTGCCACTGCACCGGGTTCCCGTCGCGGTCCACGGACTTGCCGTTGGACTCCATGTCCAGCTGCTGCAGATACGCCGTGAACTTCGACAGGTAGTGCGAGTACGGCAGCACCGCGTGCGACTGGGCGCCGTGGAAGTTGCCGTACCAGACGCCGAGCAGGCCCAGCAGCAGCGGCACGTTGGACTCGGCGGGCGCGGTCCTGAAGTGTTCGTCGACGAGGTGGAAGCCGTCGAGCATCTCGCGGAAGCGCTCCGGGCCGATCGCGAGCATCAGTGACAGGCCGATCGCGGAGTCGAACGAGTAGCGTCCGCCGACCCAGTCCCAGAACTCGAACATGTTGGCCGTGTCGATGCCGAAGTCGGCGACCTTCTCCGCGTTCGTCGACAGCGCCACGAAGTGCTGGGCGACGGCTTCCTGACCGGCCTTCAGCCCGGTCAGCAGCCAGTCGCGCGCCGAGGTCGCGTTGGTGATCGTCTCGATGGTGGTGAACGTCTTCGAGGCGACGATGAACAGCGTCTCGGCCGGGTCCAGGTCCCGCACGGCCTCGTGCAGGTCGGCCCCGTCCACGTTCGACACGAAACGGACCGTCAGGTCCCGGTCGGTGAAGGCGCGCAGCGCGTCGTACGCCATCGCCGGACCCAGGTCGGAGCCGCCGATGCCGATGTTGACGACGGTGCGGATGCGCCGGCCGGTGTGCCCGGTCCAGGCGCCCGAGCGGACCTGCCCGGCGAAGCCGGCCATCTTGTCGAGCACGGCGTGCACCTTCGGCACGACGTTCTCGCCGTCGACCTCCACGACCGCGTCGCGCGGGGCGCGCAGCGCGGTGTGCAGGACCGCCCGGTCCTCGGTGACGTTGATCCTCTCACCGCGGAACATCGCGTCCCGCAGGCCGGGCACGTCCGTCGCCGCGGCCAGCTCGCGCAGCAGCTCCAGCGTCCGGTCGGTGATCAGATGCTTGGAGTAGTCGACGTGCAGGTCACCGACCCGCAGTGTGTACGCGGCGCCCCGTCCCGGGTGCCGGCCGAACAGCTCGCGCAGGTGCGCCCCGGCGAGTTCCTCCCGGTGCTCGGCCAGCGCGGTCCACTCGGGCGTCTGATCGAGCCTGGTGCGGCTTTCTGCGTTCATTTCGGACTTCCGCCTCTTTCCTGCCTGGCTTGCGTGCCTTGCCCCGCTACCGGTCCCAACCTAATTGATCAGGGGGTGACGTGAGCCGTCGTCCCGGGGTCATCCGGGTCAACAACGGATACGTCCGGTTCGGTCGCAGGTGTCAGCACGGCGGCGGAGGAGCCGCGCGGCTCCGGGCGTACGGAAAATACGCCGCGCGGAGATGCGCGTACGGGCCCGGGACGCGACCGGCCGGACACCGAGAGGTGTCCGGCCGGATCCCGACTCCTAGATCTCGCCCCGCAGTTTGGCGAGTGCCTCGGCGAGGATCGCCTCGCCGTCGGCGTCGCTGCGCCGCTCCCGCACGTACGCCAGGTGCGTCTTGTACGGTTCGGTGCGCGGCGGGTCCGGCGGATTGTCCCGGTCCTGTCCGGCGGGAAAGCCGCAGCGGGGGCAGTCCCAGGTGTCGGGGACCTGCGCGTCGCTGGCGAAGCTGGGCTGCGTCTCGTGCCCGTTGGAGCACCAGAAGGAGATGCGCAGCCGGGGCGCGGACTCGCCGCGCTCGGCCTCGCCCATCGGCCCCGCCCCGACCCGGCTTCCTCGGATCGCGTTGCCACTTGCCACGGTCGTAACTCCCTGCGTGATGGTGCCGCGAAACGAGTCGGCGTGACGCTTCGCTGCGAGCGCCTCAGTCTACGTAAGGCCCAACGCGCGTCCAGTGATAGGAGTTACACCCCGCACACAGACGCAAGCCCCATGATAGGCCGCGCCTGCGGGCGCGTACCGGACATGGGGCCTTACGTGCGCAATGTGCTTGCGTAATGTGCGTTCGTGCTGCTGAGCCGGTGTCGGCCGGCGGTCAGTTGTTGACCTTCATCAGGATGCCCAACACCACAATGGACGCGAACCAGAGCAAACCGACCACCACGGTGATGCGGTCGAGGTTGCGCTCGGCGACCGAGGACCCGCCGACGGACGACTGCATGCCGCCGCCGAACATGTCGGAGAGGCCGCCGCCCTTCCCCTTGTGCATCAGCACCAGCAGCATCAGCAACAGGCTGAAGACGATCAGGGCGATCGAGAACCCCATAACCACGGCTGGACCAACTTCCTAGGACTTGGACGGACGACGGGGGCCGGTGCTTCGGGTACGAAGCAGCCCGGCCCCCGCAAGGGTACGACGTAACGCCGCTACGGCATACTCGCAGCTCGGCGCTTCCCGTCCGGAGCGCGGCCTACTGGTCGCGGAACCGGGCGATCTTGACGAACTCGTCGGCGTCCAGCGAGGCGCCGCCCACCAGGGCGCCGTCGATGTCGGGCTTCGCCATGATCTCCGCGACGTTGCCGGACTTCACCGAGCCGCCGTACTGGATGCGGACGGCGTCGGCCACCTCCTGCGAGTACAGCTCGGCGAGCTTGCCGCGGATCGCCCCGCAGACCTCCTGGGCGTCGTCGGCGCCGCAGACCTTGCCGGTGCCGATGGCCCAGACGGGCTCGTACGCGATGACGATCGACTCGGCCTGCTCGGCGGGGACGTCCTTGAGACCGCCCTCGACCTGGCTCAGCGTGTGCGTGACGTGGTTGCCCGCGTCACGGACGTCCAGCTCCTCGCCGACGCACAGGATCGGCGTGAGTCCGTGCTTGTACGCGGCCTGCACCTTGGCGTTGACGATCGCGTCGGTCTCGGCGTGGTACTGGCGGCGCTCGGAGTGGCCGATCGCCACGTACGTGCACTTGAGCTTGGCCAGCATCGCGCCGGAGATCTCGCCGGTGTAGGCGCCGGAGTCGTGCGCCGAGATGTCCTGGGCGCCGTACTTGATCTTGAGCTTGTCGCCGTCGACCAGGGTCTGTACCGAACGCAGGTCGGTGAAGGGCGGCAGGACCGCGACCTCACAGGCGTCGTAGTCCTTGTCGGCGAGGGCGAAAGCGAGCTTCTGGACGTGCGCGATGGCCTCGAGGTGGTTGAGGTTCATCTTCCAGTTGCCCGCCATCAGCGGCGTGCGAGTGGTCATACGGGGTCAGTCCTCCAGTGCGGCGAGACCGGGGAGCGTCTTGCCCTCGAGGTATTCGAGGGAGGCGCCGCCACCGGTGGAGATGTGGCCGAATGCGTTCTCGTCGAAGCCCAGGATGCGCACGGCCGCGGCGGAGTCGCCGCCGCCGACGACCGTGAAGGCCCGGGAGTCGAGCAGGCCCTGGGCGACCGCCCGGGTGCCCTCGGCGTAGTCGGGGTGCTCGAAGACGCCCATCGGACCGTTCCAGAAGACGGTGGCCGCGTCGGCGAGCTTCGAGGCGTACAGGGCGCCGGTCTCCGGACCGATGTCCAGGCCCATCCGGTCGCCCGGAATGGCGTCCGCGGCGACGGTGGCCGGGTCGGAGGGCGCCTTGGTCTTGAGGTCGGGGAACCCGGCCGCGACCACGACGTCGACGGGGACGACCAGCTCGACGCCGTTCTTCGCGGCGCGCTCGACGTACTCGTTGACGGCCGCCAGCTGGTCCTCCTGGACCAGGGAGGCGCCGATCTCGTACCCCTGGGCCTTGAGGAAGGTGAAGGCCATGCCGCCGCCGATGAGCAGGCGGTCCGCCTTGTCGAGCAGCTCGTCGATGACGGCGAGCTTGTCGGAGACCTTGGAACCGCCGAGGGCGACCACATAGGGGCGCTCGACGTCCTCGGTGAGCTTCTTCAGGACGCCGACCTCGGTGGCGATGAGGTGGCCCGCGTAGTGCGGCAGCCGCGCCGGGAGGTCGAAGACCGAGGCGTGCTTGCGGTGCACCGCGCCGAACCCGTCGCCCACGTAGACATCGGCCAGAGCGGCCAGCTGGTCGGCGAACTCGCCGCGCTCGGTGTCGTCCTTGGACGTCTCGCCGGCGTTGAAGCGGAGGTTCTCGATGACCGCCACCTGGCCGGGCTGCAGCCCGTTCACGGCGTCGTGGGCGGCGGGGCCGACGGTGTCCTGGGCGAACGCGACGGGCGCGTCGAGCAGCTCGCCGAGCCGCTCGGCGGCGGGCAGCAGGGAGAAGGCGGGGTCCGGGGCGCCCTTGGGGCGGCCCAGGTGCGAGGCGACGACCACCTTGGCGCCGGCCTCGGCGAGGGCCTTGACGGTCGGCAGGACGGCGCGGATGCGGCCGTCGTCGGTGATGCGGCCGTCGGCGAGCGGCACGTTCAGGTCGGCGCGCACGAAGACGCGCTTGCCGTCGACCCCCGCGGCGAGAAGTTCGTCGATCGTCTTCATAAGTGGACTCCTGTGGAGGGCTCTTTTGTCGTCCGGGTAAGGGCTGATCGCTCAGCACGTGCCACAGGGCCCGGGGTGCGCGGCGGTGCGCTGCCCGGGCCCTGTGTTCACACGAGGTGCCTTGTTCCTTGGACTAGAGCTGTTCGCCGACGAAGACCGTGAGGTCGACGAGGCGGTTGGAGTAGCCCCACTCGTTGTCGTACCAGCCGAGGATCTTCACCGTGCTGCCCTCCTGGACCATGGTCAGGGAGGAGTCGAAGGTGCAGGAGGCCGGGTCGCCGACGATGTCGGAGGAGACGATCGGGTCCTCGGTGTAGGTCAGGAAGCCCTTGAGGTCACCGTCGTCGGAGGCCTTCTTGAACGCGGCGTTGACCTCGTCCTTGGTGACCTCGCGCTGCAGCGTCACGACCAGGTCGGTGGCGGAGCCGGTCGGGACCGGGACGCGCATCGCGATGCCGTCGAGCTTGCCCTTGAGCTGCGGGAGGACCAGCGCGGTGGCCTTGGCGGCACCGGTGGTGGTCGGGATGATGTTCTCGGCGGCGGCGCGGGCGCGGCGCAGGTCCGAGTGCGGGAAGTCCAGGATCCGCTGGTCGTTCGTGTACGCGTGGACCGTCGTCATCAGACCCTTGACGATGCCGAAGTTCTCGTCGAGGACCTTGGCCATCGGCGCCACACAGTTGGTGGTGCAGGAGGCGTTCGAGATGACGTGGTGGTTCGCCGCCTCGTACTTGTCCTGGTTGACGCCCATCACGATCGTGATGTCCTCGTCCTTGGCCGGAGCCGAGATGAGGACCTTCTTGGCGCCGCCCGCGATGTGCTTCTCGGCGTCGGCCTTCTTGGTGAAGATGCCGGTCGACTCGATCACGATGTCGACGCCCAGGTCGCCCCACGGGATGTCGGCGGGGTTGCGCTCCGACAGCACCTTGACGGTGTGCCCGTCGACGGTGATCGTGTCCTCGGTGTGCGACACCTCGGCCTTGAGCCGGCCCAGGATGGTGTCGTACTTGAGCAGATGAGCGGTGGTCGCGGTGTCACCCAGGTCGTTGACAGCCACGATCTCGATGTCAGCACCCTGCTCCAGCAGCGCGCGGAAGTAGTTACGACCGATGCGGCCAAAGCCGTTGATGCCTACGCGGATCGTCACGAACCGATCTCCTCGTTAGGTACGCCGGCTGTGTACGCCGGCGAGTTGTATGGGATGTCCCCGACCGCCTACGACCCTACCTCCCTGAGGCTCGCGGGGTGACATCGAGACGCCCCTATACACGGCAAGGCGGTCCGTACCCGCCAGTAGGGGTACGGACCGCCTCGGGCTGGACGCCCTTCACCGCCTGGTCAGCGGCGCAGTGCCGCCAGCGCCCTGCCGAGCAGGGCCGTGCGGTCGCCCGCCGCGGTGACGTGCTCCAGACCGAAGCCGAACAGCACGGTGTCCCGGGTGGTGACCGCGCCGTACGTCTTGAAGAGCTCGCCGGACAGGCCCCAGTCCTGGACGACCGCCGGGCTGCCCGCGGGCGGTCCGGGGACCTTCCAGGCGCCGAGCGACGTCTCGAAGCCCTCGGCCTCGCCCGCCGTGCCGCCGATCACGACGGAGGCGTTGTCGGCGAGGACCCCGTGCCCCCCGGAGCCCGGGTCGGTGATGTAGCTCAGCGACACCTCGACCGTCTTCCCGGCGTACGCCGACAGGTCGAACTCGACCTGCTGCCAGCCGTCGGAGGCCCCGGTGAAGCTGTTCCAGGAGCCGCTCGTGCCGGACGCGGTGCAGCCGGTGTCGCCCCGGGTCAGGTAGCGCTCGAGGGCGGGGTGCCCCTGGAGGAAGAAGCCCGCCTCGCACTCGGCGGGAACCGCGGTGCCGGTGGCGCCGCCCTTGTCCGGGAGCGTGGTCCAGTCGTCGGCCCCGGCCGTGTGCGCCTCGAGGACCGCGTGGTCGTAGCCCTCCTCGGTGTCCCACAGCAGCTGGGTGCGCAGTGCGGGCGCGTCGGCCGCGCTCACCCCGGTGAGGTCGATGGTGCGGGTGAGACGGTTCCAGGCGTAGTCGGTGTGCGTGACGGCCGCCATGGACGCGCCCTCGTACGGACCGTACGGGTTGACGGTGCCCGGGTAGCCGCCGGCTCCCGCGCTCGCGAACTGCGGGTACGCGGCGACGGGCAGGGTGTCCGAGGTGACGCTGTAGGCGCCCGCCGCGTTCAGCGGATTCCCGGGCGTGTCGCCGAGCGGTCCGCCGGCGCCCTCGAGCTTGCCCGAGCCGGTGAAGGCGGTGGCGCCCGGAGTGTTCGTACGGGAGTACGCGCCCAGGTAGTACTGGCTGAAGTCGTTCGTCAGGGCGCCCGGCAGCGCGACCTGGCCGCCGGCCTGCTCGCCCGCCTCGATCAGCTTGCCGCCCTCGTTGAGGTAGGCGCGCAGCTGCAGCTGGGTGGTGTAGCCGGGGCGGTCCGCGCCGGTGTGGTGGACGACCGTCCCGAAGTGGCCGAGGACGCCGAGCGCGTCGGGCGCGCCCTGGGTGGCGACGTCCCAGACGACGGCCTTGCGGCCGTTGGCCTTCAGGGCGTCGACGTAGGTCTGCGCCTTCGTCGTGGCAGCCCCCTCCTCGGCGACGACCAGCGTGTCGGCGCGCGGCCGTTCGGCGACCGTGTACGTGAAGTGCTGGCTCGCGGTGGGCTTCCCGCCGCGGGCCTTGCCGGTGAACCAGACCTCGACCTTGTCGCCCGGCTCGCCGTCCCGGACCTTCGCGCGGTACTCGTCGAAGTAGAGGTTGTCCTCGCCGCCGTAGGTCTCGCCGCCCTTCCAGGGCTTGAGCGCCTGACGCTTCGTACGGCCGTTGTCGACGCGGTACCTGAGCTCCTTGTCGCCCACGGACCTGCGGGCGACGACGGAGACCTCCTGGTCGGCGCCGCGGGAGTACGAGGTCGTGAAGGGGGCCGGGGTGAAGTCGGGGGCGTCGATGCCGACGGAGGACTTCGGCCGGTCCGGCTTCGCCGCCGCCTCGGCGACGGAGAGCGCGAACGGGATGTTCTTGGCGAACTCCTGCTGGATCAGCTTCTCGTCGTCCGGGAAGGTGAAGACCGACGCGCAGTCGGCCGCGTTCCAGGCGTCGTCCGGGTAGAGGTTCGACGCCGTCTGGCAGGTCGACATCTCGGGGGTGAACAGCGCCGTGCCGTTGACGTTGGACGCGTGTCCGTCGGCCTCGCCGTTGGTCGTGTAGAGCTCGGAGGAGACCTGCGGGCGGTAGCCGGGGATCGCCGAGTTCTCCGGGGTACCGGCCAGGGACTTGTAGAGCACGTCGTCGGGGCTCGGGGTCGCCACCTGCCAGCCGACCCCGTAGAGGAGCAGTTCGGCGGCGGAGTGGTAGTTGATGCCGTACTCGAAGCCGATGCGCTTCTCGAAGGCGTCGAGCGCCTTGGTCTCGGGCTCGGAGCCGGGGCTCGCGCCGCGGTAGGTCTGGCTGGTCGGGTACGGCGACGAGCCTTCGTCGTCGTAGCCCCACTTGTAGGCGAAGTTCCGGTTGAGGTCGACGCCGTCGCCGACCGTCAGGGCCCCGTCGCCGTTGACGTCACGCAGGTTCTTGCGCCACTGGCGGTCGCCCTCGGCCTTGAACGTCCAGTCGTAGCCGTCGGGGTTGGCGGACAGCACGAACCACAGCTCGGTGGAGTCCACGAGCTTGGTGACCCGCTGGTCCTTGCCGTAGTTGTCCAGGTAGTAGTGCATCAGGCGCCGGGTCATCTCGGGCGTGATCCACTCACGGGCGTGCTGGTTGGACATGTACAGCGTGGACGGCTTGGCGCCGTCCTTGGTCTTCTTGGCACCCTTGGAGAGCTTGACGGCCAGGATGTCCTGCCCCTGGACGGTCTTGCCGATGGAGACGACCTTCGTCAGGGACGGGTTCTGCTGCCCGGTCCTGAGGATCTCCTCCCGGAGGTTGCCCGCGCCGCTGTACGGGCGGTAGACGCCGTCCCCCGCGGCGGCCACGCGTGCGCGTGCCTTCGCCGAGAGCTTGTGCTCGGCGAGGTCGACGCCCTTGTCCTGCAGCTGCTCGGCCTGCTTGTCGGTGAGGTAGACCTCGACCGTGGCCGTGCCCTTCTGCGGTACGCGTTCGCCCAGCTCGTGACTGTCCTGGCCCGCCGCCAGGAGCAGGGGTACCTGCTCCTTGGTGACGTCGGCGCGGAACACCTTGACCTCGTCGGCGCCCGGGTCGGCTGCGCCGGGTTCCGCCTGCGCCATGGGTGCGACGCTCACTCCTGCGATCAGGAGTGCGCCGGCAGCGAGGATCGATCTCGCTCTTCGTCTCATGAGCCCCCCTTGCGGTGGTTCGCCACAACGGCGAACAGATGCCAGGCTCATGACACTTCATGGTCAAGTCAAGAGGGTGTCCCCGACGGCGGGACACGGATGCGGTTACCCCAAATGGGCTTGTGCGGAGGCGTGTTGGGGGGGGAGGAACGGAAGGCGAGGTCGTTTGCCGGGTGCGGGCCGGCGGGGGTTGCTCGCGCGGTTCCCCGCGCCCCTGAGGCGGACGGGGCACATGGAGTGTCGGGTGCAGGCCGAGTGGCGGGTCCGTGCCGGTCAGCTCGCACCCCGGCTCACCCGGGGGCGCGGGGAACTGCGCGCTCAGCCCGGAACGACCGGCACCCGACCACCCGCGCAAAGCCCCACCCACCCCAGGGGCGCGGGGAACTGCGCAACCGGCCGAGGTCCACCCCCGCCCCCGCCCGGGGGCACCCCGATGGCACCCGGGACGGGACCGGTGGCGTCAGCCCACCAGGTTGTCGGCCATCTCGTCACTGAGGTCGCTGAGGTTGGACTCCGTCCCCGGAATCCCCAGATCCTGCGCCCGCTTGTCGGCCATCGCGAGAAGCCGCCGAATACGCCCCGCCACGGCATCCTTGGTCAACGGCGGATCGGCGAGCGCGCCCAGCTCCTCCAGCGAGGCCTGCTTGTGGTCCATCCGCAGCCGCCCCGCGGCGGCGAGGTGCTCCGGCACCTCGTCCGCGAGGATCTCCAGCGCCCGCTGCACCCGCGCCCCGGCGGCCACCGCGGCCCGGGCGGACCGGCGCAGGTTCGCGTCGTCGAAGTTGGCGAGCCGGTTCGCGGTGGCGCGGACCTCACGCCGCATCCGCCGCTCCTCCCACGCAAGCACCGACTCGTGCGCGCCGAGGCGGGTCAGCAGCGCCCCGATGGCATCCCCGTCACGCACCACGACCCGGTCCACCCCGCGCACCTCGCGCGCCTTCGCGGCGATCGACAGGCGACGGGCCGCGCCGACCAGCGCGAGCGCGGCCTCCGGACCCGGGCAGGTCACCTCCAACGAGGACGAGCGGCCCGGCTCGGTGAGCGAGCCGTGCGCCAGGAAGGCCCCACGCCACGCCGCCTCCGCATCGCAGGTGGCCCCCGAGACCACCTGCGGCGGCAGACCCCGGATCGGGCGGCCGCGGCCGTCCACCAGGCCGGTCTGGCGGGCCAGCTGGTCACCGCCGGCGACCACCCGGACGACGTAACGGGAGCCGCGGCGCAGACCGCCGGGCGCCATCACGATCAGTTCGGAACTGTGGCCGAAGATCTCGAGGATGTCCCGCTTCAGCCGTCGTGCCGCCATCGCGGTGTCCAGCTCCGCCTCGATCACGATCCGGCCGCTCACCAGGTGAAGGCCGCCCGCGAACCGCAGGATGGCGGATACCTCCGCCTTTCTGCAGCAGGTCCGGGTGACGGGAAGCCGGGAGATCTCGTCCTTCACCGCTGCCGTCATCGCCATGGGCCGATCCTTCCATGCATCCGAAAAATACGGTCGTACGCGGCGGCCAACAGCTCCGGATCGTGCCTCGGAGTCCCGTCGGTCCTGGCCACCGGCGCCAGCTCGACCGCCGCGCCGAACCGCTTGGCGGCGTCGGCGAGTATCTCGCGGTCGGGCACGGCGGCCTCGTCGGCCAACACCACGTCCAGGGCGAGTTTAGGGGCGTGTCGTCCCAAAACCTCCAAATGACGCTGCGGGGAGAAGCCTTCTGTTTCTCCGGGCTGCGGAGCGAGGTTCAGCGGGAGGATCCGGCGCGCCTTCGTCTCGGTGAGGGCGTCGAGCAGCTCGGGCACCAGCAGGTGCGGGATCACCGAGGAGAACCAGGAGCCCGGACCGAGGACCACCCAGTCGGCGTCGAGGACCGCGGCGACGGCCTCGGGCACGGCCGGCGGGTCGTGCGGCACGAGGTGCACGGACTGCACCTCGCCGGGCGTCAGGGCCACGGTCGCCTGCCCCCGGACGGTGTCGACCTCCTCGGGCCGCTCGGGGTCGTGTCCCCTGACCAGGGCCTGGAGCTCCAGGGGTACGGCGGACATGGGCAGCACCCTGCCGTGCGCGCCCAGCAGCCTGCCGACCAGGTCGAGGGCCTGGACGTGGTCGCCGAGCTGCTCCCACAGGGCGACGATCAGCAGGTTGCCGACCGCGTGCTCGTGCAGGTCGCCCTGGGACTGGAAGCGGTGCTGGATGACCCGCGCCCAGGTCTGGCCCCATTCGTCGTCACCGCACAGCGCGGCCAGGGCCTTGCGCAGGTCACCGGGCGGGAGCACGCCCAGCTCGTCGCGCAGCCGGCCGCTGGAGCCGCCGTCGTCGGCGACCGTGACGACCGCCGTGAGGTCGCCCGTGATGCGGCGCAGGGCGGCGAGCGAGGCGGACAGGCCCATGCCGCCGCCCAGCGCGACGACCTTGGGCTGGGCGCCGCGGCGGCGCGGCCTGGCGCCGCGGGCCTCGACGGGCCTGGCACCGCGGGCGTCGGCGGGCCTGCCGCCGCGCCCGTCGACGCCGGCCCGCCGCAGCCGGTCCAGCCGCAGGGAACGTCCCGTCATTCGCGGCCCATGTCCCGGTGGACGACGACCGTCTCCACTCCCTCGGACACCAGGCGCGCCGCGAGCTTCTCCGACA
Organism: Streptomyces sp. V3I8; assembly: GCF_030817535.1. Lineage (NCBI taxonomy): Bacteria > Bacillati > Actinomycetota > Actinomycetes > Kitasatosporales > Streptomycetaceae > Streptomyces > Streptomyces sp. V3I8. The sequence goes on along the minus strand of NZ_JAUSZL010000002.1, from coordinate 6,620,960 downwards.
TGGCGACGGAGCGGTGCTTGCCGCCGGTGCAGCCGACCGCGATGGTCACGTACCGCTTGCCCTCACGGCGGTAGCCGGTCTGGACGAGGCGCAGCAGTTCGGCGTACCGGTCGAGGAACTCCTTGGCGCCGGGCTGGTTGAAGACGTACGCCGCCACCTCCTCGTTGAGGCCGGTGTACTGGCGCAGCTCGGGGACCCAGTGCGGGTTGGGCAGGAACCGCATGTCCACGACCAGGTCGGCGTCGACCGGCAGGCCGTACTTGAAGCCGAAGGACATGACGGTGGCCCGCAGCTCGGGCTCCTCCTCGCCGGCGAACTGGGCGTCCATCTTGGCGCGCAGCTCGTGCACGTTCAGGCTGGAGGTGTCGATCACCAGGTCGGCGTCGCCGCGCAGCTCGCGCAGCAGTTCGCGCTCGGCGGCGATGCCGTCGACGATGCGGCCGTCGCCCTGGAGGGGGTGCGGTCGGCGCACGCCCTCGAAGCGGCGCACCAGGGCGTCGTCGGAGGACTCCAGGAAGACGATCCGCCGGGTGACCTGCTTGGTCTCCAGGTCGGCGAGGGACTCGCGGAGGTTGTCGAAGAAGCGGCGGCCGCGGACGTCGACGACGACCGCGATGCGTGCCACATTGCCCTGCGAGCGGGCGCCGAGCTCCACCATCGTGGGGATCAGCGCGGGCGGCAGGTTGTCGACGACGAACCAGCCCAGGTCCTCCAGACACTTGGCGGCGGTGGACCGGCCCGCGCCCGACATCCCGGAGATGATCACCAGCTCCGGAATGGCCGCCTCGGGGACGCCGGCCGTCTCGATGATCGTGCCCGTGTTCACTTCCGCTCCGTCTTCCGTCTTCGCCGGTCCGCCGGCCGCGTCGGCCTGCCCGACCGGGTCGGTCGCCCCGTCCGCCGCCGCCGTCTGCTGCTGCTGCTGCTGCTGCTGCGACCGATTCTCGCCTGCCTGCCTGTGCGGTGCCCCGGGTGCGGCTGTGCGCGCTCCCCCGGCCGCGGCCGCGGGCGGTCCCTCGGCGTCCGTCGTACGCCGTGCCGCCGGTTTTCCCTGCTCGTGCTCGGTCATCTCTCCTGCCCCCGTCGCTCGTCCGGGGCGCCCGCGGACACGGGCTCCCCTGCGACACCCGCAGTCGGTTCGGGCGCCGCGTCCTCCACGTGATCCTCGTCTTCCATGATCTCTCCGGTCGCGGTGTTCACGGCGGGAGCCGCCGGGGCGGCCTGGGCGAAGGCCACGGCGATCGCCTCGGCCGTCTTGCGGCCTATGCCGGGAACCTCACAGATCTGGTCGATCGTCGCGGATCGCAGCTTCTTCACCGAACCGAAGTGTTTGATCAACGTCTGCTTGCGCGCCTCGCCGAGGCCCGGCACGTCGTCGAGCGGGCTCGCCCGGAAACGCCGGGCGCGCTTGGCGCGCTGGTAGGTGATCGCGAAGCGGTGCGCCTCGTCGCGCACACGCTGAAGAAGATAGAGCCCTTCACTGGTACGTGGCAGTACCACCGGATCGTCCTCGCCGGGCAGCCAGACCTCTTCGAGGCGCTTGGCGAGACCGCAGACGGCGATGTCGTCGATGCCCAGCTCGTCCAGGGCCCGCCGGGCCGCCGCGACCTGGGGCCTGCCGCCGTCGACGACGACCAGCTGCGGCGGGTACGCGAAGCGCTTGGGACGCCCGTCCTCCTCGGTGAGGCTCGCCTCGCCGTCGGCCCACTCGCCGGTCCTCTCCTTGTCCCCCAGGTACCGCTTGAAGCGGCGGGTGATCACCTCGTGCATGGACCGGACGTCGTCCTGGCCCTCGAAGCCCTTGATCTGGAAGCGGCGGTACTCGCTCTTGCGCGCCAGTCCGTCCTCGAAGACGACCATCGACGCCACGACGTCGTCGCCCTGGAGGTGCGAGATGTCGTAGCACTCGACCCGCAGGGGGGCGCTGTCCAGACCGAGCGCCTCGGCGATCTCCTCCAGCGCGCGGGAGCGGGTCGTCAGGTCGGAGGCGCGCTTGGTCTTGTGCAGGCCGAGCGCGTGGAGCGCGTTGCGCTGGACCGTCTCCATGAGGGCCTTCTTGTCGCCGCGCTGCGGGATGCGGAGCGACACGTTCGACCCGCGGCGGGCGGTGAGCCACTCCTGGACGGGCTCCAGCGGCTCGGGCAGGGCCGGGACCAGTACCTCCTTCGGTACGGAGTCGCCGGTCTCCTCCCCGTACAGCTGCTGCAGCGCGTGCTCGACCAGGTCGCCCGTGGTGACCGCCTCGACCTTGTCGGTGACCCAGCCGCGCTGGCCGCGCACCCGGCCGCCGCGGACGTGGAAGATCTGCACGGCGGCCTCCAGCTCGTCCTCGGCGAGGGCGATCAGGTCGGCGTCCGTCGCGTCGGCCAGCACGACGGCGCTCTTCTCCATGGCCTTCTTGAGGGCCCCGATGTCGTCGCGCAGGCGCCCGGCGCGCTCGTACTCCATGTCCTCGGCGGCGTCCGCCATCTGCCGCTCCAGGCGGCGGATGTACGTCCCCGTGCGGCCGGCCATGAAGTCGCTGAACTCCTCGGCCAGCTCCCGGTGCTCCTCGGCCGAGACCCGGCCGACGCAGGGCGCGGAGCACTTGCCGATGTAGCCGAGCAGACAGGGGCGGCCCGTCCGCTCGGCGTTGCGGAACACGCCGGCGGAGCACGTGCGCACCGGGAAGACGCGCAGCAGGAGGTCCACGGTGTCGCGGATCGCCCACGCGTGCCCGTAGGGGCCGAAGTAGCGCACGCCCTTCTTCTTGTGGCCGCGCATCACCTGTACCCGCGGGAACTCCTCGTTCATGGTCACCGCGAGGTACGGGTAGCTCTTGTCGTCGCGGTACTTGACGTTGAACCGGGGGTCGTACTCCTTGATCCAGGAGTACTCCAGCTGGAGCGCCTCGACCTCGGTGGACACCACGGTCCACTCCACCGACGCGGCCGTGGTGACCATCGTGCGCGTACGCGGGTGCAGGTTGGAGAGGTCCTGGAAGTAGCTGGCCAGGCGCTGGCGCAGGATCTTCGCCTTCCCGACGTAGATCACCCGGCGGTGCTCGTCGCGGAATTTGTAGACCCCTGGCGAGTCGGGGATCTGTCCCGGCTTGGGGCGGTAGCTGGAGGGGTCGGCCATGTCTCCCACCCTACTGGCGGGGTGTGACAGCGCGGCGTCCCGCCGGTCCCGCGGCGCCGGCGTCCGGCTCCGTGGTTCCGCGGGAATCCCCAAGCGCTTTCCGAAGTGCTCGATGTTTTCTCCAGGACACCGCGGACGGGCTCCGTCCCTGTGCGGTGGGTCACTGAGGAAGACGGCGAATGCCGAGGTGGGAGCGGTTCTCGTCGCCCCGCCCGCGGTCCCCGGCCGGCCGGTGCCGCACGCCCGCGGGGCGCGTTTTCGCGGTCCGCGGCCGACGGCCCGCCGCCCGTCGACGGTTACGGCCTGCGGGAGATGGGCAATTCAGGTGGACCGGAACCCTTTCCGGGGGCTGGCCGTGACGACACGAAGACAATGCGGGGCAATGCTCGTACCAGTGCAGAAGCAGGTGGACCGGGCGCCCCGGACAAGGGTGTCGGGTCGATGACCGAAGGGCTGCGGAAGATGCGACAGACGCGGATCGAGAAGACACGACGGTCGGTCCGGGTCCGCCCGTACCAGGACGAGGAGCAGTACGGCGACGGCCTGCTGTCCGGCCTCGACCCCCGCGATCCGGACATCGTGCGGGCCAAGCGCCTGCGGTCCGAGGGCCGTGCGGGAGACGCCCGCCCCTGAACCGCCCGGCCGCCCCGCGCTTCGCGCACTGTGACGGCGGCCCGGAGCGTACGCGTGCCATCAGGTCCGGGCATCCGCCCGCGGACCCCGCCGCGTACGTTCCGGGCCGCCGTCTTTCGTGTCCGTCTCCCCTGTCCGTCTTTTTTCCTGTCCGCCCCGTGCGCCCCGTCCACCCCGTGCGCCCCGTCCACCCGGTCCGCACGGTCCGCACGGTCCGCCCGGATCCGCCGCCCGCCCCCGCCTCAAAGGCGACGCTCAGCGTCCGCACAGCGAAGTTGCGCCTCAGGTGTTGTCCGGGCCTGGTCAACAGGCTTCAATGCGGGATTACTTGGGCCGGGAACCACGGCACGCACAGGTGCCCATGTCCCGTACGCCGACCGGGCGGCCCCCACGAACAGCGCGAACGGCCCGACCAGCCGTTGTGAGCATCACAGAAAGGGCCCTGCATGCGGCACGGCACACAGCACGCGGACGTCGCCGCGGCGGAACTGGAGACGGCCCTGCGGGGCGGCCCCTTCCACGTCGCACTGCGCGCCGCGATCACCGCCCGTGGACTGCCGCTGCAGCGCGTACAGCACCATCTGACGCGGCACGGGGTCAAGGTGGGTGTGACGAGCCTCAGTTACTGGCAGCAGGGCGCCCGGCGTCCGCAGCGCGCCGAGTCCCTGCGGGCCGTGCGCGCCCTGGAGGAGATCCTGCAGCTGCCGGACGAGTCGCTGATCCGGCTCCTCACGACGGCCGACGAACAGACCGGCGCGGACCGCCCCGCGACCCGCTCGTACCGCTCCCTGGTCGAAGCCTCCGGAGCCCTGGAGAAGCTGCTCGCGGAGCTCGACTCCCCGCTCGACGGCGGGCTGCTCGTCCTCGGCCACCACGAACGGGTGCGCATCGGCGCCCGCCGCGAACTGCTCTCGCGCGACTCCCAGCACATCGTGCGCGCCCACAGCGACGGGATCGACCGCTACGTGGCCGTCCACCACGGGGACCCCGGCTGCGCGCCGGAGCACATGAGCGTGCACGCCCTGGAGAACTGCCGCACGGGACGCGTCCTGTGGCACCACGAAACGGGCGTGCTCGTGGCCGAGCTGCTCTTCGACACGCGGCTGCGCACGGGCGACACCTTCCTCTTCCGCTACGGCGTCGAGGACGGCACGGCCGGCGCGTCCAGTGAGTACGTCCGCGGGTTCGGCCTCTCCGGCGGGCAGTACGCCCTCGAGGTGCGGTTCGCCGAGGCGGCGCTGCCCGTGCGCTGCCACCGGTTCTCCCAGCACTCGGCGGCGGCGCCCCGCGGCGGCCGCCGGGAGCTGGCACTGAGCGGCCGCCACCGGTCGGTCCACATGGTGGAGCAGCGGGTCCGGTCGGGGATCGTGGGCATCGGGTGGGAGTGGGAGTGAATCGTCGGCGGCGGCCCGCGTAAACGCTTGCGCAAGCGTTTACGCGGGCCGCCGCATGGGGTACTTTCGCGGGCGGCGGACGCTTCCCGGGAGGACACCATGGCGACAATGGCCGACGTGGCCCGGCACGCGGGCGTCTCCGTGGCGACGGTCTCGCACGTGCTCAACGACACGCGCCCGGTGCGGCCGCACACGCGACAGGCCGTGCTCGACGCCGTCGACCTCCTCGCCTACACCCCGAACAGCCTGGCCAGGTCCCTGGTCACCGCACGCACCCGGTCCATCGGGCTCGCGGTGTCGGCGATCAGTAACCCCTACTTCACGGAGATCCTGCAGGGCGTGGAGGCGGGCGCCCTGGAGCAGGGGTACAGCCTGCTGATCGCGGATCCGCACGACGACCCGGCCCATGAGCACAAGGTGGTCCGGCTGCTGCACGAACGCCGGGTGGACGGCATGATCGTCGCGCCCTCCGCCGATCCGCAGGAGCTGCTCGGCTACCTCGGGCGGCACGGCGTACCGACGGTGTTCCTGGACCGGCTGGTCGACGGCGGCCCCGTGCCCGGTTTCGCGTTCGACCAGGTGTGCGCGCAGAACGCCGAACCGGTCACCCGCCTGGTCACGCACCTCGCCGAGCGGGGCCACCGCAGGATCGGCCTGGTCGCGGGTCTCCCCGGGCTCAGCACGACGAGCGAGCGGATCTCCGGATACCGGCACGGCCTGGCGTACGCGGGACTGCCCTACGACGAACGGCTCGTGGTCCCCGGCAACTCCGAGGCGGCGGGCGCCGAGCGGGCGACCGACGCCCTGCTGTCCCTCCCCGCGCCGCCGACGGCGCTCGTCACCGCCAACAACGCGATGACCATCGGGGCGCTGCGTGCCGTACGCGCGCGGGGTCTGTCCGTGCCCGCGGACCTGGCCCTGTGCTGCTTCGACGACTTCTCCTGGGCGGACCTCTTCTCGCCCCGGCTCACCGCGATCTCCCAGCCCAGCAGGGAGATCGGGGCCCGGGCCGTGCGGCTGCTGCTGGAACGGCTGGACTCCCCCGACCGGGCTGCCCGTACGGTCCGGCTGCCCTGCGCCTTCGTGCACCGCACCTCGTGCGGCTGTCCCGAAGAGCGCCCCGAAGACCGCCCCGAAAGCTGTCCCGAGAAAGGATCCGACTCGTGATCGTCGTCGCCGGTGAGGCTCTGATCGACCTGGTGCCCAGTGAGCCGGGCGCGCTCGCCGGGCTCGCCCCGCGCCGCGGTGGCGGTCCCTACAACACGGCGGTGGCGCTGGGCCGGCTCGGCTCCCGCACGGCCTTCTGCTCCCGGATCTCGCGGGACGCCTTCGGCGAGGCCCTGGTCGGCGGGCTGCGCGAGGCAAACGTCGACGTGGCGTCCGTGCAGCGGGGCGCCGAGCCCACGACCCTCGCCGTCGCCTCCGTCGCGGCGAACGGCTCGGCCGCCTACTCCTTCTACGTCGAGGGCACCGCGGACCGGCTGTTCTCGGCGCCCGGACGGCTGCCGGACGGGACCCGGGCCGTGTCCTTCGGCACCTGTTCGCTCGTCCTGGAGCCGGGCGCGAGCGCGTACGAGGAACTGCTGCGGAGCGCGTCCGCGCGGGGCGTGTTCACCGCGCTCGACCCGAACATCCGCGCGGTACTCATCCCCGACCCGGACGCCTACCGGGCCCGGTTCAAGGGCTGGCTGCCCTCGGTGTCACTGCTCAAGCTGTCCGAGGAGGACGCGCAGTGGCTGGGCGGCACCCCGCGCGAGTGGCTGGCCTGCGGCCCCTCGGCGGTCGTCGTCACACGGGGCGGCGACGGACTGACCGCCTTCACCCGGGAGGGGGACGAGTACTCCGTACCGGGTGAACCGGTCGACGTGGTGGACACGATCGGCGCGGGCGACACGGTGAACGCGGCGCTGCTGCACGGCCTCGCCGCCCGCGACGCGCTCTCCGCGACCGCGGTGGCGGGCCTCGGGGCCGACGGCTGGGGCGAACTGCTCCGGTTCGCCGCCCGGGCCGCGGCGGTCACCTGCTCCCGAGCGGGCGCGGAACCGCCGTACGCGCACGAGCTGCCCACCTTCTGAGCACCCCGGTAGCGCCCCCGAGGGGGCGCGGGGAACTGCGCGACCGGCCACGACGCACCCGCGGACGTACGACGGCCCGACACGACACGGTTCAGCAATGCGCCGCGCCCCACGGGAACTCCCGTGGGGCGCGGCGCATGACAGCGGGGCTCAGGCCTTGCGGGCCCGAGCCGTCTTCTTGGCCGGGGCCTTCTCGGCGGCAGTGCTGCCGGCGCCCTTGGCCGCGGCGGACTTGCCCGCCGTGGTCCTGGCCGTCGCCGTCTTCTTCGTCGTCGACCCGGCCGCCGCGACCTTCTTGGCGGTGGCCTTGCGCGCGGGCTTCGCCTGCGGGGCGTCGCTGACGCGCTCGGCGCCCAGGACCTCCCGCAGGAACTTGCCCGTGTGGCTGGCCGGCACCCCGGCGACCTCCTCGGGCGTGCCCTCGGCGATGACGATGCCGCCGCCGGCGCCGCCCTCGGGACCCATGTCGATGACCCAGTCGGCGGTCTTGATGACATCGAGGTTGTGCTCGATGACGACGACCGTGTTGCCCTTCTCGACCAGACCGGACAGCACGACGAGCAGCTTGCTGATGTCCTCGAAGTGCAGGCCGGTGGTCGGCTCGTCGAGGACGTACACCGTGCGTCCGGTGGAGCGCTTCTGCAGTTCGCTGGCGAGCTTCACCCGCTGCGCCTCGCCGCCGGACAGGGTCGTCGCGGATTGGCCGAGCCGGACGTAGCCGAGGCCGACGTCGTTGAGCGTCCTGAGGTGGCGGGAGATCGCCGGGACCGCCTCGAAGAAGTTCATGGCTTCCTCGATGGGCATGTTCAGGACGTCGGCGATGGACTTGCCCTTGTAGTGGACGTCCAGGGTCTCGCGGTTGTAGCGGGCGCCGTGGCAGACCTCGCACGGGACGTAGACGTCCGGCAGGAAGTTCATCTCGATCTTGATCGTGCCGTCGCCCGCGCAGTTCTCGCAGCGGCCGCCCTTGACGTTGAAGGAGAAGCGGCCGGGCAGGTAGCCGCGGACCTTCGCCTCGGTGGTCTCGGCGAACAGCTTGCGGACGTGGTCGAAGACGCCGGTGTACGTCGCCGGGTTCGACCGGGGGGTGCGGCCGATGGGCGACTGGTCGACGTGCACGACCTTGTCGACCAGGTCGTCGCCGTCCACCCGCGTGTGGCGGCCGGGGACGCTCCTGGCGCCGTTCAGCTCGCGGGCCAGGTGCGTGTACAGGATGTCGTTGACCAGCGTGGACTTGCCGGAGCCGGAGACACCCGTGACGGCCGTGAGGATGCCGAGCGGGAACGACACGTCGATGTCCCGGAGGTTGTTCTCGCGGGCTCCGTGCACCGTGAGCTGCCGGGACAGGTCGCGCGGGCGCCGGACCTCGGGCAGCGGGATGGCCTTCCTGCCGGACAGGTACAGGCCGGTCTGCGACTCGTCGTTGGCGAGCAGCTCCTTCAGGGAGCCGCTGTGCACGACATGGCCGCCGTGCTCGCCCGCGCCGGGGCCGATGTCGACGATCCAGTCGGCGACCTTGATGGTGTCCTCGTCGTGCTCGACGACGATGAGCGTGTTGCCCATGTCGCGCAGCCGGACCAGGGTCTCGATGAGGCGGTGGTTGTCCCGCTGGTGCAGACCGATGGAGGGCTCGTCGAGGACGTACAGGACGCCCACGAGGCCGGAGCCGATCTGGGTGGCCAGCCGGATGCGCTGGGCCTCGCCGCCGGAGAGCGTGCCCGCCGCGCGGTTCAGCGACAGGTAGTCGAGGCCGACGTCGACCAGGAAGCGCAGCCGTTCGTTGACCTCCTTCAGAACGCGCTCGGCGATCTTCTTGTCGCGGGCGTCGAGCGTCAGCTCGCCCAGGAAGTCCGCGCAGTCGCTGATGGACATGGCGGCGACCTCGGCGATGGACTTCCCCATGACCGTGACCGCGAGGACGACCGGCTTGAGGCGCGTGCCCTCACAGGTGGGGCAGGGCACCTCGCGCATGTAGCCCTCGAAGCGCTCCCGGCTGGTGTCGCTCTCGGCCTCGCTGTGCCGGCGCTTCACGAAGGGGACGGCGCCCTCGAAGGGCGTGGTGTACACGCGCTCCCTGCCGTACCGGTTGCGGTAGCGGACCTCGATCTGCGTCTTGTGCCCGTGCAGGAGGGCCTTCTTGGCGCGCTGCGGGAGACCGGCGAAGGGGATGTCGGTCCGGAAGCCCAGCGCGTCCGCGAGGGCTTTGATCAGGCGTCCGAAGTACTCCTTGCTGTGCCCGTGCGACCAGGGGTGTATGGCGCCCTCGTCCAGGGACTTGTCCTCGTCCGGGACGATCAGCTCGGGGTCGACCTCCATGCGCGTGCCGATGCCGGAACACTCCGGACAGGCGCCGAAGGGCGAGTTGAAGGAGAAGGAGCGCGGCTCCAGCTCCTCGAAGGACAGGTCGTCGTACGCGCAGTACAGGTGCTCCGAGTACATGCGCTCGCGCTCGGGGTCGTCGGCCGGGAGGTCGACGAAGTCGAGCACGACCATGCCGCCGGAGAGGCCGAGCGCGGTCTCCACGGAGTCGGTCAGGCGGCGCTTGGCGCCCTCCTTGACCGTGAGGCGGTCGATGACCACCTCGATGGTGTGCTTCTCCTGCTTCTTGAGCGTGGGCGGCTCGGTGAGCTGGATCGTCTCGCCGTCGACGCGGGCCCTGCTGTACCCCTTGGTCTGGAGGTCGGCGAAGAGGTCGACGAACTCGCCCTTGCGCTCGCGCACGAGCGGCGAGAGCACCTGGAAGCGGCTGCCCTGCGGCAGTTCCAGGACCTTGTCGACGATGGCCTGCGGCGACTGGCGCGAGATGGGCCGGCCGCACTGGGGGCAGTGCGGCTTGCCGATGCGCGCGAAGAGCAGACGCAGGTAGTCGTAGACCTCGGTGATGGTGCCGACCGTCGAGCGCGGGTTGCGCGAGGTCGACTTCTGGTCGATGGAGACCGCCGGGGAGAGGCCCTCGATGAAGTCGACGTCCGGCTTGTCCATCTGGCCGAGGAACTGCCGGGCGTACGAGGACAGGGACTCCACGTAGCGCCGCTGCCCCTCGGCGAAGATGGTGTCGAAGGCCAGCGAGGACTTGCCCGACCCCGACAGGCCCGTGAAGACGATGAGCGAGTCGCGCGGAAGGTCGAGCGAGACATTCTTCAGGTTGTGCTCGCGGGCTCCACGGACGATGAGACGGTCGGCCACGCCGGTCCGCACCTTTCTAGAGAGAAATGACAGGGGCAGAGCCCCGTCTTTTCCAGACTAGGGGGAGCCACTGACAACGCCGGTTCGGTTCGCCTCGACGGGAACAATCCCCGGCTTCCAAGAATGCCCGGCACCGCTCCCGACCCTATAGCACGCATATTCGATTAGCGGACGTCGTCCACCACCTTCACCCGAACGTGTGGCGCGGCTATCGTCGGACACATGAACGATCATGTGCGCGACCTGGCGTCTGTACGTGACGCGACCGAACGGCTGCTCAGCGCAGCCGCCCGGCTGGACAACGCCGGTGTGACCGAACCGTCACGGCTGCCCGGCTGGAGCCGTGGTCATGTCCTGGCCCACCTCGCCCGCAACGCGGACGCGCTCGTGAACGTCCTGGAGGGCCGGCCGATGTACGTCTCCGCGGGCGCCCGGGACGCCGACATCGAGCGGGACGCCCCCAGGCCCTTGGAGACACACCTCGCCGACCTGCGCGACAGCGCGGCCCGCTTCCAGGCGGCCGGCGCCGGGCCCGCCGACTGGTCCCGCACGGTCGAGCTGCGCAACGGGGTCACCGACGCGGCGTCCCAGGTGCCGTTCCGGCGCTGGGGCGAGGTCGAGCTGCACCACGTGGACCTGGGCGTCGGGTACGAGCTGGAGGACCTGCCGGACGAGTTCACGCAACGGGAGACCGCCTTCCTCGCGGACCGTTTCGCCGGGCACCCCGAGGTGCCGTCCACGCGCCTCACGGACGGCACGCGCGCGTGGAGCACCGGACGCGGCGGCTCCGGGGAGGACGCCGAGGTCACCGTGACCGGTCCCGCGCCCGCCCTGCTCGGCTGGCTGGCCGGACGCCGGGACGGGGCCGCTCTGCTCGTCGAGGGCGGACCGCTTCCCGCACTGCCCCCGCTATAGGCTGAGCACCATGACGTACAGCGGAGCGGTGAGGGTCGGCGGCCCTGCGGACGTGCACGAGCTGCGCGACCTGATGATCTCCAAGGTCTCGGTCGGGCCGATGGACAACAACGCCTATCTGCTGCGGTGCCGGGCCACGGACGAGCAGTTGCTGATCGACGCCGCCAACGACGCCGGCACCCTGCTCACCCTGATCGGTGCCGACGGCATCGCGTCCGTGGTGACCACGCACCGGCACGGCGACCACTGGCAGGCCCTCGCGGAGGTGGTGGCGGCCACGGGCGCGCGTACGTACGCGGGGCGCGACGACGCGGACGGCATCCCCGTACCGACGGACGTACCGGTCGGGGACGGCGACACCGTCCGGGTCGGGCACGTGGAGCTGACCGCGCGCCATCTGGTGGGCCACACGCCCGGCTCGATCGCCCTGGTCTACGACGACCCGCACGGCCACCCCCATGTGTTCACGGGTGACTGCCTCTTCCCGGGCGGCGTGGGCAACACCCGCAAGGACCCTGTGGCGTTCGCCAGTCTGATCCACGACGTCGAGACGAAGATCTTCGGCACGCTGCCGGACGAGACCTGGGTCTACCCCGGCCACGGCAACGACACGACACTCGGCACGGAGCGCCCCCACCTTTCACAGTGGCGCGCAAGGGGCTGGTGAACGACCCGCGCCCCGGGCACCCCGAAGGGGCGCGGGGAACCGCGCGCCCCGTGTGAACGGAGCGCTCACAACAGCGCCCCGCGCGCGCTCCCCACGCCCCGGGTACACGCTGTCAACTGGCAGCAACCCGCACAGGATGACGGCTCCTGCGCGGACGGGCCGCCGGCCACCCGATCCCCGCCCTCGGCCGGCGGCCCCGCCCGGCAGCGGTGGCCGACGTCCGGCGGCCACCGCCCCGGGCGCCGCGTCCCCGCGGCCCGGTCCGGCCGGTGGCGGACGCCCGGAACACCTCCGGAACACGCCTGTTCACACCGTCGCAACACCCGTTCCCACGATGCGGACAGTTCCCGCCCTGACCTCGACAGCCGGGCCCGCGCACTGTCACTCTCCCGCCATGCATCCTGCTCGAAGCACCCTGCGCGGGGCTGTGTCCACCGCCACCGTCACTCTGCTCGCCCTCGCCGTCGGCTGCAGCCCGCAGCCGGAGGAGAAGGCAGCCGGCACGTCCTCCCCCGCGTCGTGCGCCAAGGGCGAACTGGCCACCGAGACCGCCGGCAAACTGACGGTCGCGACGGACGAGCCCGCGTACGAGCCGTGGTTCAAGGACGGCAGGCCCGCCTCCGGTGAAGGCTTCGAGTCGGCCGTCGCGTACGCCGTGGCGAAGCAGCTCGGTTACGACAAGGGCGACGTCGTCTGGCGGACCGTGCCCTTCAACAAGGCGTTCGCGCCCGGCGAGAAGACCTTCGACCTCGACATCAACCAGGTGTCGATCAGCGACGAACGCAGGAAGGCCGTCGACTTCTCGTCCGGCTACTACGACGTGCGCCAGGCCGTCGTCGCGCTGAAGGGCTCCGGGGCCGCCCGGGCGAAGAGCATCGCCGACCTCAAGGACGTCAAGCTGGGCGCCCAGGTCGGCACCACCAGCCTGAACTACATCGACGACGTGGTGAAGCCGGCCGAGGAGCCGGCCGCGTACGCGAAGAACGACCAGGCCAAGTCCGCGCTCAGGAACGGCCAGGTGGACGCCATCGTCGTCGACCTGCCGACCGCCTTCTACATCACCGCGGCCGAGGTCACGGACGCGCGGATCGTCGGGCAGTTCGAGAACCGGGGCGGCGCCCCGGAGCAGTTCGGGCTCGTGCTGGACAAGGGCAGCGCGCTCACGTCGTGCGTGACGGACGCGGTGGACGCCCTGCGCGAGGACGGCTCCCTCGCCGCCATCGAGAAGCAGTGGCTGTCCGACGCGGTCGACGCGCCGGTACTCAAGTGACGGTCGGGAAGGAGGCGCCCGACACGTACGTCCCGTCGCGGCGGCGGATCGAGCGGGAGCGCCACAAGCGCTCCCGTGCCCGGCGCGCGACGGCGATCGCCGCGCTCTCCACCCTGGTGACCGCCGTCGTCCTCTACCTCGTCGTCGTCGGCGCGCCCGGCTGGCCGCGCACCAAGGAGACGTTCTTCGACGCGCGGTACGCGCGCGAGGCGTTGCCCAAGGTCCTCGAAGGCCTGTGGCTCAACGTCCGGCTGCTGCTGGTGTGCGGCGTGGCGGTCCTCGTCCTCGGCATGCTGATCGCCGTCGCCCGCACCCTGCGCGGCCCGGTGTTCTTCCCCCTGCGGGCACTGGCCGCCGCCTACACCGACTTCTTCCGCGGCCTCCCGCTGATCATCAACCTCATGATCGTGGTGCTGGGCGTGCCGGCGCTGCGGCTGCAGGGCATCACGGTCGATCCGGTGCTGCTGGGCGGCACGGCACTCACGCTGACGTACTCGGCGTACGTCGCCGAGGTGTTCCGCGCCGGCATCGAGTCGGTCCATCCCTCCCAGCGGGCCGCGGCGCGCTCGCTCGGGCTGAGCAACCGTCAGGCGCTGCGGTACGTGGTCCTCCCGCAGGCCGTACGCCGGCAGGTGCCGCCGCTCCTCAACGATCTGGTGTCCCTGCAGAAGGACACCGGGCTCGTCTCGATCGGCGGCGCGGTCGACGCCGTACGCGCCGCGGACATCGTCGTGGGCCGCAGTCTCAACTACACGCCGTACATCGTCGCGGGACTGGTCTTCGTCGCGCTGACCATTCCGATGACCCGGTTCACGGACTGGGTCACGGCGCGGATGGACCGCCGTCAGGCACAAGGAGGGGTCATATGAGCGGGGCCACGGGCACGGACTCCACCGCGGGGCCCGTGCTGCGCATGGAGGCCGTCCGCAAGACCTTCGGCAGTTCGCTCGTCCTGCGCGACGTCGATCTGGAGGTCGCTCCGCACACGGTGACGGCGCTGATCGGGGCGTCGGGCTCCGGCAAGTCGACGCTGCTGCGCTGCGCGAACCTCCTGGAGGAGATCGACGACGGCGCCATCTGGCTGGACGGCGAGGAGATCACCGACCCCCGGACCGACCAGGACGCGGTGCGCCGCCGCATCGGCGTGGTCTTCCAGGCGTACAACCTCTTCCCCCACATGACCGTCCTGGAGAACGTCACGCTGGCCCCGCGGCGTGTGCACGGCGTGGACCGCGCGGAGGCACGGGCGCACGCCCGTGAGCTGCTCGACCGGCTCGGGCTCGGCGCCAAGGCCGACGAGTATCCCGACCGGCTGAGCGGTGGCCAGCAGCAGCGGGCCGCGATCGTCCGCGCCCTGGCCGTACGCCCCCGGCTGCTGCTTCTCGACGAGGTCACCGCCGCGCTCGACCCGGAACTCGTGGGGGAAGTCCTCAACGTCGTGCGGGACTTGAAGGACGACGGCATGACCATGGTGCTGGCCACGCACGAGATGGGGTTCGCCCGCGATGTCGCGGACCAGGTCTGCTTCCTCGACGGCGGGGTGGTGCTGGAGCGCGGCACCGCCGAGGAGGTGTTCGGCGAGCCGCGGGAGGAGCGCACGCGGCGCTTCCTGCGGCGGGTCGTGGAGGCGGGACGGCTCTGAACGGTCATGCGTCGATGGTGGCACCCGCCACTGACACCGCCCCGCCCCTCGCCACCGCTCGCCCGCGGCGCTCAGGCCTGCGCCCGCCCCGTCCCCGCCAGCGCCGCGACCCGCTCCACCCCGAACACGTACCCCTGCACGCCGCAGCCCGCGATGACGCCGTCGGCGCGCAGGGAGACGTACGAGTGGTGCCGGAACTCCTCCCGCTGGTGGATGTTGGAGATGTGGACCTCCAGCACGGGCAGTCCGTCGCAGGTGTTGAGCGCGTCCAGGATCGCCACCGAGGTGTGCGAGTAGGCGCCCGGGTTGATCACGATGCCGCAGTGGTCGAGGCGGGCCTCGTGGATCCAGTCGACCAGCTCGCCCTCGTGGTTGGACTGCCGGAAGTCGACCGTCCCGCCGTGCGCGGCCGCCGCCTCGGCGCACAGCGCCTCGACGTCGGCGAGCGTGTCGGAGCCGTAGATCTCCGGCTGCCGCTGGCCCAGGAGGTTCAGGTTGGGCCCGTTGAGGATCATGACGGGGGCGCTGGCGAGGGTGCGGGGCACGGTTCCTCCGGTCCGATGAGTGGCTCGGCCCGTCCAGGACCGCTGCTGGGACCCGGTCTATCACGGTGCGCGTGCACCGGGGCGGCCCGCCAGGACCGGACGTCTCCCGGACTCCCGCGCGCCCCGTAACCCCTGGTGACCATGTGTGGTTGAGGCGGTATGCATCGCGCACGCTCCGTAAAGTCCCCGTCCATGCTGCGGCTCGCCGCCGCCGCGCTCGCCGGGACGGCCATCGAGTTCTACGACTTCTTCGTCTACGGGACGGCCGCCGCGCTCGTCCTGGGCCCCCTGTTCTTCCCGACCTTCTCGCCGGTGGCGGGGACGCTGGCGGCCTTCGGGACCTTCGCGGTCGGGTTCGTGGCGCGGCCCCTGGGGTCGGTCCTGTTCGGACACATCGGGGACCGGCACGGACGGCGGCCCGTCCTCGTCGCCTCCCTGATGCTGACCGGTGCGGCAACCGTCGCGGTCGGCTGCGTACCGACGTACGCCTCCATCGGTACGGCCGCTCCCGCGCTGCTCCTCGTGCTGCGTTTCCTGCAGGGGCTCGGGCTCGGCGGGGAGTGGGGCGGGGCGGTGCTGCTGACCGCGGAGCACGCGCCCGCCGGCCGTCGCGGACTGTGGTCGAGCTTCCCGCAGATCGGACCGGCACTGGGATTCCTCCTCGCCAACGGCGTGATGCTCGCCCTGTCGGCGACGCTCTCCGACGCGCAGTTCGCGTCCTGGGGCTGGCGGGTGCCGTTCTGGGCGGCGGGCGTGCTCGCCGCGGCCGGGCTGTGGCTGCGCTCGTCCCTCGCCGAGAGTCCGCGGTTCCTCGAACTGCGGGAGCACGCGCGTGTGCCGCTCGCCGAAGTGGTCCGCGACCACTGGCGGCTCGTACTGCTGACGGCCGGGGCGCTCGCGGTCGGGTACGCGCTCTTCTACGCCGTGACGACCTGGTCCCTCGCCTACGCCACCGAACGGCTCGGGGTGAGCCGTACCGTCATGCTGGCCTGCATCATGGCGGCCGTCGTGGTGAAGGGAGCCCTCACTCCGCTGGCGGCCGTCCTGAGCGACCGTTACGGGCGGCGGCCTCTGTGCCTGGCCGGCTGCGCGGCCGCCGCGGTGTGGATGTTCCCGATGATCGCGCTGCTGTCGACGGGCGAGCCCCTGCTGATGTTCCTCGGGTTCCTGGTGGCGCTGATCGCGTTCGTGACGATGTTCGGCGTGATCGCCGCGTATCTGCCGGAGCTGTACGAGCCGCGGGTGCGCTGCACGGGTGCGGCGGTGGGCTACAACCTGGGCGGGGTCCTCGGGGGAGCGCTCACCCCGATCGTGGCGACGGGGATCGCCGACCGGAGCGGGCGGGTGCCCTGGGGCGTGGCCGCCTACCTGACCGGCATCGCACTGCTCAGCCTCGGATGCTTCGCGCTGCTGCCGGAGACACGGCACGTGGAGGTGGCGGTGGCGGAGCCCGCCACCAGCTGAACGGGACGGTACCGCGCGGCTGACGGCACCCTGCCGACGGTCCACGGTCCACGGCTCGCGGTTCCGGGCGGGTCACGGATTGATCGCCAGCTCCAGGTACGCCGCGAACAGCACCAGATGGACGCCACCCTGCAGGGGCGTGGCCCGGCCGGGGACCACCGTCAGGGAGCTGACCACCACGGTCAGGGCGAGCAGCACCATGTGGGTGGAGCCCAGACCGAGGACGAGCGGGCCGGAGAGCCAGATGGACGCGACGGCCACGGCCGGGATGGTCAGCCCGATGCTCGCCATCGCCGAGCCCAGGGCCAGGTTGAGACTGGTCTGCACGCGGTCGCGGCGGGCGGAGCGCAGGGCCGCGATCGTCTCGGGGAGGAGGACGAGCAGGGCGATGACCACACCGACCACGGCGTGCGGCATCCCGGCCGCCTCCACTCCGGACTCGATGGTCGGCGACACGCCCTTGGCGAGTCCGACCACGCCCACGAGGGCCAGGCCGAGGAGTCCCAGGCTGATCGCCGTGGTCCCGGAGGAGGGGATGTCGGCGTGCTCGTCCGCGTCGATCACGGCGCCCTGCCGGGTGACCGGCAGGAAGTAGTCGCGGTGCCGCACGGTCTGGGTCGCCACGAACATGCCGTACAGGACGAGTGAGGACAGGGCGGCGAAGGTGAGCTGGGTCGTGGAGAACTCGGGCCCCGGCTTGCTGGTGGTGAAGGTCGGCAGCACCAGGCTGAGCGTCGCCAGTGTCGCCACGGTCGCGAGGGCCGCGCCGGTGCCTTCGGCGTTGAAGACGGCCAGCCCGTGCCGCAGGGAGGCGACGAGCAGACTCAGTCCCACGATGCCGTTGCAGGTGATCATCACGGCCGCGAAGACGGTGTCGCGGGCCAGGGTTGCGCCCTTGTCCCCACCGTCCGCCATGAGGGTGACGATCAGCGCCACCTCGATGATCGTGACGGCGACGGCGAGCACCAGCGAGCCGAATGGCTCACCGACCCGGTGGGCGACCACTTCCGCGTGGTGGACCGCGGCCAGCACGGCGCCGGCCAGGACCAGCGTCACCAGGACCACGACCACGCCGGGCAGCTCACGGCCCCAGGTGAGGGCCAGCAGGACGATCGCGATCACGGGCACGACGGCCGTCCACTGCGTCACGAGTGTCCGAAGCCGAACGATCATGCAGCGATCGTCGCAGCCGTGAGCGGGCTCCGCACTCCGGCGGGGCAGCACGGTGGCCGCGTGTACAGCGCCGCCGCCCGGTACCGGGAGCGGCGGCCGGCCATGGGCCGAGCGCCGCTCCCGGTCGTTCCCGCGTCCGACGCGGTCAGACGTCGATGCTGTCCTTCTCGGAGCCTTCGTCCTTCCGGGTGTCTGCGGTCTTCCCCGCCTCTTCGGCCGCCTGCTTCTTGGAGGCCATCAGGCTGGTGATCGTGGTGATCACCAGGACACCGCAGATCACGCCGAGGGAGACCGGGATGGATATCTCCGGTACATGGACGCCGGACTCGTGCAGCGCGTGCAGCACGAGCTTGACGCCGATGAATCCGAGGATGACCGACAGCCCGTAGCTGAGGTGGACCAGCTTCCTGAGGAGTCCGCCGATCAGGAAGTACAGCTGCCGCAGGCCCATCAGCGCGAACGCGTTGGCCGTGAAGACGATGTACGGGTCCTGCGTCAGACCGAAGATCGCGGGGATCGAGTCCAGCGCGAAGAGCACGTCGGTGGTGCCGATCGCCAGCATGACGACCAGCATCGGGGTCATGACCCGCTTGCCGTTCTGCTGGATCCACAGCTTGGTGCCGTGGTAGCGGTCGGCGACACCGAAGCGGCGCTCGACCGCCTTGAGCAGGCGGTTCTCCTCGAACTCCTCGTCCTCGTCGTCGGCGCGGGCTTCCTGGATCAGCTTCCACGCGGTGTAGATGAGGAACGCGCCGAAGATGTAGAAGACCCAGGCGAAGCTCGCGAGGATCGCGGCGCCGGCGGCGATAAAGATCGCGCGCAGGACCAGGGCTATCAGTACGCCGATGAGCAGCACGCGCTGCTGGTACTGCGTGGGTACCGCGAACTTCGCCATGATCAGGACGAAGACGAAGAGGTTGTCGACGCTCAGCGACTTCTCGGTGATGAAGCCGGCGAAGAACTCTCCGGCGGGCTGGCCTCCGGAGAAGAGGAGCAGTCCGAGCCCGAACAGCGCGGCCAGGACGATCCAGACGACCGTCCAGATCCCGGCTTCCTTGATCGATACGTCGTGCGGCTTGCGGCCGATGAAGAAGTCGACCCCGATGAGGGCCGCCAGGCCCACGATGGTGAGGACCCAAAGGGTCACGGAAACATCCACTGCGCCTCCGGCAGTACGTAACGGCAAATGTCAGCGTCGTCGCTGCCGGAGGTCTCTTCCACCCGATGGGTTCGTCCGGGGCGCGTGATGCGCCCGGTGGACTCGGGCCGACGCCCCGGGATCCGGCCGTCCGACCGGATCCGTATTGACGGGTACGCCGCAGTAGGTAGGGAGTACTCCCCTCCGCACCAACCACAGTACCCAATCACCAAGGAAAGGTAAAGAGATTGGTAAAAGGAAAGCCAAGTTGCCTGGTCAGGGAAGTTGACCATCTCTTGGGGAAGCGTTTGCGGAGGTGGTCACGGGAGGGCTCGGCGGACTTCGGCGGCGCCCAGGGGCTCCAAGGCGCCCGGTGGTCCCGGTGGTCCCAGGGCGCTCAGCGGTTCCAGGACCGGCGGGCGGCCGCGACCTGGGTGAGGACGTGCTGGAGCACCTGACTGCCGGGCGGAACGCGCGAGGGGTCGTAGGTCCACGTGTGTCCGACCCACGGGTCGGCAAGGTGGTCGTCGGGCACCGGGGTCAGCCGGAGCAGCGACCGCCACAGCGGGTCGAGCAGCGGCCCGTACGCGGCGGCGTCCTCCCGGTCGGCGACCAGCATGAGGTGCACCCCGACGGCCGGGCCCTCGTCCGCGAGATAGCGCAGCCGGGTCACGGCACGGTCGTCGAACCCGTGCGGGAAGTCGTTGACGATGAGCAGTTGCTCGGCCGGGTCGAGGTCGGGCGGCAGCGAGTCGGCAGCGCCGCCCCGAATGGCCATCTGGACCAGGTCGACGCGCTGGGTCAGCCGGGCCAGTACGTCGTTCACCCCCGCGGCGCCCACGGCCGGCGGACCGGCGAGCACTCCGGTGCTCACGAGCGGCGCGAGGGACGATGCGGCCGAGCCGGCCGCGTCGATGACGTGCACGGTGTATTCGTCCGCCGGGTAGACGGCGAGCAGCCGGGCCGCGTGGGCCACGGCCGTGTCCATGGCGAGGCGGCGCAAGTCGTCGGAATCGGCGATGGAGCCCTCGAAGGACGCGGCGCGGCCGCTGTCGATCCACAGACCGCGCTCCAGTGGCAGCCGCACCAGCATGGGGATGCTCAGGCCGGCGCTCTCGGGCAGGTGCAGGTCGCCCAGGCGCAGGGCCATGGGGATCTCCATCGGCACCCGGTAGCCGTGCCAGGCGGGGTTGTCCCAGCGCGCGAACGCGGGCGGCAGCGCGGGTTCGACGACCTCGCTCTCGGCAATGAGCTGGGCGAGGTCGCGGTCCAGCACCTGCCTGGCCCGGTCGACCAGTTCGGCGTGCTTGGCACGGGCCGCCTCGCGGGCGGCGTCGCCCTGTCCGCCGATCCTGCTGCGCGGGTCGGACAGGACCTTGTCGAGTTCCTGCTCCATCCGCGACTCGGCGAAGTCGACCGCGCTGCGGTACGCGGCGGTGGTGCGGGCCAGGTCCTCGAACATCCCCCACACCTGGTTGTACAGACGCTCCTCCATGGACCAGCCGGTCGCGTCGCCCGCCACCGGCTGAGCGGGCCGGCCGGGCTGGGCGGGAGGCACGGTGGGCGGGGGCGTGGGCGGCGCGGCGGCCTGCCGGCCCGGGTGGCTGTAGTTGACGGGGCCGCCTGCCGCGGGCGCGCCGGGCTGTGTGACGGCCGACGGGTCCGCCGGCGCGGACGCCGCGGGGTAGCCGGACTGTGCTCCCCCGGTCCCGGCACCGGACGTCGTGGCTCCCTGACCGCCGGGGTGTCCGTGCTGCGGCGTCACCTGTCCTGGCGTGCCCTGGGACGTGGCTCCGCCCTGGTCCTGTCCCAGCACGGGCGTCGTGGCGTGCCGTGTGCGGTCGCCGTCGGCCGTGCGCGGCGGCGGTGCGGCCACCGAGCGCGCCAGGCCCTGGGCGACCGCCTCGTTGATGCCGCCCGCGAGCTGGTGGGCCTGGGACAGGCCCTGGTCGGCGAAGAGTTCGGCGAGGCCGCCCGCGTATCCCTGGCCCACGGCACGTACCTTCCAGGCACCCTGTCTGCGGTAGAGCTCGAGTGCGACGACGGCCGACTCGGCGTCCAGGCCCGTGACCGTGTAACTGGCGACCTCGGAGCCGTCGAGGCCGGTGACCGCGACGAAGGGGGCGGCGACGGCGCCGAACCGGACCGGACCGCCCACTCCGGAGGGCAGGGCGAGCAGCACACTGACCCGGTGCACGGTCTCCGGCAGGGCGTCCAGGTCGCACGCGAGCCGGTGGTCGGCGGCCGCCTGCTTGGACACCTCCATGCCGGGCAGAGTGGGCGAGCCCGGATGGGCCACCCACTCGACGCCCCGCACCTTGCCCTGCTCGTCGCTGAGCGTGGCCCCGGCCACGACCGGCTTGCCGGCCGACACCCGGATCTCGAGTCGCGCCTGGGAGAGGGGATGGTTCTGTCCCCGGACCAGCTCAGCCGTCATCGCCTTCGTTCCCCCTGTGTGTGCGTGCGCCGGGCGCCGTGTTCTCTACAGGTGCGGCAGGATCGCCGGCATCAGGTCCTGGAAGGTACGGCCGTTGGCCGGCGTACCGATGGCGGTCATCTGCCAGCCGGCGCCCGCACGGTGGACCTTGGCCATGATCTGCGCGGTGTACTGTCCGCCGCCGGCCAGGGTGTAGCGGGCCAGCTCCTGGCCGTTGGTCTCGTCGACCAGGCGGCAGAACGCGTCCTGCACCTCCTGGAACGTCTGGCCCGTGAACGAGTTCACGGTGAAGACGATCTGGTCGATGTGGACCGGGATGCGCGCGAGGTCGACGAGGATCGCCTCGTCGTCGCCGCCCTGGCCCACGCCGCCGACGAGGTTGTCACCGGTGTGCCGCACGGAGCCGTCGTCGCTGACGAGGTGACGGAAGAACACCACGTCGACCGGCTGCTTGTCCGCGAACAGCACGGCGGACGCGTCGAGGTCGATCTCGCGCGTACGGGATCCGAACAGGCCACGTCGCGGGGCCGCCTGCCAGCCGAGCCCCATGCGCACCGCGGTCAGCGTGCCCCCGTCGTTCTTCTGCAGACTGATGGCCTGACCCTTGGTCATGTTGACCGTCACGCGCTGTTCCCCTCTCGGACCGACTGTCCCCTGTTGCCGCAGAATCCTGCGGTTGACCAGCAACCCTACGCAGGGCCACTGACAGTGCCGTAGTCCGGTGCACACTTTGTGTCGGTCTTGCAACACAGCGCGGTGGCCCGGTGTCAGGCGATACCGGCCTCCTTCATCTGGCGCAGCTCCTTCTTCATCTCGGAGACCTCGTCGCGCAGCCGTGCGGCGATCTCGAACTGCAGGTCCGCGGCGGCGGCGCGCATCCGGACCGTCATCTCCTCGATCTGTTGCGCGAGCTCCGCCGAGGGGCGGTCGGTCGGCACGGCCGCCCGGCCCCTGCCCTTGGCGGACCCGGCTGCCTTGTCCGCCTTCGACAGGGCGGGCACGGGCGCCTTGGCGCTCTTGCCGTCCTTCAGGTTGCGGTAGCCCGTGCCGAGCAGCTGTTCCGTGTCGACGTCCTCGCGGGCGATCTGCGCCACGATGTCGTTGATCTTCTTGCGGAGGGGCTGCGGGTCGATGCCCCGCTCCGTGTTGTACGCGACCTGCTTCTCCCGGCGGCGGTTGGTCTCGTCGATGGCCTTCTCCATCGCCGGGGTGATCTTGTCGGCGTACATGTGGACCTGGCCCGACACGTTGCGTGCCGCGCGGCCGATGGTCTGGATCAGCGAGGTGCCGGAGCGCAGGAAGCCCTCCTTGTCGGCGTCGAGGATCGCCACCAGGGAGACCTCGGGCAGGTCGAGGCCCTCCCTGAGGAGGTTGATGCCGACGAGGACGTCGTACTCACCGGCGCGCAGCTCGCGCAGCAGTTCGACCCGGCGCAGGGTGTCGACGTCGCTGTGCAGATAGCGGACCTGGATGCCCATCTCGAGGAAGTAGTCGGTGAGGTCCTCGGCCATCTTCTTGGTGAGCGTGGTGACCAGGACGCGCTCGTCCTTCTCGGTGCGCAGACGGATCTCGTGCACCAGGTCGTCGATCTGCCCCTCGGTGGGCTTGACCACGACCTCGGGGTCGATGAGGCCGGTGGGGCGGATGATCTGTTCGACGAAGCCGTTGCCGCGCGAGAGCTCGTACTTGCCCGGTGTCGCCGACAGGTAGACGGCCTGGCCGACGCGCTCCTGGAACTCCTCCCACTTCAGGGGACGGTTGTCCAGGGCCGAGGGCAGCCGGAAGCCGTGGTCGACGAGGGTGCGCTTGCGGGAGGCGTCGCCCTCGTACATGGCACCGATCTGGGGCACCGTGACGTGCGACTCGTCGATGACGAGCAGGAAGTCGTCGGGGAAGTAGTCGAGCAGCGTGTTCGGCGGGGAGCCGGGCTCGCGGCCGTCGAAGTGCATCGAGTAGTTCTCGACGCCGGAGCAGGAGCCGATCTGGTTGAGCATCTCCAGGTCGTACGTCGTGCGCATGCGCAGGCGCTGCGCCTCCAGGAGCTTGCCCTGCTTCTCCAGCTCGGTCAGGCGCTCGCCCAGCTCCTTCTCGATGGCGTGGGCGGCACGCTGCAGGCGCTCGGGACCCGCGACGTAGTGGGTGGCCGGGAAGACGTACTGCTGCTGGTCGTCGCTGATGATCTCGCCGGTGAGCGGGTGCAGCGTGGAGAGGGCCTCGATCTCGTCACCGAACATCTCGATGCGGACGGCCAGCTCCTCGTAGACCGGGAAGATCTCGATGGTGTCGCCGCGGACGCGGAAGGTGCCGCGGGTGAAGGCCACGTCGTTGCGCGTGTACTGGATGTCGACGAAGCGGCGGAGCAGGTCGTCGCGGTCGATCTCGTCGCCGACCTTGAGGTTGACCATGCGGTCCACGTACTCCTGCGGCGTGCCCAGGCCGTAGATGCAGGAGACCGAGGCGACCACGACGACGTCGCGGCGGGTGAGCAGCGAGTTGGTCGCGGAGTGGCGCAGCCGCTCGACCTCCTCGTTGACCGAGGAGTCCTTCTCGATGTAGGTGTCCGACTGCGGGACGTAGGCCTCGGGCTGGTAGTAGTCGTAGTACGAGACGAAGTACTCGACCGCGTTGTTCGGCAGCAGCTCGCGGAACTCGTTCGCCAGCTGGGCGGCCAGCGTCTTGTTCGGCGCCATCACGAGGGTGGGGCGCTGAAGCTTCTCGATCATCCACGCGGTGGTCGCGGACTTGCCGGTGCCGGTCGCACCCAGGAGGACGACATCCTTCTCACCTGCGAGGATGCGTCGCTCGAGGTCGGCGATGGCAGCGGGCTGGTCGCCGCTGGGCTGGTAGGGACTGACGACCTCGAAAGGCGCCACCGTGCGTTCGATCTTGGATACGGGCCGCATGGACTCAACCGTACGACCCCGCACTGACAACGGGCCCTCGTCACCGGTTCTGCGGGGTGCGGGAGCTCTCGTGGTGGCGGGGGCCGGGCACGTGTCCCCGGCCGGTGTGCCGGACCGGGTGGGCCGGGATGCCGGGCTTCCGTTCGGCGCGGCTCCGGTCGGGCTTGCCCATGACCATCAGCGGGTCGAACATCACGACGACACCGGCCAGCAGCAGGAAGGCCAGCGGACCGATCATCAGCGGCGCGAGCAGGGTCGCGGGTGAGTCCCCGGAGGGCACGGCGCCGGCGCCGTGCAGGTGGACGCTGAGGGCGGCCATCCCCGTGTAGTGCATGCCGCTGACGGCGAGGCCCATGACGAGGCTCGCGCCCACGCTCCACAGGAACCCGCGGACCTGTCCCGCCGCCCACAGGGCCGCGATCGCGGCTGCGACGGCTATGACGACCGAGGCGGCGACGGTGAAGGTGTTGTACTCGAGCTTCCCGTCGAGCCGCATTCCGGCCATGCCGAGGTAGTGCATCGAGGCGATCCCGAGACCGGTGATGGTGCCCCCGGTGAACAGGGCCGTTCCGGAGGCCCCCCGGTAGCCGACGATGAAGATCCCGATGCCGACCATGACGATCGCGACGCCGAGGCTCGCGAAGGTCAGCGGTCTGTCGTAGCGGATCGGGGTCTCCTCGACGGAGAACCCCATCATCGCTATGAAGTGCATGGTCCAGATGCCGGAGCCGATCGCCGCCGAGCCGAGGGCGAGCCAGCCGGGGCGCCAGGAACGGGTGACGAGCATCGACCTCGTGGTGCAGCGCAGTCCGAGTGCTCCGCCGAGGCACGCCATCAGGTACGCCACGAGCGGCGTGACGAGTCCGTAGCTGAATCCGTCGACCGTGCCCTGCATGCGCGGTTGCCCTTCCGCCCTGTTACATCCCGGAAATTCTGTGAAGCGCCCCGTCCCGGCAGCGCCGCGGTGACCAGGGTTGTCGCAGAGAGTATGACTCGCACCGGAACGCTCGAACGATTTTCCGGCAAAGAATTACGACGCTGCCCCAGTTGTGCAGCACGTGTGATCGGACTTGGGCAAGTCCATTCAATTTATGGCCATCGCGTACCCCCCAGAAGTTGACCGTCTGCTGTCACGCTAAGACTGTCCGTGATCACAGACGCAAGGAGTACGCATGCACGCGCGCGCTGCCGCCGCCACGACCACCGCACTCCTGGGAGCCGCTGTCGCTCTCCCCCTCTCCACCGCCCACGCGGACTCGAGCACCGACCGGCCTCAGGTCGTGGCTCACCGCGGAGCCTCGGCCCAGGCCCCCGAGAACACGCTCGCCGCCATCGACAGGGCGGCCCGCCTCGGGTTCCGCTGGGTGGAGAACGACGTCCAGCGCACCAGGGACGGCAAGCTCGTCGTGATCCACGACGACAGCCTGGCCCGTACGACCGACGTGGAGCAGGTCTTCCCCGGGCGGGCCCCCTGGAAGGTGAAGGACTTCACCGCCGCGGAGATCGCGCGCCTGGACGCGGGCAGCTGGTTCAGCGCGCGCTACAAGGGGGCGCGCGTACCGACCCTCAAGCAGTACATGAACCGGGTCTCGCACAACCACCAGAAGCTCGTCCTGGAGATCAAGAACCCCACGCTCTACCCGGGCATCGAGCGGGAGACCCTCAAGCTGCTCAGCAACGAGGGCTGGCTGGGCCCGGCCCACGTGCGCGGCAGGCTGGTGGTCCAGAGCTTCGACGCGAACAGCATCCGTACCGTGCACAAGCTGCGGCCCGACGTCAGGACGGGCTTCCTGGGCACCCCGTCGGTCGCGCAGCTGCCCGCCTACGCGCGGTTCGCCGACCAGATCAACTCCTCGCACACCACGATCTCCCTCGGGTACGTCGCGGCGATCCACGCCCTCGAAGGACCGCACGGCAAGCCCTTGGAGATCCTCACCTGGACCGTCGACACCGCGGCGGACACGCGGCGCGTCGCGCGCTTCGGTGTGGACGGCGTCATCACGAACAAGCCGGACGTGGTGCGCGAGGCCCTGCGTACGGGCTGAACGACACTCCGGCCGTCGGGCCCGGCCGCCGGTGCCGTGGACGCCCGCAGGCGTCCACGGCACCGGCGTTGTCAGTGGTGCGCCGTACCGTGGAGCGCATGAACAGCCACGGGCAGAACGGGCAGCGGGTGGAGTGGGCCGTCGTCGACAGCGGCATCGGCCCGCTGCTGCTGGCGGCGACCGGCGAGGGCCTGGTCAGCGTCGTCTTCCACGCCACGGACGCGGTGCGCGACAGGGCGATCGAGCGGCTCGGATCCCGGTTCGGCACCGAGCCCGTCGAGGCCCCGCGGTCCCCGCTGCTCGCCGAGGCGATACGGCAGGTCGCGGCGTACTTCGCGGGCGAGCGCCATGACTTCGAGCTGCCGCTGGACTGGTCCCTGATCTCCGGCTTCAACCGCCAGGTGCTGCGCGAGCTGGCCTCCGGCGTTCCGTACGGGGCGGTGGTGGGTTACGGCGACCTGGCACGGCGGGTCGGGCAGCCGGGAGCGGCCCAGGCGGTGGGCATGGCCATGGGTGCCAATCCACTGCCGGTCGTCGTGCCCTGCCACCGGGTCGTGGAGCGCGACGGCGGCATCGGCGGGTTCGGGGGCGGTGTGGAGACCAAGCGGAAACTGCTGGCGCTGGAGGGCGTCCTGCCGGAACCGCTGTTCTGACGGCCGACCTCCTCCCGTACGGAGGGTGTCACGGCCCGGGGCCAGGGGGGAGACTGCGCCGATGACCACGTCCGGCTTCACTCATGTGCACGCGTCCGACCCGGTGCAGTTCGCGGGCCCGGACGACGCCTTCGCCGCCGGCCCCCTCTTTCGGGCGTGTCCGCTTTTCCGGGCGTGTCCGCGGTGACCGCCGTCGAGCGGCCGGGCGGCGTGGCCTTCGACGCCGCCCGGCTGTCCGCGCTGCGACGCCGTACGTCCGCCGTGCTCATCGCCAGTCAGATCCTCGGCGGGCTCGGTGTGGCCACGGGCCTCGCGCTCGCCGTGGTCCTGGCGCAGGAGGTCGCCGGTACCGAGTCGCTCGCCGGGCTCGCACCCACCGCGACCGTCACGGGGACGGCCGTGCTCTCGGTGCCGCTGGCCGCGCTGATGACCGCACGCGGCCGCCGGCCGGGGCTCGTCCTGGCCTACCTGGTCGGAGCGTCGGGCGCGGGCACCGTCGTGGCCGGGGCGGCCGTGGGCAGCTTCCCGCTGCTGCTGGTCGGCATGGCGGGCTTCGGCGCGGCCTCGTCGGCGAACCTGCAGGCGCGGTTCGCGGCCGCCGACCTCGCGGAACCCGGGCGGCGGGCCCGGGCCATCTCGAACGTCGTGTGGGCCACGACGATCGGTGCGGTCATCGGCCCCAACATCGCCGCGCCCGCGGGCCGCAGCGTCTCCGGGATCGGCATACCGCCGACGGCCGGACCCTTCCTGTGGGCGGCCGGGGTTTTTCTCATATCGGCGCTGCTGGTCGCGGTGCTGCTGCGGCCCGACCCGCTGCTCACCGCCCGCGCCCTGGCGCCGGCCGAGGAGCAGTCCCCCGCGGCGCGCTCCGTCAGGGCGGGGGCGGCCGCCGTCCGGGCGTCCCCGCGGGCGCGGCTGGCCCTCGTGACGGTCACCGTGTCGCACACGGCGATGGTGTCGGTCATGTCGATGACGCCGCTGGACCTCGGTCACCACGGGGCGGACATCGATCTGATCGGGCTGGTCATCAGCATCCACATCGCCGGGATGTACGCGTTCTCGCCCGTCATGGGGTGGTTGTCCGACCGGTTCGGGCGGCTGTCGGTGATCGGTCTGGCCGTGGCGCTGCTGGCCTGCGCCGCACTCCTCGCGGGTACCGCCGGGGCCGGTCACGGACAGACCGCCGCCGGCCTCTTCCTGCTGGGCCTCGGCTGGTCGGCGGGGCTCGTCTCCGGCTCCGCCCTGCTGACCGACTCCGTCCCGCAGCCCGCGCGCGCCGCGGCGCAGGGGCTGTCCGACCTGACCATGAACACCGCGGCGGCGCTCGGCGGGGCCGCTGCGGGCCTCGTCATGGCGCAGGCGGGTTACGGCCGGCTGAACCTCGTCGCGGCCTGTCTGCTGCTGCCGCTCGGCGCACTGGCCCTGCTCACCCGGAGCAGGAACTCCGGTCCCTGATCCGCCCACCGGGACCCGCGCGAAGGCTGGCCGGAACGGTGCGGCGGTAGCAGACTCCGCCCCGCGTACAGCCATGGGCATCCGAGGGCACGGGGGCCGAAGGGACGGCGATCACGTATGAGCGGGAACAGGGCAGTCGCGTATCTCAAACCGGGCGCGGTGGAGGTCAGGACCATCGACCACCCGACGCTCGAACTGCAGGACGGGCCGGGGGTGGCCGCCGCGAACGTCGGCCGCACGTGCGGGCACGGAGTCATCCTGAAAGTACTCGCCAGCAACATCTGCGGCAGCGACCAGCACATGGTGCGCGGCCGCACCACCGCGCCCGAGGGACTCGTCCTCGGACACGAAATCACCGGAGAGGTCGTCGAGCGGGGCCCGGACGTCGAGTTCGTCGAGGTCGGGGACATCGTCTCGGTGCCCTTCAACATCGCCTGCGGACGGTGCCGCAACTGCAAGGAGCGCAAGACCGGCATCTGCCTGAACGTCAATCCGGTCCGCCCCGGAGCGGCGTACGGCTATGTCGACATGGGCGGCTGGGTCGGCGGTCAGGCGGAGTACGCCATGATCCCGTACGCGGACTTCAACCTGCTGCGGTTCCCGGACCGGGACCAGGCCCGCGAGAAGCTGCTCGACCTGACCATGCTGTCGGACATCTTCCCGACCGGTTTCCACGGCGCGGTGACCGCGGGCGCCGGGGTCGGCTCGACGGTGTACGTGGCCGGCGCGGGGCCGGTGGGACTCGCCGCCGCGGCGTCGGCGCAGCTGCTCGGAGCCGCCGTCGTCATCGTCGGCGACCTCAATGCCGAACGGCTCGCGCAGGCCCGGAGTTTCGGCTGCGAGACGGTCGACGTCAGCCGGGGCGACCTGGGCGAGCAGATCGACCAGATCCTGGGCGAGCCGGAGGTGGACGTGGCGGTCGACGCGGTCGGTTTCGAGGCGCGGGCCCACGGCGCCGACGCCCCGGAGGCGCCCGCCACGGTCCTCAACTCGCTGATGGGCCTCACGCGCGCGGGCGGCTCGCTGGGCATTCCGGGCCTGTACGTCACGGACGACCCCGGCGGGGTGGACCAGGACGCGCGGACCGGGACGCTCAAGGTGCGGCTCGGTCTGGGGTGGGCGAAGAGCCACCGCTTCACGACGGGCCAGTGTCCGGTGATGCGGTACCACCGGGGGCTGATGAAGGCGATCCTGCACGAACGGGTGCACATCGCCAAGGCCGTCAACGCGACGGTGATCGGCCTGGAGGACGCGCCGCGCGGCTACGCCGAGTTCGACCAGGGTGCCAGCCGCAAGTACGTGCTCGACCCGCACGGATCGCTCACCGGGGTACGGCCCGTCTGAGAGCCGCCGGAAGGCCGACGCGGCGGGCCCGTGGGGGTTTGACCGGGCGCGCCGCCCGCCAGGGATGAGAGGAGAACCGACAGACAGGAGGCACGCGCGTGCTGGTGGTGTCCGAAGAGGTTCGCGAGGCGCTCGCCACGGGACGGCCCGTGGTGGCACTGGAGTCCACGATCATCGCGCACGGGCTGCCGCGTCCGCGTAACCTCCGGGTGGCGCTGGAGCTGGAGGACGCCGTGCGCCTGGAGGGCGCCGTCCCCGCGACGATCGCCGTGCTCGACGGGCTGCCCCGCGTGGGACTCGACAAGGAGCAGGTGGAACGGGTCGCCAACGAGGACGACATCCGCAAACTGGGACACCGCGATCTGCCGTTGGCGGTCGCCGCCGGGGCCAGCGGGGCGACCACGGTGTCCGCGACGGCGCTGCTGGCCGCGCAGGCCGGAGTACGGGTGTTCGCGACGGGCGGGCTCGGAGGCGTACACCGCCAGTGGACCGTGACGCAGGACGAGTCCGCCGACCTGGGGCTCCTCGCGCGCACCCGCATCACGGTGGTGTGCGCGGGGGTGAAGTCGATCCTGGACGTGCCGGCGACCCTGCAGCGCCTGGAGACGCTGGGTGTGGCGGTGGCCGGGTACGGCACGACGCGCTTCCCCGGCTTCTACCTGTCGGACTCCGGCCACCCGGTGGACTGGACACTGGAGTCGCCGGACGAGGTCGCCGCCGTCATGCGCGCCCAGGACGCCCTGGACGGACCCGATTCGGCGCTGATCGTCGCCCATCCCGTACCCGAGGCGCAGCAGCTGGACCCCGCGCTGCACGCGCGCGTGCTCGCCGACGCGCTGCACGCGTGCGAGGCGCAGGGCGTGAGCGGCCAGGCGGTCACCCCGTTCCTGCTCGACCACCTGGTGCGCCACACCGACGGGGCGTCACTGGAGGCGAATCTCGCGGCGGTGCGCGGAAACGTACGGCTGGCGGGGCGCATCGCGGCGGCCTGGGCCAGGAGGTGACGGAAGCAGACGCGACAGCGGTGGGCGCGGCAGGAGCGAGCCCACCGGGGGCGGGCGCCCCCGGCGGCGCTCTTCTTGTCGTCGGGGACGTCATCACGGATGTCGTCGCCCGGCACCGCGGGCCGCTCGCTCCGGGCACCGACACGGCCGCCGCCGTGCGGACCGTACCGGGCGGTGCGGGCGCCAACGTCGCCTGCTGGGCCGCGCGTCGCGGCGGACCGGAGGTGCGGTTCCTCGGCCGGGTGGGCGCGGACTCGGCCGCCTGGCACGAGCGGGAACTGGTGGCCTCCGGAGTGCGCCCCCTCCTGGTCGTCGACCCACGGGCACCTACGGGGACGGTGATCTGCCTGGTGGACACGGACGCCGCGGCGGAACGCACCTTCCTCACCGACAGTGGCGCGTCCCTGCGCCTGGACGCCGACGACTGGTCCCCCGGCCTGCTCGACGGAGTCGCCTGGCTGCACCTGTCGGGCTATCTGTTCTTCTCCGAGCCGTGCCGGGCCCTGGTGGCGGTGGCGCTGGAGTCGGCACGCGCGCGTGGCGTACCGGTGAGCGTGGATCCCGCGTCGACGGGGTTCCTCTCCCGCCTGGGCGTGGACCGGTTCCTCTCGCTCACCGAAGGGATCGACGTCCTGCTCCCGAGCCGGGACGAGGCCCGTCTGCTGACAGGCCTTCCCGACACGGCGGACGCGGCGGCCGAGCTGAGCCGCCGCATTCCGCTGGTGGTGGTCAAGCAGGGTGGTGCCGGAGCTCTCGTCGCCCGGTCGGGAACGGTACGAGCCGGCGTTCCGGCCGAACCGGCGGTCCCCGTCGACACCACCGGCGCCGGCGATGCCTTCACCGGCGCCTTCCTGGCCGCGTTGCTCGCGGGCGGCCGACCGCGGGAGGCGGCCGTCGAGGGGTGCCGGGCCGGAGCACGGGCGGTGGAGCAGGTGGGCGGGAGGCCGCGGAGGAAGTCGTAGCCCGACCCTGCGCCCCACTTCATGGCTACGCCTTGCGCCCCCATGCCGAGATCATCGGCGCCGTGGCCAGGTCCGTCCCGCCCGCGGCCACGTTCGCCAGGTGGCGGTCGATGTCCTGGCCGGTGACGCGCCCCTGCGCGACGAGCTGTTCCCGGACCTGCCCGACCGTCTCGGCCTCGAGTGCCCCGCAGGCGGGCGAGGTGAGGGGGAAGTACGCGTCGGCCTCGACCTGACGCAGTCCGGCCTCGCGGAGCAGCCGGGGAAGCCGCCGCCCGTACGCGAGTTCGGCGCCCCGTTCGGCGAGTACGTCGCGCATCGCGTGGCGCACCCGGTTGGCCAGCTGTTGCTCGGGGCCGTGCTCGTCGGGGCAGGCCAGCGGCTGCAGGGTGGGATCGGCGTCCTCGACCAGGAGCCGTCCGCCGGGCCGCAGCGCCCTGATCATCGTGCGCAACGCCCTTTCCCGGTCCGGCACATCAGCGAGGACGAACCGGGCGTGCACGAGGTCGAAGCCCTCCACCGGCGGCTCGTCGGCGCCCATGTCGTGGACGCGCAGCTGGATCGGCGGGCGGACGGCCGGCGGCGCCCAGGAGAGGTCGGGGCCGGTCGCGATCACCCTGCCGGTGGGCCCGACCCTCCTGGCCAGCCAGGACACCACGGACATGCCACCGGCTCCCGCCTCCCAGCAGCGCCAGCCGGATCCGACGCCGAACCGTTCGAGGTGCCGGAACGTCGTGGGGTCGAAGAGAGCGGCGAGGGCGTCGAATCGCTGCCCCGCCTCGGACCGGCGGTGGTCGAGGAGGTGTCCATCGGTACGCATCATGCACTGATCATCCCATTTGTCAGCTTTTTCGTGCGGGATGACGCTCCCGGCCCGGACGCGGGGCGCGGCACACGGGGCCTGTGCGGTGCCGTGAGAGCTGGTCGGCACTCGGCCGGAAGAGCGCTTCCGGAGCGGAACCCTCCGTTCCCACAGGCCTGAACGGCCGTCAGAACATCCTGGCAGACTGGCCGCGACAAGGCGCAGAGCACGGCGCGGGGAGATCCACGCAGGGAGATCCGTATGTCCATGGCAGGGAATCTGCGGAGGGTCACGCGGCTGAGCAGGGTCGGCGGCCTCCGCAAGGCGGCACGGCTGACGCGGCGGCGCACGCCGGTCGACCTGAGCCATCATGCCCGGTCACCGCTGGGCTCCTCGGTGGTGAACTGTGTGGCGTACGAGGAAGGGGCCAGGGTTCCGGCCGGCCGCGACCTGGCCGAGACGGTGGAGCGGGTCCGCAAGGCCGACGGCGGTTTCGTCTGGCTCGGGCTGCACGAGCCGACCGAAGTGGAGTTCGCGGGCATCGCCGAGCTGTTCGATCTGCACCCGCTGG
Source organism: Streptomyces sp. V3I8 (assembly GCF_030817535.1). NCBI lineage: Bacteria > Bacillati > Actinomycetota > Actinomycetes > Kitasatosporales > Streptomycetaceae > Streptomyces > Streptomyces sp. V3I8. The sequence continues at coordinate 6,587,565 of NZ_JAUSZL010000002.1, read as the reverse complement.
CGGTGGAGGACGCGGTGGACGCCCATCAGCGCCCGAAGCTGGAGCGGTACGGCGACACGCTGTTCGCGGTGTTCAAGACGGTCTGTTACGTCGAGCACACCGAACTGACGGCGAGCAGCGAGGTGGTGAACACCGGCGAGATCATGGTCTTCGTCGGCCAGGACTTCGTGGTGACCGTACGGCACGGGCGGCACGGTTCGCTGGGTCCGCTGCGCGAGGAGCTGGAGGCCGATCCCGCGCAGCTCATGAAGGGGCCGGCCGCCGTACTGCACGCGATCGCGGACCATGTGGTGGACGACTACCTGAACGTCACGGCTTCGGTGCAGGAGGACATCGACGAGGTCGAGACGGCCGTGTTCGCGGCGGATGGCGCGCGGGCCGACCCCGGGCACATCTACCAGCTGAAGCGTGAACTGCTCGAACTGAAGCGGGCGGTGGTCCCGCTGGGCCGACCCATCATGGATCTCGCGACGCGGCCGATCCGGGTGATCGACCCGGAGATACAGGCCTACTTCCGGGACGTCTCCGACCACCAGTTGCGGGCGGCGGAGCAGATAGCCGCGTTCGACGAGCTGCTCAACTCGATCCTGCAGGCGCACCTCGCGCAGGTGAGCGTGGCGCAGAACGAGGACATGCGGAAGATCACGGCGTGGGCGGCGCTGATCGCGGTGCCGACGATGGTCTGCGGTGTGTACGGCATGAACTTCGACCACATGCCGGAGCTGCACTGGAAGTTCGGGTACCCGCTGGCGGTCGGGGTGATCGCCGTCGCGTGCCTCACCCTCTACCGGGGCTTCAAGCGCAACGGCTGGCTGTGAAGCCGCTCGCCGCCGTCCACCGCCCGGCTCACGCCGGGAACACGATGATCCGCTCGGGCAGTACGCGGAGGATCACGCGGACCTCGTCATCCTTCTCCCCGGGAGGGTCGATGCCCAGGTACTTGTGCGAGAGCTCGTACGGGAGGCGCTTGTCCTCGTCGGGGACGATCTCGGCGGTGCCGCGGATCTCCACCGAGGAGTAGGGATCGGTGAGGTCGAAGACCGAAAGGCTGATACGGGGGTCGCGCCGGAGGTTGCGGACCTTCTGCCGGCCGTCGGTCGAGGAGAAGAGGACGGTGTCGCCCTCGCGTTTGATCCAAACCACCGAGTTCTGGGGTGCTCCCCCGGGGCCGAGGGTCGCGACGCTGGCGAAGTTCTTGCCGTCGAGGAGTGTGCGGACCGCGTCGTCGAAGGGGATCGTCATGCCGCCACAGTAACTACATGCACGTGCAAGCGAAACCCGTTGGCGCGGACAGGTTCGTACGGGACGGCGGGAGCGGACTCCGGCCCCGGTCAGCCGTTCCACGCCGGATGGCGCGGGTCGTCCGCCCGCACCAGGATGTCGGCCGTTTCACCTGGGTCCGTCTCGTTCTCGTACCGCTCGAACGCGGGGAGCGTCCAGTGCTCGCCCTCCGGGGTGCGGCGGCGCAGGGCGGCCGGTGAGAGACGTACGTGGACGGCGAGGTCGAACGGGAACCAGTGGCGCAGGAGCAAGGGACCGTGCAGCAACAGCACGGCGTGAGGAGGGAGTTGCACGTAGGGGGTGCGGGTGGCGCGATCGGTGGCCGGGTCCAGGAGGTCGGGCAGGACACGGCCGTCGCCACCGGGTTCGAGCGGGCCGAAGACCTCCCGCCACAGGGCACCGGTGTCGAACCAGCCGTCGTAGTAGGTGTCCACGTCCTGGCGCCCGTACTCGAAACGGAGGGAGGCGGCCCGGAGGTAGCCCTCGGTACCGATGACCAGGGCGGAGCGGCCGCGCGGGCGGAGGGCCTCGGCGACGCGTTCGGCTAGGTCGCCGGGGCGGGCGGCGGGGGCACCGTCGAAGGCGACGCGGAGCCAGGGGCCGCCGTCGGCCGGCTCCAGGTCGAGCAAGCGCCCGGCGATGGAGTCGCCGAGCCGTTCCCAGGTGATCGCTTCGAGTCGCACACCGCCCATGATGCCGCGCGGCTCATTCGGACCGCGGACGGGAGGGGGGAGGAAAGAGAGAGGAGAGGGGAGGAGAGGGAGGGGGAGGGGGAGGGGAGGGAGGGGGCCCTTCGGTCATGGTCACCCTCGCCGTACGGCATTTCTCTTGTGGTGACAGGAGACGCCGTGCAGGATCTTGAGGTTCGGGGCGGTCCGGCCCCCATGGTCTCGGGAACGGTGCGCGAGTTGTTGACGGGAAGTGCCGCTTACACGGGGGTCGCCATGATCGAGGGACCGTACTTCGCACTCACCGTGGTGGGTGTGCTGAGCACCGGGCTGGTGGCCGGGGTGTTCTGCGCGTTCTCGACGTTCGTGATGAAGGGGCTGGCGGCGCTGCCGCCGGCGCAGGGTGTGGCGGCGATGCAGGCGATCAACGTGACGGCGCTGCTGCCGGCCTTCATGTTCGTGTTCATCGGGTCGGCCGTGCTGTGTGCCGTGATAGCGGTGGTCACCTTCGTGCTGTGGCCCGACGACGGCACGGTGGAACTGCTGTTGGGCAGCGCGCTGTATCTCTTCGGCTGTTTCGGGGTCACGATCGCGGCGAACGTCCCGCGCAACAGCAAGCTGGCCGGGATGGAGCCGGGCACGCCGGAGGCCCTCGCGTACTGGCCCACGTATGTGAGCGAGTGGTCGATGTGGAACCACGTCCGGATGACCGCTGCGGCCGGCGGAACGGTCTCGTACGTGCTGGCGCTGGCCTGAAGCCTGTCCTGCCTTCCCAGCGTGGGTCCGAGCCGGTCCTTCGCGAGATCAGCGAGCCCGGGGCTTCGGGGATCGCCGAGAAGGTGCCGGCCTCTCAGCTGCGCGCCGTGCCGCCGTGCCGCCCTGCCGGCGTGCCGGTGCGTCGCGTTCGTCGTCATGTCCATGGGGCCATGAGTCGGAAAGACCCCTTGTAAGGTGCGTTTCCATGGCGGATTCATGGGTCGATCCCGCGGAGGGCCTCGGCGCCGACCTGCATCTGGAACTGTCCGGTCCGGGTGGTCGGCGCGCCGCTCTGACCCGTGCCCTGCGCGAGGCGATCAGCGGTGGGCGGCTCGCTCCCGGGACTCGTCTTCCTCCCTACCGTTCACTCGCGGCCGACCTGGGTGTGGCCCGCAACACGGTGGCCGACGCGTACGCCGAACTCGTCGCGGAGGGCCGGCTCACGGCGCGGCAGGGCTCGGGCACCCGGGTCGCCGAGCGCGCCGAACCGCTGGAGGTCCGGGGGCGCGTATCCGAGAAGGCGCCTCCACGCGCGCGTGGACCGCGGCACGACCTGCGGCAGGGCACCCCGGACGTGTCGGCGTTCCCGCGCGCCGCCTGGCTGGCCTCGTACCGGCGGGCTCTGCGACGGGCTCCCCACAAGGCGTTCGGGCCCGGCGATCCCGCGGGGCGGATCGAACTGCGGGAAGCACTGGCGGAGTACCTGGCACGCGCGCGTGGTGTGCGGACCGAGCCGGGGCGGATCGTGATCTGCTCGGGGTTCGCGCACGCGCTGCGGCTGCTCTTCCCGGCGGTGCTGCGCGGTCCGCTGGCCGTCGAGTCGTACGGTCTCGCCTTCCACCGGGAGCTGCTGACGGCGGCGGGGGTACGGACCGTCCCGTTGGCCCTCGACGAGGACGGGGCCCAGGTCGGCGGTCTCGCCGGGGAGCGGGCCGTACTGCTCACGCCGGCGCACCAGTTCCCGACCGGCGGGCCGCTGCATCCCGTGCGGCGTGCGGCCGTCGTCGACTGGGCACGCGCGCGCGGAGGGGTGGTCCTGGAGGACGACTACGACGGGGAGTTCCGTTACGACCGCAAGCCCGTCGGGGCCCTGCAGGGCCTCGATCCCGAGCGGGTGGTCCACCTGGGGTCGGTCAGCAAGAGTCTGTCGCCGGCGCTGCGGCTGGGCTGGATGGTCCTTCCCGAGCGGTACGTCGACGAGGTGCTGGCGGTCAAGGGCGCGCGGGAGGCGTGGGCGGGCGTCCTGGACCAGCTGGCGCTCGCGGACTTCGTCGGGTCGGGGTCGTACGACCGTCACGTACGGCGGATGCGGCAGCGGTACCGCGGGCGGCGGGACCGGCTGGTCGGGACGCTCGCCGCGCACGCGCCGCATGTCGAGGTCACCGGGATCGCGGCCGGGTTGCACGCGGTGCTGCGGTTGCCGCCCGGCAGCGAGTCCTCGACGGTGGAGGCCGCCGTGCGGCGGGGCCTCGCGCTGGACGGACTCGCGGAGTTCCGGCACCCGGAGGCGCCTGAGGCCATGACCGCGCCGGACGGCCTCGTCGTGGGGTACGCCACGCCTTCCGAACATGCGTACGGGGCCGCGTTGGAGGCGTTGTGCGCGGCGCTGCCACCCCCCTGAGCGGAACGCGAGGGAGGGCGGAACAGGAATCCGCCCTCCCTTGCGTTCCGCCGTCAGGCGCAGGGCGGTCTCCGCGTCTCCCGCGGCGGCACCGGAAACGTACCTGCGGACGACACTCCCGGCACCCCTGACATCCCCGACATCTCGACACTCCTGGACGCCCTCAAGACTTGAATACCTTGAACGCCTGCAAGACTCCTGACGCTTCCGGCACTTCGACGTTTCCGGCGGCCGCCTGAGAAGAATCGGTTCTGCACCGATCGGCCGCGCGTGCCCGTCGACGAACTCAGGAGAGCAGGAAGTCCGCCTCCCCCGCCTTGGCGCCCTGGATGAACGCGGTCATCTCGCCGGGGGTGTAGATGAGCGCGGGACCGTCCGGGTCGGCCGACTGACGGACCGCGATCCGGCCGTCGGCGAGCTTCATCGCCTCCAGGCAGTTGCCGCCGTTGCCACCGCTCCACGGCTTGTGCCATCCCTCGCTGCCCAGTTCCCTGGCGGGCATGCCGTTGTAGATCCGCGCGACGCGTATCCGGGACTTGATGCGATCCATTCACAGCTCCTTGCGGAGATCCAGCAGGATCTCCTTCGTGCGATGTGCCGTGGCGGCCTGGGCCGCCATGCGGTCCATGACCTCGAGGTGGGCAGCCACCTCGCTGCGCGCGTCCAGGTAGACGGCGCCGGTCAGGTACTCGCTGTAGACCATGTCCGGCAGTTCGGGCATGGCAAAGCGGAACAGCACGAAGGGCCCGTACGTGCCCGCGTGCGGCCCCGACGAGAAGGGCGCGATCTGCAGCGTCACGTTGGGCAGTTCCGTGGCCTCGAGCAGCCGGTCGACCTGGCCGCGCATGACCTCGGGGCCGCCGACCGGCCGGCGCAGGGCGGTCTCGTCCATCACGGCCCAGAACCGGGGCGCGCCCTCACGTGTCAGTAGTTCCTGTCGCTGCATGCGCAGCGCCACATGACGCTCGATGTCCTCTGGTCTGGTCTGGCCGACGGCGCCGGACCGCATGACACCGCGCGCGTACTCCTCGGTCTGGAGGACTCCGGGCACGAAGTGAGGTTCGTAGGAGCGGATGAGGGCGGCCGCCCCCTCCAGGCTGACGTACATCGAGAACCAGCCCGGCAGGATGTCGTGGAACCGCTGCCACCAGCCCGGCTGATTCGCGTCCTCGGCCAGCGCGACGAAGGCTTCGGCCTCTTCGTCGGAGACGCCGTACGACTTCAGCAGGAGCTGGAGGTACGGGATCTTGAGGGACACCTCCGCCATTTCCATACGGCGGACGGTGGCGGCGGTGACGCGCAGGATGCGCGCTGCCTCCTCACGCTTGAGCCCCGCGCGTTCCCGCAGGTCAAGCAGTCGCCGCCCGAGGACGACCTGCCCGACCGTCGGCGCGGACCGCGGCTCGCTCACGTCCACCTCCACTTGTGTCCAGACAGCCGGGGCGGCGCCCGTTCGGGTCCCTCCCGGGTACCCAACTGGCGCCGCGCCGCGTGCTGTTGTCTGCAGTGTGCCACGGCCATACCGCTCAGAACACTGCACTCTGCAATTTTCAGAGTGACACTTGCCAAGTGTTCACGACGGGGAGATAGTGGCAAACGTGATTCCGTCCGCGCCGTTAGGAACAGTCGCCTCCGTGAACCGGGACCGTCTTGCTGCCACCGCCGGGGTACGCCCCGAGACGACAGCCGAGCGCCGGTTCCGCTTCGAGCTGGCCGCACATCCGGGCTCCGCAGCACAGGCCCGGCACCTGACGCGCGCCCGATTGTCGGGCTGGGCGGTCTGCGAGGACACCTGCGACACGGCGGAGCTCGTCGTCTCCGAACTGGTCACCAACGCCATCGTGCACACGGCGAGCCGCCATGTGGTGTGCGAGCTGCACGACGGCGAGGACCTGGTGCGGATAGCCGTTCGTGACGAAGGATGTGCGCCGGGTGAGCCCCACCCGTCGCCACAGCGTCCTGACGAGGAGCATGGGAGGGGACTGCTTCTCGTCGCGGCGATGTGTACTGCCTGGGGCGCCCAGGAAACCGGTCCCGGACTGCTCGTCTGGGCGGACCTGCCGCGTTCGGCGAACAACGGCGCCGAACCGCGGTCGGACCTGGGTTGGGGTGCGAGGAGCCGGCCGGCCCCTGCCGGCTCCTCGCCGACCGGATCACCCACCGGGACACCTGCCGGGGCGGACATCTCCCCGGCCCGGGCCGAGTGGTTCTGATCCATGGCGTCGCGCCCGCCGGTCGGCCACCGGTCGGTGCGGAGGTCCCGGGACGAGGAATCCCGAGACCGATCGAGGAATCCCGAGACCGAAAAACTGTGCTTACGGACGGGGACTGAATGGCTGTGAGGGCTGGTTCGGCCGGTACGCCACGGGTGCTGAGTCTGGACACGCTGGTCCGCATCGGGCGCGGCCGGACGGCGTCCGGCCCGGGTGCGTCGCGGCGGCTGACCGTGCCGGAGGGCATGCGGGCCCCGCTGGGCTGTGACGCGGTGGCGATGCCCGCGAGACTCGGTCCGCTGCTGATGCCCCGGCTGCCGCGGGTCGGCTGTGTCTACGCCGACAGCACGCACTGGTGGTGGCTCGTGCCGTCCGACTCCGACGTCGCCCTCGAATGGCCCGCGCCGGCGCACTACGCCACGGGGGCGCTCGTGCCGGCCACGCCCAGTCTGCCCGATCTGATCCACACACCGGACGGCACGCTTCCGTACACCCCGCCGATCCCCCTCTACCTGGCGCTCTGCCGGGTGACCGGGACGCAGCCCGCCTGGTCCCGGCCGGTGAGCGCCTGACCCGTACGGGGTCGGGCGTCCGCTGCGGGGCGTGTACGCATACCGCCTCGGACCTGACGCGGTCCCCCGCTCTGTGGCCCCCCGAGCGCCCGGGCGTGCCCCGGTTACGCCGTGCCGGGCAGGGCGCGCGCCCTGCCCGTCGGCGCCCGACACCGCGATAGTGGCCTTTCGGCCACGATCGGGGAGGTCATCGGTGGGGTCTGCTGAGTCGACGGGATCGCCGGGGAGGACCAGGCCGACGGGAGACGCGCCGGAGACCGGTGCGGTCCCTGGAACCGGAGTGGGCTCCGGAACCGGAGTGGGCTCCGGAACCGGAGCGGGCTTTGGAACCGGAATGGAGCCCGGAGCCGGAGTGGCGCCCGGAGCCGGTGTGGCTCCCGAAGCCGGTGCGGCTCCCGAAGCCGAGGTGGCGCCCTCAGCCGAAGCCGGAGCCGAAACCCGACCAGCCCGACCGACCCAGCCCGACCGACCGGCCCGGCCCGACCGACCAACCCGGCCCGCCGGGAACCGGCCGGCCGACGAAGAACCCACCGGCGCACAGACGCTCGCCGACGAGCCCGCCACCGCCCAGGCGGCTGACGCCCGGGCGGCTGCCGACGGGCCCGAGCCGTCCGAGTCCGAGCGGCTCCTGTTCGGGGGACCGCTGCGGTACGACATGGGCTGGTCGCAGCACTCCGACGCGTTCATGGAGCTGAACTTCCGCGCCATGGTGACGCGGCTGCCCACACTCCTCTCCTCCAGCTTCCGGCTGGCGTGGCAGGCGGACCGCCGCGCCGCGCGGACCGTGCTGGCCGCGGAGGTGGGCCGCGGGCTGGCGCAGGCGGTGAGTCTGCTGGCGGTCAACAGCGTCCTGGGACGTCTGATGGGCGGCGGCCAGGTCGCGGACCGGCTGCGGGACGCGGTTCCCGCGCTCGTCACGGTCGCCGTGGTGATGCTGCTCGCCGCCCTGCTGCGGGCCGCCAGTACGTACGCCACCGGCCGCCTCGAACCGAAGGTCGAGCGCGTCGCGACGGAGCTGTACCTGGAGCGGGCCGCGGCGGTCGAACTGTCGGCCATCGAGGACGAGGCCTTCCACAAGCTGCTGGACACGGCGCAGTACGGTGCCTCGTCCGCCCGCCGCATGATCGGGATCGCCACACGCGTGGTGAACGCGGGGATCTCGCTGATCGCGGCGGCCGGCGTCCTCACGGTGCTGCATCCGGCGCTGCTGCCCCTGCTGGTCACCATGACGCTGCCGAGCGGATGGAGCGCGCTGACCATCGCGCGCCGCCGGTACGCCTCGTTCCACGCCTGGGTGCAGCATGCCCGGGCCGGCCGCCTGATCAGCAACCTGCTCACCGAACCCGCCGCCGCGCCCGAGATCCGCGTCCACGGCATCGGCCCGTTCCTGCTGCGGCACTTCCGCGCGATGTCGGAGGCCGCCGAGGCCGAGCAGGCCCGCCTCGCCCGTCTGGAGGCGCGGACCGGTCTCATCGCGGCCGGCTGGACCGGCCTCGCCACCGTGGCCACGTACGCGACGCTCGGCGGGCTGCTGCTGGCCGGCGCGATGGCACTGTCCGTGGCGGGCACGGCCGTCATCGCGATCCGGACGGGCTCCGCGAACCTCGACACGCTCGTCCTGGAGGTGAACACCCTCCACGAGGAGGCGCTCTTCGTCGGAGACCTGCAGCGCCTGTACGTGGAGGCGGCCGAGCGCGCCATTCCGGTCGGCGGTGCCCCGCTGCCCGAGGAGCCGCGCGAGATCCGCTTCGAGAACGTCACGTTCACCTACCCGGGCAGCGCCGCCCGGCCCGCGCTGTCGGACCTGACGCTCAGCGTGCCGCTGGGCAAGATCGTGGCGCTCGTCGGGGAGAACGGTTCCGGGAAGACCACCCTGGTCAAACTGCTCTCCGGCCTGTACGCCCCGCAGCGCGGCCGGATCCTGTGGGACGGCGTGGACGCGGCGACCGCCGACCGCCACCGGCTCGCCGAGCGGATCGCGATGGTGGCGCAGGACTTCAAGCGGTGGCCCTTCACGGCCCGCGTGAACGTCGCGATCGGCCGGACCTCGGCGCCACTCACCGACGAGAGGCTGGAGGAGTCCCTCGGGCAGGCCGGTGCCGAGGACGTCGTGGCGGACCTGCCGCGGGGGCTCGACACCCTGCTGGCCCGGATGTTCAGCGGCGGGCACGAGTTGTCGGGCGGCCAGTGGCAGCGGCTCGGCATCGCGCGGGCGGCGTACCGGCGGGGCGCGATCCTGGTCGTGGACGAGCCGACGGCCGCACTCGACGCCCGCGCCGAGCTGGAGGTCTTCGAGAAGATCCGGGCCCTGTCGGGTACCGGTCAGACGGTCATCCTCATCACGCACCGGCTGGCGTCGGTGCGGCACGCGGATCTGGTGCACGTTCTCGACCAGGGCCGTCTCGTGGAGTCGGGCACTCCGGAGGAGCTCCTGTCCACGGGTGGCGTCTATGCCGAGCTGTACGGACTGCAGGCGGAGCAGTTCACGGCGAAGGTGCCGGCGCCGAAGGCGGGCTGACCTCCCCGGCGGTCGGCCCGGCTACTCGACGAGTTCCCGCACGACGACCAGGAAGGTGTCCGTCGACAGGTCCATCACGACGTCGACATGCTGCCCCTCGAGGCGGCGCGCCTGTGCGAACTCCTCCGCGGGCCAGGAACCACGCGGCCCTCCGGCGGGAAAGCGCTCCAGCACCGTTCGACCGTTCAACATCCTGCACCTCCGTGTGCGCTCTCCCTTGAGAGCCCTTGAAGAGTTAAACGCTCATCATGGGGTACAGGTCTCGCGAAGTGACATCACTGAGACGTAGTCGACACAGGGTCACTACGATTGGTGGAACATTTGTACGACTTTCCGCGTTCTCGCGCGGCGGTCGTGCCTAGTCCTCGTAGTCCTCGTATTCGTCGTGGTACCGGACCCGTCGGCTCCCGGCGGGCGCGCCCAGCGCCGACGCGCGCCCCTCGGGCCGCTCCCACTCCTCCTGCCGGCCGAGGGCCGTGAGGTCCAGGAAACTCGTGGTGGAACCCAGCCCGTCGAGGCCGCGCTCGTACGTCGAGTACGTGTGGAAGATCCGCTCCCGGTCCCGCAGGAAGCAGCTCACCCCGGGCCGCTCGTACGACGCGCCGGTTTCGTCCGTCCCACCGGCCGCACCGGCCTCGCCGCCCGCTCCACCCTCGCCGCCCTCGAACGTCACCTGGAAGTCCTGGTTGAAGTCGTTGCCGCAGGACGAGTACCAGGGCAGCGTCCAGCCCATCCGTGCCTTGAAGGGCAGGAGCCTCGTGTACGGCGCCCTGGAGACCAGCGCCAGCTCGGTGCCCCGCGCGCGCAGGTGCGCGAGATGCCCGATCTGGTCGACGAAGGCCGAGCAGCTGCGGCAGCCCGCGTCCCACTCGGGCGCGAACATGAAGTGGTAGACGACGAGCTGCCGCCGTCCTGCGAAGAGGTCCGTCAGCGTCGCCTTGCCGTCGCCGCCCTCGAAGACGTACTCCTTGTCGATCTCGACCATGGGCAGCCGTCGCCGGTCGGCGTTGAGCGCGTCCCGGGCCCGGGTCGCGGCCTTCTCGGCGACCAGCAGTTCTTCGCGCGCGGCACGCCATTCCTCGCGTGACACGATCCGCGGAAGCGTCATGGGTACTCCTTCGGTGCGGTGGCTTCACGGGGTGGACCGCCGCGAGGAGCGGAACTCATCGGTGCGGAGCGGAACTCGTCGGCGGGACGCGGAATCCGTCGGCGGGACGCGGAGGGGGCGGGCATGCGCTCGTTCAACTCCCGTACGACGGAGGGGACGCCGAGGGTCAGGAGCGCGCGGCGAGGTCATCTCGCCACGGTACGGCGGGGTCGTACCGCCGGTCGACGGGCATCCCCCACCGGCAGGGCGGCGGCCGGAGCGCCCGCGAGCCCGAGGTCCTCCCGGCGCTCCACGAGTTCGTCGAGGAGGGTGGCGAGGCGCTCGGTGTGCCGCGCGGTGAGCCGCCCCGTGTCGTCGAGGTGCACGGCGCAGGCGGTGGTGGTGTCCACGAGGCGTTCGAGGGTGGCCGCGACCCCGTCGGTGCCCTCGGTGTGCCGGGCCAGGGTGGGGAGCTCGGCGGCGGAGCGGTCGATCGCGGCGCGGGCCTCGGCCAGCGTCCGGTAGGCCTCGCGGCGCAGTGCCCAGCGGGCGGCCCGGTCGTCGGCGCCGCTCAGCACGTGCGTGAGGTAGGCGTGCGCGGCGTCGGCCGCGGTGGTCAGCCGGGCCCGTACGGTCCCGCCGCGCTGCCCGGGCGCCGGCAGATGCCCGACGACCAGCACGATCGCGCAGGCCAGCAGCGTCTCGCCGATCCGCCCCCAGGACGCCTCCGGCTCACCGCCGACCATGACGAGGGCGAGCACGAGGACGGTGACGACGGCCGTCTGCGCGGCGAAGTGCCGGGTGGCCACGGGGATGAGGGCGCCGCTGACCGCCACGAGCACGACGAGCCCCTCGGGGCGGGGCAGCACGGCCGCGAACCCCGCGAAGACGAGGGCGCCGAGGACGGTACCGGCCGCCCGGTTCAGCACGCGCGAGACGAGCGGGCCGAGGTCGGGCTTCACGAGGAACACGGCGGTCGCGGGCAGCCAGTACCAGTGCACGTGGTGCAGTGCCTGCGCGACGGCGGCGCTGACGCCGTAGCAGAGGGCGACGCGGAAACCGTACTCGCGCCCTCCGGTGCCGGTGACGGTGCGCAGGAGCGCCCTGCCGCGCGGGGGCCGCAGGTGCAGGCCCTTGCGCGCGGTCCGCTCGGCGCCGCGCCCGAGCGGGTGGCCGCCGCCGGCCCGGTGGCGGGGTCCCGGGCCGCCGCGGTCGAAGGTCTCGGCGGCGTGCAGCAGGGCGTCGTCGAGGGCGCGCAGTCCGGGTACGGTCCGGGCGGGCGCGGGCAGCGGTCCGCAGGGTCCCCCGGTCCGCACGGCGACGGCGAGCCGCCGTGGCCCCTGCGCCGTACGGGCCGGCAGGGCGTCGCCGGCCCAGGCGAGGGCGGTGGCGGCCTCGGCGAGCGGGAGCGCGGCGGCGTACTGCGCCCGCAGCCGCCGCTCGGCGGCGGAACTGGCGTACCGCCGCAGCCGGGGCCCCGCGAGCGCGTCCTGGGCCTGGTCGAGTGCGGCGGTCAGCGCGGCCCGCCGGCCGTCCGCGTCCGCGCCGCCCACGGCGTCGAGCAGGGCGGCGACGGCGTCGTACACGCCGGCGACGGCCGTCCGCTCGCCGTCGAAGCGGAAATCACTGTTCCGGGCGCCGGGGGTGGGCAGCGCGAGCCGCAGCACGATCAGCCAGCCGGCACCGGCGAGGAAGAACAGGGCCCGCTGCCAGCCGGGCTCGGGCAGCGGCATGCCGGCCCCGATGGCCGCGGCGACGAGGAGCTGGGTCCCGGAGCCGGACGCCACCGGCCCCATCGCGCTGACGGCTCCGGCGACGAACCCGAGCGCGGTCAGCAGCAGGGTGAGCGCAACGGCTCCGAGCCCGTCCCCGGCGTACGTCCCGACGACGAGCCCCGTGGCTCCGGCGAGCGCGGGCACGCCGATCCAGCGCACGGCGGCACGTCGGCTTCCGGGCCGGTCGTTGATTCCGGCGAACATGGCGCCGAGGGCGGCCATGACACCGAGGGACTCCCGCCCCAGGAGCACGGCGGCGACCAGCAGGGGCCCGCCGGCGAGCACTCCGCGCAGGACGGCGTTCCACGGCACGGGCCCGCGCTGCGCGCGCAGCGCGTGCGCGAGCCAGGGCGGGAGGACGGTGGGGAGGACGTCGGGCAACGGTCGCGGCACGGGCACGGGGCTCCTGTCGGGACGAGGGCGGTTGCGGGTGGCATGCCTTCGGGCGACGTCGGCCGGGCGGTGTGTGCGGTCCTCGGGTTCTCCACGGTGGATTGGTTGTCCGCGGTGGATCAGTTCTCCACGGTAGATCGCGTCCGGCGGCAAAACCGGACATGAGCGTTTCCACGGTGTGACGATTTCGGCGAAAGCCGGGTTCTTTATGAACGCAAGAGACAAGAGTAAGCGCAAGCGCAAGAGCGCTGGAACGGAAATGGGAGCGGGCCCGAGGGCGTAGCCGGCCCCCGGGCCCTGTGATGCCGCCCATGTGGCACGCCGGCACGCTTGAGGAACCAGGTCATTTTCACGAGCCGCGTCCTGCCTTTGGACCACCGTGCATCGAGCTGCACGGGCCGGACTTGAACCGGCGTTTCGACTCCCGGGCCTGGGTCCGGTCGATCCGGCGATCGGCGGCGAATGCTGAGTCTGGAGCAATAGTCTGAGATTGAGCGCGGTCTGCCTCTGCCAGTTGGGCTACCGCGGCGCGAAGGGTGCCGCGGGGAGGACTCGAACCTCCACCGGAACCGCGCAGTCACGACAAGCTTCAGGTTCAGCTTGCGCTCCTCGCGCACCCCGGCCGTCATAAGTGATGACCGGGGAGTTTCCGAGGCTACCCGAACAGGTAGCCGAACACGGCATCCCCGACGCGCTGGTCGGTGACCTCCGCGGCGTTCGCCTCTTCCCTGGCGAACTTGACGGCCTGCTGCAGCTTCTCGACCCGGTCGAGCAGCTCGTTGACACGCCGTGCGGGCAGGGCTCCGGAGAACTTCACGGTCGTCCAGTACCCGACCGGGATGTCCTCGTAGTACACCTCGACCTGGGCGGGGTGCTTGTCGGTGGCCTCGGCCTTGACGTGGTTGCGCGGGACCTTCTTCGTGCGCAGGGTCCGTACCGGCTCGGTCTTCCACGCGTCGGTCGACGGGTCCTGGACCCACGACTCCGAGGCGTCGAGCACGGGGAGCTTCCGCACGAAGGTGTTGAGGTCGGTGAGCTGCTTCTCGAGGAAGAGCAGGTAGGACACCGGAACGTCGGCGACGAGTACCCGTCCGTCGACCTTGACGTCCGCGCGGGCCGTGCAGTTGGCCCAGTCCTTGGTGGCGGTCACGTCGAACAGGCGGGTCAGGGTGGCCGCGGTCTCCCGCAGCACGTTCTCGGTCTGTACCTGCACCCGGGTCGACTCGGGCGGCAGCTGCTCACCCTCCTCGTCCTTGGGCTGGTAGGTACGCGAGATCCCGGCCAGCAGGGCGGGCTTCTGCAGCCCGTGGTGAGCAGCCGTCAGGTCCTGGTGGGACTTGGACTTGATGCCCTTCTCGACTGCGATGATCTGATTGAGTTTCGCCACGCCGGTGACGGTATCAGGATCGGCCGCGCCCTTTCGAAGGGTTATTCGACACCGCCGCCGCACCGTCGCGGGCGGCGTCCCGCACACCGCGTCGGCCCTGCCACGGTTCGGCATGCGTGCGGATGCGGTCACGGCGTCGTCCTGCTGACGCTTCATCACTTCCGTGAAGTCCTTCGGGCATCGGCTCAGCGCATCAGCTCATCGGGGCGTGCGGACACGCGATGCAGGTGACGGCCGGCGGCCGTCATCCGCCGGAGCAGTTCATGGCCGTCCACGGCACTGGTCAGCCCACCGACCACGGCCTCGTTCATGAGGTCGAAGGTTTCCTTCGTGGTGATGCCCCGCCGCCACGCGTACGAGCCGGCCGACCGGTCGTCGGTGATCCATACGGAATCGCGGAACTCGGGGCGCTTCGTGATCAGTACGCAGGTCTCGGCCTCACCGAGGTGTCCGGTCGGCACCGACGCGACGCCGCCGAAGACCGCTCGGCGCAGGCGGTCGACCGCGGCGATCTCCTCGACGTCGGTGATGGCGATCGGCTCACCGAGCATGCCGCGCGACGCGACGTCCCGTAATCGAGGGATGTGCCGGGCGGACCGCCCGGCTTCATGGGCCACGGCTTCGGTCCAGCGGCCGCGCCCGTCGAGCACTTTCTCCAGCAGAGGCACACGGTCGACGACCGCGAAGTTGCACAGGACGGTGTTGTCCGGGAACCAGCAGATTCTCATGGCTGGAAAATCAGGTCCCCTTCTTCCACCGCGTTTTCCTCCGCTTCACCGGCCACGGGTTCCGGGATCTCCGGATCGGCCGGGTCCAGCAGGTCGTGCAGGTGGTCCACGTCCATGCCGAGCAGCGCAGCCAGCGGCCGGAGAGTGGTCTCACCCTCGGCGTAACACTTGTAGAGCGCCGCCACGAGACGTACGGGGAAGCGTTCGGCCCTGGCCCACGCGAGCTGCCGCTGGAAGGCGTCCGTCGCGCCGGCGAGCAGGTGGCAGATCTCCGTGGTCAGGCCCTTGCAGTGGAGCGCCGACTTCGGATCGATGAGGCGCAGTTGGCTGAGCCTCGCGCTCAGCGCGCTGGGCGAGACCTTGAACGCGACGACCAGCGCGGAGAACGCCTCGTCCGTGAGCCGGCCGTGCCTGTCGGCGACCTGGCGGAACTGGTCACGGACTTCGGACGCCGGCATCAGCAGGTTGGAGGCGAAGACGTTGGCCCGGACCTCTGTCAGGTCCTTCTGCCTCCCCGGCGCGAGATGCGATTCGACGACGAGTCCCTGGGCGTCCCGGGCCAGTATGTGGCCGAGTTCGTGGGCGAGGGTGAACCTCTGGCGGGTCCAGGTCTCCGTGGGCCTGATGAGGATGAGCCGGAACGTGTCCGTCTGCCAGGTGAGACCGTCCACGGCGTCGGGCAGGCGCGTGACCGCGACGTCCACGCCGAACGCCTGCGTACAGGCGGTGATCAGTACGTCGGTCTCCAGTCCCGCCACCGTCCCGGGACCGTCCGCCGCCGTGAGCACACCGACGGCGTCCTGGGCGAGCTGCTTGCCCTGGTCGACGAAACGCTTGAGATCGGTGCGCACGGTAGGCATGGGCGGCAGTTTCGGCGGCCTCCCCAGCAGCTCCAGCACTTCGTACGCCGCGGTGAACCGCTCCGCGGCATCGCTGACCCGGCCCCGCCGTGGGGCCGCCCCGCCGGCGGTCCGGGCCGCGAACGCCGGGCGCAGCGGCTCGCGCCCGGTGAGCAGCCAGTCCACGGTCCTGCCGCCCGTCTCGGCGATCAGCGCCAGGTCCAGCGACGTGAACCGGCGCACCCCCGCCAGCGACTTGGACAGCTTGTCGGGCGTGAGCCCCACCTTCTCGGCGAACGCAGCCTGGCTCATCGAGGTCGCTTCCATCACTCTGCGCACACGATCGATCACAGATTCAGGCATGTACTCACCGTAACCGCGTATTGCGAAAATCGCAACGCACCGCCCACAGCGTTACGCTGCGTGATGAGCCCTCGGGCTCACCCCCCGCTCGCCGCCGCCTTCCGCAGCGCCGCCAGTTCTCCGTACATCGCCTCGCCCGGGCACTCCGTCGCCATCCAGTCGCGGTGGCCGCCGATCTCGTGGACCTCCTTCGTCCTGCCGGTGGTGGGGCTGACGTACTCGACCCTGGCCTCCGGGTCGACCCCGTGCATGCGGACGACGGACCGGACCAGGTCGGTCAGGGCGGTGCGGGCCGCGGCGGTCGGGCCCTGCTTCACCAGGTTGCCGATGAGCGCGATGCCGAGGTTGCCCGGGTTGAAGCTGAGCACGTGGAATCCGGTCACCAGTTTGCCGTTGTCGTCGTGGGCCGGGGTGGCCCCCTCGCCCGAGTAACGGCCCTCGTAGATCTGCCCTGCCTCGTCGATGAGGTAGTGGTAGCCGATGTCGCCCCAGTCGTTGGTGACCGTGTGCACGTGGTAGAGCGCGCGCACCGTGGCGGCCGGGTCCGGGTCGCCGTTGGCCGTGGCGGTGTGGTGGACCGTGAGGGTCTGGAACGGGTGGTACGTCTGCGGTGAGATCTCCGTGCCGTCCGACCTGAAGCGGAGTTTCTCGTCCGCGCCCCAGGCCGCCCGCGTCAGGTACGCGACGCCGCGCACCCGTGTGGTGTCGGTCGGTACGGCGACCTCGCGCATCGGGCCGTGCGTGGTGTCGATGGCCAGCGACCGCAGATCCGTGGCACCGTCCGGGGCCCTCAGTTCGTACCCCGAGGCCCCGTCCGCGGGGATCAGCAGCGTGCCGCCGTCGCCGTCCGAACAGCCGGTCCCGGTGAGCGGCCGCCAGGGGCCCTCGGCGCCGTTCGCACCGATCAGCCGGATGCCGCCGCCGGTGGCCCCGCGGGTGCCGGACCAGCGGACCCCCACATAGCCGATGGGGAAGTCCGCCTGGACGGACCCCTCTCCCGTGGCCGCCTTCACGCGGGTCTCGGGGAACGCCTCGGAGGTCGTACCGGCCGCCGCCGGGGGCGGGGTCGGGTCCGCCGTCGCGGCGGGCGCGAACACGGCACCCGCCGCGAGCGCGCCCGCCGCCCCGATCAGCCCCCGCCGCGTGACGCGTGCCGGGGCACGGTCCGCGAACAAGGGGGACGAAGGGGACGAGGGAGACAAGAGGGACGAGGGGGTGGCGTCGGTGGGGCTCTTGGGGGGAACAGTCATGAAAGGAGTCCTCCGGTGTACGTGATCCGCTTTCCGGCCATGCTTGAAGACGCGGCGGACCATCGGGGCGCGACGCACCGGCGCCGTTCGGGTCCCTCGCTAAAATTCCCGGATGCGTTCATCCTCCGAGCCGCACGCACCGGACCCGACCGGCTCCCGCCCGGCCGCCTCCCCGGCGCGGCTCGTGCGTGAGTTCCATCTGGCGTTCGGACTCGACGCCCGTACGACTCCGACCGAGATCTCGCCGCGGCACGCCGCCCACCGCGGTGAGCTGCTGGCGGAGGAGGCCGCCGAGGTGGCGGAGGTGTCCGTGTCCGGGCCGCTCGACGCGCTGGCGCACGAACTGGCGGACGTCGTGTACGTCGCGTACGGCACCGCTCTCGTGCACGGCATCGACCTGGACGCGGTGATCGCCGAGATCCACCGCGCCAACATGACGAAGCTCGGGCCCGGCGGGCGGGTCAGCCGCCGGGCCGACGGCAAGGTGCTGAAAGGGGAGCACTACCGGGCCCCGGACGTGTCGGAGGTCCTGCGCAGGCAGGGCTGGCAACCACCGGCCACCGGCACAGGCACAGGCACCGACTTCGACTTCAGCTCCGGCTCCGGCTCCGGCTCCGGCTCCGCCTAAAGTCGTTCCATGCTGATCGAGCACCGCGGGCAGCGCCCCGTCGTCCCGGCCTCCGCCTATGTCGCCCCGTCGGCCGTCCTGTGCGGCGCCGTCGTCCTGGGCGAGCGGGCCCGTGTCCTGCACGGTGCCGTGCTCACGGCGGAGGACGGGCAGGTACGGACCGGCGCGGACGTCGTCATCATGGAGAACGCCCTCGTACGGGGCCGCCGCCGGCACCCCGCAATCATCGGGAACGCCGTACTCATCGGCCCGCACGCCCATATCAACGGTGCCCGCATCGAGGACGAGGTCTTCGTGGCCACCGGGGCCTCCGCCTTTCCCGGAGCCGTCGTGGGCGCCGGTTCGGAGCTGCGGATCAACAGCGTGCTGCACGCGAACTCGGTCCTGCCGCCCGGCACGGTCGTTCCCATCGGGTGGATCGCGGCCGGCGCCCCGCAGGCAGAGCTCTTCTCCCCCGACCGGCACGACGAGCTGTGGGAGGTGCAGAGGGAACTGGACTTCCCGGGCACGGTGTACGGCGTCCCCCGCGGGACCTCCATGCGGGACATCATGGCCGGGCAGACCGCCTACTTCGGCGCCCACCTCGAAGACCGCCCGGTCGAGGACAGCCCCGTCGAAGACGGCTCCGGCGAAGACGGCTCCGGCGACGGCCACCCTGTCGAAGGCCACCCTCCGGTCGGTTGAACCGCGGCCGGCTGAGACCCGGTCGGCCGAGCCGTGGCCTCCGGGAGCCGGCCGTGCGCGTTCCGCGCGAGCTCCAGCGCGTACGACGGCCACCACCGTCCCGCCGGCGGCCCGCCCCGGCACGTGCCGTCCGACTCGCCCGGGCGCTTGACCCACAGGTGGGCGTCGATCAGCGGCGCGCCCGTGACGGTGGTCGGCGGCACGCCGAGGGCCCGGCCCGGCGGGTTGCACCAGGGCTCCGTACCGGAGAAGGGCCCGTTGCCGTTGCGGCTGCTGTCGAGCACGAAGTGCTTGCCGCCCAGGGCCGCGGACAGCCTGGTGCCGTACTCCGAGCTGACGGCGTCGGTCTGGAAGCTGGAGACGTTCAGGGCGAAGCCGTCGGCCCGGGCGATCCCCGACCGGACCAGCGGCTCGACCAGCCGTGCCGGGTCCGGGTGCCAGGCGGAGTTGCCCGCGTCGAGGTAGACACGGGTGTTCGCCTGCTGTTTCAGCAGGTCCACGGCGTACGCCAGCAGCGCGTACCGCTCCTCGGGCACGATTCGGTCGCAGCCCGCCACCGCCTGGGCCACGGCGTCGGGTTCGACGATCACGTACGCGCTCCGATCACCGAGTCCCGCCGCGAACTGGTCGGCCCACTCGCGGTATTCCGTCGCGCTCCAGGCCCCGCCCTCCGAGTAGGAGCCGCAGTCGCGGTGCGGGACGTAGTAGGCGACGAGTACCGCCGTACGCCCCTCCCGCGCGGCGGCCGTGGTGCGGGCCTCCACCACGGCCCGCGGCCCGGAGCCCGCCAGCCACTCGGCCTGGGCGCGGGCGGCGATCCGGTCCATCAGCGCGGCGTCGGCGTCCCGCCCCGTACGACGCCACTCCGCCGCCTGCCGGGCGGCACCGGACTCGGGGTCCACCCAGAAGGAGACCTCGGGAGCCTCGGGAATCTCGGGAACCACCGGTCCGGGCCCGTCACCTTTCCCGGAGCCGTCACCTTTCCCGATGCCATCGCTCACGCCACCCCCGGCACCGGCACCGCCGGTGCCCCCGCCGCCCCGCAGAACGGCCGACACGGCCACGCCCAGTACGAGCAGCGCGACCAGCGCGACGACGAGAGCCCGGACACGGGCACGGGCACGGGCACCAGCAGTCGTGGCCACGACCGACTCCGTTCCGCCGCCGCTGCCGCCGGCGGCTCTCCCCGGAGTCTGCGGTCACCCGCGATCCGCGACCGCGCCCGCCGCAGCCACCGCACCCGGAATCACTCCGACGGCGGCCCCCATACCCGCCGCTTCGGCAGCGGCTTCGCGTACCCGCCCGCGCGGCTCGTCCTGAGGCCCAGCGACACGAGCGACTCGGCGAGCTTCACCGCCGCGCCCACCCCGTCGACGACCGGCAGGCCGAGCTTCTCCCCCACGGCCCGCTGCAGACCGGTCATCCCGGCGCACCCGAGCACCAGGACCTCGGCGCCGGCGTCCCGGGCCCGTTCGGCCGCGGCGACGAAGGCCGCTTCCGTGCGCTCCGGGTCGCCGAGGTCGAGCACGCCGAGCCCGGTGCCCACGACGGCGGCGCAGTTCCGGGCCACGCCTGCCGTGCACAGGCTGTCCTCGATCTGCCCGGCCGAGCGCTCCAGCGTGGTGACGACCCCGTACCGCCGTCCGAGCAGGCACGCGAGATGGGCGGCCGCCTCGGTGATGTCGACGACGGGTACGTCCACGAGTTCCCGTACGCCCTCGCGCCCGTGCTCCCCGAAGCCGGCCATGACGACGGCGTCGTAGGGACCCTCGTACGTCCGCAGGGTGTCGAGGACGGCGGCTGCCGACAGGTAGCTGTCCAGCCAGCCCTCCGCGGACTCGGGCCCCCAGGCGGGGGTGAGTCCGAGCACGGTGGTGCCCGGCCCTGCCACGGCCCGGGCACCTCGTACGATCTCCTCGGTCATCCCCTGCGTCGTGTTGCAGTTGGTGACGACGATCCGCACGCTCAGCCCTCCTGAGGAGCGGCGGCCGGGGCCGCGGCGGCCGTGTCGGCGGACGTCTGCGGGGCGGCGCGCTCGGAGCGGCACAGCAGCGCGTACAGCCCCGCGGCGAGCGCCGTCCCGATGAACCAGGAGTACGGGGCCACGTCGCTGAAGGTCTTCACCAGCGCGAGGACCGCCGAGACCGCCGCCGCGGGCAGGAACGCCCACAGCGCCTTGGGGTTGACGCCCTTGCGGTAGTAGTAGCGGGATCCGGGCTCGGCGTTGAAGAGCTCGTCGGCGTCGATGCGGCCGCGCTTGACCCAGAAGTAGTCGAGCATGATCACACCGAACAGCGGGCCCAGGAAGGCGCCGAGACCGCCGAGGAAGTAGTTGACGACCGTGGGGTTGGAGAAGAGGTTCCACGGGGTCACGACCAGCGCGGCGACCGTGCTGATCATGCCGCCGATCCTGAAGGTGATCTTCTGTGGCCAGACGTTGGCGAGGTCGTACGCGGGCGAGACGAAGTTGGCGACGATGTTGACGCCCATGGTGGCGACGGCGAAGGTCAGCGCACCCAGGGTCAGCACCCACTTGTTGCCGATCTCGGCGACGAGGTGGGCGGGATCGGTGATGGCCTTGCCGAAGACCTCCATGGAACCGGCCGTGACGATGACCGACACGATCACGAAGGCGGTCGAGTTGATCGGCAGGCCCCAGAAGTTGCCGCGCTTGACCGTCCGGTAGCTGGGCGCGAAGCGCGAGAAGTCGCAGAAGTTGAGCATCAGCGTGCCGTACGTGGCGAGGATCAGCCCGATCGCACCGAACCACTGCCGCCACTGCTCGCCCACGGAGACCGGGTTCGGGGTCGAGGTGAGCGAGATGGTCCAGCCGGCCTTCGCGAGGATCCAGATGGCGAGAGCGATCATCACGAGCCAGATCGCGGGACCGCAGAAGTCCTGGAACTTTCGTACGGACTCCATGCCCTGGCTGATGATCAGCGCCTGGACCAGCCACAGCGAGACGAAGGACAGCCAGCCGAGCGCGTCGAGGCCGAGGAACGAATTGTGCGTCCAGGACTCCAGGCCGGGCCAGGCCGCGAGCAGCATGATGTTGACGGCGACGGAGGCCAGATAGGTCTGGATGCCGTACCACATGATGGCGATGACGGCCCTGATCAGGGCGGGGATGTTGGCGCCCCAGACGCCGAAGCTGATGCGGCTGATGACCGGGAACGGCACGCCGTGGCTCTGTCCGATCTTCCCCATCCAGTTCATGCCGACGTAGATGAGTACGAAGCCGACGAGCAGGGACGTGAAGATCTGCCAGACGTTCATGCCGAGTACCAGCAGCCCGGCCGCGAACGTGTAGTTGCCGAGGTTGTGGACGTCGGACATCCACATGGCGAAGAGGTCGAAGACCTTCCAGTTGCGCTTGCCCGCGGGCGCGAGGTCTTCGTTGGTGAGCCGTGGATCGGGGACGAACGCCGGCGTGCCGGTGGCCGCGGCGGGATCGGCTAGGGACACAGGGACCTCCATGAGCGTGGGCCGGGGCGGGGAGAGGAGGTAGGAGGGGAGGGAGGAGGAGGGGAAAGGGAGGAGAGGGGGGACGGTGGGAGGACTCACAGCAGGGCAGCTTTGGTATACCAAAGCTTCGTCATGGTCCCGCTTCCGACGTCGGTCGGCCATGTCCGTGCGGTTACAGCTCGGTAAAACAGTCCCTGGGTCGGCGAGGATGGACGCATGAAGACGGTGGAACCGCTGGGGGCGGTGCGCGAGCGGGTGCTCAGCTCGCTGCGGCAGGAGATCATCGCCGGCCGGCTGCTGCCCGGCGACCGGCTGGTCGAGCGCGAGGTGGCCGAACGGTTCGGGGTCTCCCGGGTGCCGGTGCGCGAGGCGATCCGGGCCCTGGTCGCCGAGGGCTTCGTCCACTTCGAGACCCCCCGCCGTACGGTCGTCCGCCGCCTGACCCCGACGGACGTCACGGAACTCTTCGAACTGCGCGAGGCCCTGGAGGTGTACGCCACCGGGCTGGCCGCCGAGCGCGCCACCCGGGCCGACCTGGCCGAACTGGAGGAGCTCCTCGACCGCGCGGCGGACGCGACCGACGCCGACGACGCCGAGGCGATCACCGACATCAACACCCGCTTCCACGACCGGATCCTGGCGATGGCCGGGAACGGCCTGCTGATCTCCGTGATGGAACCGGTCGACGGACGGCTGCGGTGGCTCACCCGCCAGAACGAGGAGTGGCCGCAGCTCCTGGCCGAACACCGGGAGCTGTACGCGGCCATCGCGTCCGGCGACCGCGAGCGGGCCCGTGCGCACGCCCTGGTCCATGTCCAGGCCAACCACCGCTCGACGGTGCGTCACCTCTTCGGCGACACGGTCGCCGGATTCGAGGGGGACGCGTGACGGCCCGTACGGCGATCGGCGCCGCGAGGACCCGGCCCTGCACGCTCGTCGTGTGCCGCGGCTGCTGCTGCGGTGACGCCCGCAAGTACCCCGGCTACGACCACGACCGGCAACTGGCCCGGCTGCGCGCCGCCGCCGACGCCTCGGGCGGCCGTCTCGCGGTCCGTACGGCGGACTGCCTCGGCCCCTGCGACCAGGCCGACATCATCGTCGTACAGCCCTCGGGCGAGGGCCGCAGGCGTGGCGGCCGGGCCGTCTGGATCGGCTGGTCGACGGGTGAGGACTGCACCGACGAGATACTCCGGTGGGCGGAGGCCGGCGGCCCCGGAGTCGCCACCGCCCCGGCGGCCCTGGAACTGCAGTTCGTCCGGTCGGCGGGCGAACGCGGCTCGCTCCGCGGTGCGGACGGAGGCAGGAACCGCGGATAGGCAGTCGGACGCGTACCTGCCGGCGGTCGCTGTCAGCGGCGCCCCGGTCCGCCCCGGGCCGTCGTCACGAGACGGTGGGCAGCCCCGCCGTTCGGCCCGCCGTGCGCAGTACGTCCCGGAGCATGTCCGGGGTCAGCCGGCCCGTGAACGTGTTGCGCTGGCTCACGTGGAAGCAGCCGAAGAGCTCCAGGGGCCGCTCCGGGCCCTGCAAGGTGACCCGTGCCCCGTGCCCGAACACCGGCCGGGGTGCGGGCACCTTCCATCCCGCCTCGGCGAACGCGGGCAGCGCGGCCTGCCAGCCGAAGCCGCCGAGCACGACGACCGCGCGGACCGTGGGTGCCAGCAGGCGCAGTTCGCTCACGAGCCAGGGCCGGCAGGTGTTCCGTTCCTCGGGGGTCGGCTTGTTGGCGGGCGGAGCGCAGTGCACGGGCGACGTGATGCGGACGCCGTACAGGGCCAGTCCGTCGTCGATGCTCTCGGCCGTCGGCTGCGACGCGAGCCCCACGTCGTGCAGCGCCGCGTACAGCACGTCCCCGGAACGGTCCCCCGTGAACATCCGGCCGGTACGGTTCCCGCCGTGCGCCGCGGGAGCGAGCCCGACCACCAGCAGCGAGGCGTCCGGCGGCCCGAACCCCGGGACCGGGCGGCCCCAGTACGTCCAGTCCGCGAAGGCGGCCCGCTTCGTCCGGGCCACCTCCTCCCGCCACTCGACCAGCCGCGGGCACGCCCGGCACCCGGAGATCCGCCGGTCCAGCTCCGCCAGGCTGCTTTCCTGATCCATTCCCCCACGGTATGCCCGGCCGGGGCCCCGCCCGGCACGACGGAAAACGACTCCGGCCGCACGCCCGCCGGGGACTAAGGTCGGACCATGGCTTCAGGGACGCAGGGGAACGAGGCGGGCGACGAGGACGGGCCGGGCGCGGGCGGCTCCGCCGATGCCGCGGCCGTCGCGAAGGCGGCCGCGCCGTCGAGCGGTGAGACCGTGCGTGTCGACAGCTGGATCTGGTCCGTCCGCCTCGTGAAGACCCGCTCCGCGGGTGCCACCGCCTGTCGCGGCGGCCACGTCAGGGTGAACGGCGAGCGGGTCAAGCCGGCGTACGCCCTGCGCGTCGGTGACGAGGTCCGCCTGCGCCAGGCGGAACGGGAACGGGTCGTCGTCGTGAAGCGCGTGATCCGCAAGCGGGTCGGGGCCCCGGTCGCCGCCGAGTGCTACGTCGACAACAGCCCGCCGCCCCCGCCCCGTGAGGCCGTCGCCCCCGCCGGCATCCGTGACCGCGGCGCGGGCCGTCCCACCAAGCGCGACCGCCGCGAGCTGGAACGTCTGCGCGGATTCGGCTCGCCCGACGCCGACGGCCCGAAAGCTCCCTGAAAACCGCTCCGGGCTCCGGGCTCCGGGCCCGGCATCAGGGTCAGGACTGTCGGCGGCGGACGACCCTCACCAGCTCCGCGGCCTGTCCCCGCCGCGCCCAGGCGATCAGTGCGAGCGGCACGATCAGGATGAGCGGAGTCGCCGCGTACTCCCCGTCGAACACGGCGACCTGTGTGATGAAGGCGCCCACCATCAGCGCGCTCAGCGACACGGCCGCCACGGAGGCCAGGAGGGGGATCACCAGCGCTACGCCGCCGAGCAGTTCGAGGAGTCCGATGGTGTACATCCCCGCGCTGCCCCAGCCGATCGTGTCGAACGACTCGACGGCCGAGGGGTGCGCGACGAGCTTGGGCACCGCGCTCGCGCCCACGAAGAAGAGCGCGAGCAGCACCTGCAGCCCCTTCAGGGCGAGGCGTGCGCGACGGCCACGAGCGGTCGTGGACTCGGCGACGAGGGGAGCGGTGGTCTCGGACATGGGGGTCTCCTCCGTGAAGCGAAGCGGCTTGCGTTGCTGTCACAGAGGTAGACCGGGCCGCGCGACAGAACTCATCGCCCGACGAGGTGCTCTCACGCCTCCACCGGCACCGCCCGCACCCAGGTCCGGTCCTCCGTCAGGTACGTGTCGACCGCCAGCCCCGCCTCCGCCAGCGCCTCCTCGAACCGCTCCTCGGTGAGCGGCCGGGCGAGGAAGGTCTGCGTCCACGCGGCGTCCGGGAACTCGTACTCCGCCCGGACGGAGTTGACCCCGTCCCCGACCGGCTCGGCGGACACCATGCGTACCGTGAACCCGCTCGGGTCGACCCGTTCACGCGGCAGGTCGGTGTGGTAGTCCTCGCCCTCCCGCTGGATCAGCACACAGCCGCCGTCCGCGACATGGTTGCGGCACACGTCCAGCATGCCGCGCCGGACCCCGGTGTCGCCCGCGTGCACGAGGAACGACCCGAGCATCACCACGTCGAACCTCTCCCCCAGGTCGAGCGTCTCGATGGCGCCGCGTACCGTGCGCGCCCCGCGTACCCGTTCGAGCATCTCGGCGGACTCGTCCACGGCCGTCACCGTGAAGCCCCGTTCCAGGAGCGGGTGGGTCACCCGCCCCACACCGCAGCCCAGTTCGAGGATGTGCGCCCCGGCCGGCACGGCGGAAGCGATGATGTCCGGCTCGTCGCGGACGGGCAGCCGCGCGTACAGCTCCACCGCGCAGCCGTCCGGCGTGATGGCGCCGGGTCCCGTGCCTTCGTACCCCTCACGCATCTCGATCGTCATACCGGCCCAACGGCCCGCGACCGCCGCACCGTTCCCCGACCCGCCGACCCGTTCGTCGACGCACTCGTGCGGCACCGCCGGATCGAGCAGGACGTCGGGCAGCGCGACCGCGCCGGGAAGCGTCGCCTGCGCGCGGGGTCCGCCTCCGGCCGCCAGGTCCCTCAGCCATCCGGCGAGCCCGGCGTCCGCCGGCCGGCGCCCGGTGGACCGATGCTCAGAAGATGCTCAGGAGTCGAAGCGCGCCGCGGCCAGGTACTCGGGCTGCGGGTCCAGCGCCGCGGCCAGCCGGAAGTGTCGCTTGGCCTGGGCGGGCTGCCCGGAGCGCTCGTAGGTGCGGGCCAGCGCGAAGTGCGCGAAGGCGTTGTCCGGTTCGCGCTCCAGCACGATGGTGAACTCGAGCTCGGCGGGTCGCAGTTGCGCCGCCGCGAAGAAGGCACGCGCCCGCAGCAGCCGGGCCGCCGTGTTCTCCGGGTAGGCGGCGATGACGTTGTCGAGCAGCTTCACCGCGCCCCTGGGGTCCCGCGCGGCGAGCAGCTGCTCGGCGGCACGGAAGTCGATGACATGCGTCTCCGGAGTACGTCCGGCGAATCCGCTGGTCTCGGGCACGGCAAAATCCTTCCCTCGCTGGAGGGGATCAACGCCTCGGAGCCACCCGCTATTCCGAGGCCGCCCGCGCCCGCCGGGTCAGCTCCGCCCACACGTCCCGTACCCGCTGCCGCAGCGCCTCCAGGGGGACGTCGTTGTCGATCACGATGTCCGCGATCTCCAGGCGCCTTTCGCGGGTGGCCTGCGCGGCCATCCTGGCCCGCGCGTCCTCCTCGGTCATGCCGCGCAGCCGGACGAGCCGGTCGAGCTGGGTCCGCGGGCTCACGTCGACCACGATCACGAGGTCGTACAGTTTCGCGAGGCCGTTCTCCGCGAGCAGGGGCACGTCGTGCACCACGACGGAGTCCGCCGGGGCGGCCTCTTCGAGCGCGCGGGAGCGGGCACCCACCAGGGGGTGCACGATCGAGTTCAGCACGGCCAGCCTGTCGGCGTCCGAGAAGACGATGCCGCCGAGCTTCGGCCGGTCCAGCGTGCCGTCCGCGGTGAGCACGTCCTCGCCGAAGGCGTCGACGACCGCCGCCAGTCCGGGTGTGCCCGGTGCGACGACCTCCCGCGCGATCCTGTCGGCGTCGATCAGTACGGCACCGTGCCCCACGAGCAGCCCCGACACCTCGCTCTTGCCGGCCCCGATCCCACCGGTCAGCCCCACCTTCACCATGCCCAGCAGCATAGGCCCCGCGGCCGGGAGCGCCCCGTCGGGGGCGCGGGGAACTGCGCGCTCACCTCCACGCACCCGCGGCCGGTGAACAGCCCCTCCCGCGAAGCGGCACCGCTCGGCTCGCCCAAGAGAGCGGGCTAGGCATCACCCTCACGCTCGGCGAGGAACTTCTCGAACTCCATCCCGATCTCGTCCGCGGACGGGATGTCGACCGGTTCGGCGAGCATGTTCCCCCGCGTCTCGGCACCCGCGGCGGCATCGTACTGATGCTCGAGTCCCTGTACGAGCGCGACGAGTTCCTCGTCGCCCTCCTGGATCTGCCGGTCGATCTCGGTCTGCGTGCGGTGCGCCTCGGTGCGCAGCCCGTGCGCGATGCCCGGCAGCACGAGACCGGTCGCGGCCGTGATCGACTCCATGACCGTCAGCGCCGCGTCCGGGTACGGGGACCGGGCGATGTAGTGCGGTACGTGCGCGGCGACACCCAGGACGTCGTGTCCGGCCTGCATGAGGCGGTACTCGACCAACGACTCGGCGCTGCCCGGGACCTGCGCCTCGTCGAAGGGGCTGCGGTGGCCGGGGACGAGGTCCGTCCGGTTGCCGTGCGGGGTCAGGCCCACGGGCCTGGTGTGCGGGACGCCCATGGGGATGCCGTGGAAGTTCACGGACAGCCGTACGCCGAGGCGCTCCACGATCTGCTGGACGGCCGCGGCGAAGCGCTCCCACTCCACGTCCGGTTCGGGCCCGGAGAGCAGCAGGAAGGGCGCGCCGGTGGCGTCCTGGACGAGCCGCACGTCCAGCGTGGGCTCCTCGTAGTCCTCCCAGCGGTCCCGCTTGAACGTCAGCAGCGGGCGGCGGGCACGGTAGTCCACGAGCCGGTCGTGGTCGAAGCGGGCCACGACCTGGTGGGGCAGCGAGTCGAGCAGACGGTCGACGATCTGGTCGCCGGTCTCGCCCGCGTCGATGTACCCGTCGAAGTGGTAGAGCATGACAAGACCGGCCGACTCCTGGGCCAGCGCCACGTCCACGACGGCCAGGCCCTTCGGCTCCCATGCGTACAAACCCTGTGGATCAAGCACTGTGACCGCTCCTCCTCGTGTTCGTCATCGACAACACAGGTCAGGACACGGGCATTCCCGCTCACCACCGGATCACCGCCGAGTCACCGCGAAACGCATGGCGGACCCGTACGGCGGAACGCACCGCGGGCCCGCACCCAGGAAGGGTGCGGGCCCGCGGTTACCAGCTGCTACCGCTGGCGGTGAGCCGTCAGCTCTGGCCGCCGGCGAGCTTCTCGCGCAGAGCCGCCAGGGCCTCGTCCGACGCCAGGGCGCCGGAGTTGTCGTCCGACTCCGAGGAGTACGAACCGCCGCCACCGCCGCCACCGCTGGAGGCGGCCGGAGCCGCACCCGGGGTGGTGACACCCTCGGCCTCGGCCTGGGCGTCCGCCTCGCGGGACTTGATGACCTGAGCCTGGTGCTGCTCGAAGCGCGTCTGCGCCTCGGCGTACTGGTTCTCCCACACCTCGCGCTGGGACTCGTAGCCCTCGAGCCAGTCGTTGGTCTCGGGGTCGAAGCCCTCGGGGTAGATGTAGTTGCCCTGGTCGTCGTACGACGCGGCCATGCCGTACAGCGTCGGGTCGAACTCGACCGAGGCCGGGTCCGAACCGAAGGACTCGTTGGCCTGCTTCAGCGAGAGGCTGATGCGACGGCGCTCGAGGTCGATGTCGATGACCTTGACGAAGATCTCGTCGTTGACCTGGACGACCTGCTCCGGGATCTCCACGTGGCGCTCGGCCAGCTCGGAGATGTGGACCAGACCCTCGATGCCCTCGTCCACGCGGACGAACGCGCCGAACGGAACCAGCTTCGTGACCTTGCCGGGCACGACCTGGCCGATCTGGTGCGTGCGGGCGAACTGCTGCCACGGGTCTTCCTGCGTCGCCTTCAGCGACAGGGAGACACGCTCGCGGTCCATGTCGACGTCGAGGACCTCGACGGTGACTTCCTGGCCGACCTCGACAACCTCGGACGGGTGGTCGATGTGCTTCCAGGAGAGCTCCGAGACGTGCACCAGACCGTCGACGCCACCCAGGTCCACGAAGGCACCGAAGTTGACGATCGAGGAGACGACGCCGGAACGGACCTGACCCTTCTGGAGGGTGGTGAGGAACGTCTGGCGGACCTCGGACTGGGTCTGCTCCAGCCAGGCACGGCGGGACAGGACCACGTTGTTGCGGTTCTTGTCCAGCTCGATGATCTTGGCCTCGAGCTCCTTGCCCACGTAGGGCTGGAGGTCGCGGACACGGCGCATCTCGACGAGGGAGGCCGGCAGGAAGCCACGGAGGCCGATGTCGAGGATGAGTCCACCCTTGACGACCTCGATGACGGTGCCGGTGACGATGCCGTCCTCTTCCTTGATCTTCTCGATGGTGCCCCAGGCGCGCTCGTACTGGGCGCGCTTCTTCGAGAGGATCAGGCGGCCTTCCTTGTCCTCCTTCTGGAGAACAAGGGCTTCGATCTCGTCGCCGACCTTGACGACCTCGTTGGGGTCGACGTCGTGCTTGATCGAGAGCTCGCGGCTCGGGATGACACCTTCGGTCTTGTAACCGATGTCGAGCAGGACCTCGTCCCGGTCGACCTTCACGATGACGCCGTCGACGATGTCGCCGTCGTTGAAGTACTTGATCGTCTCGTCGATCGCGGCGAGGAAGGCTTCCTCGTTACCGATGTCGTTGACCGCTACCTGCGGCGTGGTAGAGGTGGTCTCGGTGCTGCTCGTCATGTGGGAAAGGGCTCCGGTACGGACAGTGAGTCGTAGGTACTGCTTACGCCGGGAGCCCGTTTCGCTCTGTAGAAGGCCGGACAGCCAAGGAAGCGCCAGATCCGGATGGTGTCCTGTCACGAACACCGCCGGTGGCGCCTCGACAACCGAGGGGTCATACATACAGATGCGAGCGCAGCCTGCTACGTCTGAGGAGCGCAGGCCCGCAGCGCAACTTGTAGCATACGGGGGCAGCCGAGCAGGGTCAATGCGCGAAGGCGCACACCCGGGGCGGATCCCCGCATACCCGGCACAGGACCCTCTCGGCGGCAGCCGCACATCGGGCAACGCCACGGGTCCACGAGCTCGTGCGGACCCGGCGGCGCCCCTTTCGTGACCGCCGCCGGGACGGTGCGCACGGAAGGGTCCGCAGATTAATACGAGGGAGCCGATCATCCAAGAGTCCGAACAGGCCAGGCCGCAGCGGTCCGCGCCGGAGCAGTCCGAGGAGTACGAGCCCGAGGCGACCCGGCGGGAGGCGGGGGGCTCCGAGAGCTCCCGGGCCAATCGTGGCTGGTGGGACCGGAACGCGGACGACTACCAGGTCGAGCACGGCACCTTCCTCGGCGACGACCGCTTCGTGTGGTGCCCGGAGGGCCTCGACGAGATCGAGGCCGAGCTGCTGGGCCCGCTGGAGGAGCTGAAGGGCAAGGACGTCCTGGAGATCGGCGCGGGGGCCGCCCAGTGCTCGCGCTGGCTGGCCGCCCAGGGGGCCCGTCCGGTCGCCCTGGACCTCTCGCACCGGCAGCTCCAGCACGCCCTGCGGATCGGCGCCGACAGCGTGCGGCTCGTGGAGGCGGACGCCACGGCGCTGCCCTTCGCGGACGGCTCCTTCGACCTGGCGTGCTCCGCGTACGGGGCGCTGCCGTTCGTCGCCGAACCGGTGCGGGTCATCGAGGAGGTGCACCGGGTGCTGCGGCCGGGCGGCCGGTTCGTCTTCTCCGTCACGCACCCGGTGCGCTGGGCCTTCCCCGACGAGCCGGGGCCCGAGGGGCTGAGCGTGGCCGCCTCCTACTTCGACCGCACGCCGTACGTCGAGCAGGACGAGGCGGGCGACGCGGTGTACGTCGAGCACCACAGGACGGTGGGCGACCGCGTCCGGGACGTCGTGGCCGGCGGCTTCCGCCTGGTCGACCTGGTCGAGCCGGAGTGGCCCGCCTGGAACACCCAGGAGTGGGGCGGCTGGTCGCCCCTGCGCGGAAACCTGATCCCGGGCACGGCGATCTTCGTGTGCGAGCGGAGCGGGACGGGGGCACCTTCGGCCGGAGGCCGGGGGAGAGACTGAGCGGGTGAGCCGTACCGAGCATGTGATCACGTGATCCGTCACGACGCCCTGGACCTGCTGCCCGTACGCGGTGCGCTGCCCCGGCTGGGCGACGCCCTGGAGGAGCACGGCGCCGCCGTGCTCGTCGCGCCGCCCGGCACGGGCAAGACGACCCTGGTGCCGCTGGTGCTCGCCGGGCTGGTCGGCGAGGGGCCCCCGCGCCGGGTCGTGGTGGCCGAGCCGCGGCGGATCGCGGCGCGGGCGGCCGCGCGGCGGATGGCGTGGCTGCTCGGCGAGAAGGCCGGGGAGAGCGTCGGGTACACCGTGCGCGGCGAGCGGGTCGTCGGGCCACGCACGCGCGTGGAGGTCGTCACGACCGGGGTGCTGCTGCAGCGGCTGCAGCGCGACCAGGAGCTGGCCGGTGTCGACGCGGTCGTGCTCGACGAGTGCCACGAGCGGCACCTGGACGCGGACACGGCGGCGGCGTTCCTGCTGGACGTGCGCGCCGCCCTGCGTCCCGAACTGCGACTGGTGGCCGCGTCGGCGACGACCGACGCCCAGGGGTGGGCACGGCTGCTCGGCGACGTGCCGGTGGTCGAGGCGGCGGGCGTCTCCCACCCGGTCGACGTGGTGTGGGCGCCTCCCCTGCGCCCGGTGCGGCCGCCCCACGGGATGCGGGTGGATCCGGTGCTGCTGACCCATGTGGCGTCGGTGGTGCGGCGGGCGCTGTCCGAGCGCGACGGGGACGTGCTGTGCTTCCTGCCCGGGGTCGGGGAGATCGCGCGGGTCGCCGGACAGCTCGGCGGGACCGGCGACGTCGAGGTGCTCCAGGTGCACGGCCGGGCGCCGGCGGCCGTGCAGGACGCGGTGCTGTCCGGCGGTACGCGGCGGCGGGTGGTCCTGGCGACGTCGGTGGCCGAGTCCTCGCTGACGGTCCCGGGAGTGCGGGTGGTCGTGGACTGCGGGCTGGCGCGCGAACCGCGGGTGGACCACGCGCGGGGTCTGAGCGCCCTCGCGACCGTACGGGCCTCGCAGGCGGCCGGACGGCAGCGGGCCGGGCGGGCGGGGCGCGAGGCCCCGGGTGCGGTGTACCGGTGCTGGACGGAGGCGGAGGACGTCCGGCTGGCGCGTTTCCCGGCTCCGGAGATCAAGGTGGCCGACCTGACGGCGTTCGCCCTGCAGGCGGCCTGCTGGGGTGATCCCGACGCCTCGGGGCTGGCGCTGCTGGACCCCCCGCCGTCAGGCGCCATGGCCGCCGCCCGGGAAGTCCTGGAGGCCGTCGGCGCGGTCGCCCCCGGCGGGCGGGCCACCGACCGGGGAGTGCGGATGTCGCGGCTCGGGCTGCATCCGCGGCTCGGGCGTGCGCTGCTGGACGCGGGGGCGGCCGTGGGGGCCGACCGGGCAGCGGAGGTGGTCGCCCTGCTGAGCGAGGAGCCGCCGCGGGAGTACGGGGACGACCTCGCGTCGGCGTTGCGGGGGGCCCGGCGCGGGGGTGACGCCTACGCCGGGCGGTGGCGGACGGAGGTGCGGCGGCTGCGGGCCGCGGGGCGGACCGCGGGACGGGCTGCGCCCGGCGCGTCGGAGGGGTCGGTGGACGGGCGCGGGTCCGTCGTGGCCGGGCCCGCGGTTCCCCGCGTCCCTGACGCGGTGGCGGCGCTCGGTGACGACCGGGTTGTGGGGCTCGTCGCCGCTCTCGCTTTTCCGGAGCGGGTCGCCCGGAAGCAGGGGGGGTCCTTCCTCATGGTGTCCGGGACCCGGGCCGAGGCCGGTGAGGGCAGTGGGCTGCGGGATGCCGAGTGGGTCGCCGTCGCGGTCGCCGACCGGCCGCTCGGGGCGGGGCACGCGCGCGTGCGGCTCGGGGCCGTCGTCGACGAGGGGATCGCGCGCGAGGCCGCGGGGGCCCTGTACGGCGAGGCCGACGAGGTCCGCTGGGACGGCGGGGACGTCGTGGCACGGCGGGTCCGGCGGCTGGGCGCCGTGGAGTTGACGGTACGGCCGCTGCGCACACCCGGCCCCGGCCTCGTACGGGCCGCGCTCCTCGACGGGCTGGCGCAGGAGGGGTTCGGCCTGCTGCGCTGGTCGCGGGAGGCCGGGGTGCTGCGGCAGCGGCTGGCCTTTCTGCACCACCGGGTCGGGTCCCCCTGGCCCGACGTGTCGGACGACGCGCTGCACGCGCGCGTGGACGAGTGGCTCGAACCGGAGCTGGGCCGCGCGCGACGGCGGGCCGACCTGGCGCGCATCGAGGCCGGCCAGGCGCTGAACCGGCTGCTGCCGTGGGCGTCCGGGGACGCGGCCCGGTTCGACGAGCTGGCGCCGGAGCGGATCGAGGTGCCGAGCGGGTCCCGGATCAGGATCGACTACGCGGATCCCGAGCGGCCGGTGCTCGCGGTGAAGCTCCAGGAGATGTTCGGGGCACAGGAGTCACCGGTGGTCGCCGGGGTGCCCGTGCAGGTGCACCTGCTGTCACCGGCGGGGCGTCCGGCCGCCGTCACCTCGGACCTCGCGTCGTTCTGGGGGGACGGCTACCGGGGCGTACGGGCGGAACTGCGCGGGCGGTACCCGAAGCATCCCTGGCCGGAGGACCCGGCGGCCGCGCGGCCGACCCGGCACACGAACGCGCGCCTCAGGCGCTGAGCGGCTCGGGCGCACGGGGCTCGGCGGGTGCCGGGTCGCCGGGCCGGCGGCCGCGGGCTTCCAGGTACAGGGACAGCGCCAGGAGTCCGACGCCGAGGACGAGGAAGCCCCAGGGCAGGTACGAGGTCATCATCAGCAGCAGGAGGCGCTGGGACCTGACCAGGTCGACCGTGTGCCGGATGTAGTCCTCGCGCATCTTCACGTGCCCGGAGAAGGCGGTCACCTTGTCGCGGTCGCCCAGGAGGGTGCCGCCGCGCAGCTCCTCCCGGTGGATCTCCTCCCCGTAGACGGGTGCGCCGGTGACGGGTTCGACCCAGAATTTGCGGACGGTGGTGTACCAGCGGGTCGTGCCCGTCTTCGCGACCGACTCCGCGGTGACGCCCTCGACGGGCAGGGTCTTCGGGAGGGGCACCTTCGTCCAGGGGACGGTCTGCTCGAAGTAGTAGACCTCCACGCCCCGGAAGTCCCGGGTGCCCTCGTAGTGGATGGGTGCGGTGAGGCGGGCCTGCGCGTCGAAGTACTCGTAGTCCCTCTTCTCCGTACGGAAGGGCCACTTGAACTCGATGCCCCCGCGCCTGACGGGGTCGCCGTCGACCGTCTCGCCGGTGGCGTGGACGGGTTCCTGGGTGTGCGCGTCGAAGATGTACCGCTCGGGGAAACTCGAGACCGTCTCGCCGTCGGGGCCCTGGACGTAGGAGAGGCCGTCCCAGACGACCACGTCGCGGTTCGCGCTGCGCTCGATCCTGCGGGACGCCTCGACGTCGCCCCTGAGGGTCTGCACGACGGTGATCCTGCCGACCTTCTCGGCGGTCATCGTGCCGTAGTCGAGGAGGGTCGCGTCGTCCGCCTCCAGGACCATGTCCTGGTACTGGCCGGCGGGGACCTTGGCCAGGCGGGGATAGGCGTACCAGCGCAGCAGCGGGGACAGGGCCGCGAAGAACACGGCGAGGGCGAGCAGGATCAGGCTGGCCTTGCGGCGCATCTCGACGGCCCTCCCTGTGCGTTGGGGCGTGCGTCACGGGTGTGCGTCATGCGGGTGCGGTCGCGCGGGTGCGTCACGGATGGCTGGGGACGGTGGTGAGCAGCGGTTCGGGTGACGTCTCGCCCTCGGGAGAGCCCAGGGCGGTGAGCGTGAGGACCAGCGCGACGGCCAGGGCGAGACCGGTCGCGGCGGCGATCAGGGCACGCATACGGGCCTCCCGACGGACGGAGCTGACACCTCGTCAGTTACGGCACCGTAGCAACGGGCGGGCGGGATGAGAACACGTCGCGCACACAACGGCGGCGCCCCCTCGCCGAAGGAGCGAGGGGGCGCCGCCGGTGCGTCCGCCGGGTTACGAGGCGGCCGCGGCCACCTTCAGCTCGACGGTCAGGGTCGCGCCGCCGGTCGTCGTGATGCGCAGCAGGTACGTGCCGGCCGCGCCGTCCGCGTACAGCTTGGGAAGCCGGAGCAGGCCGCCCTCACCGGTCTCGAGGCCCGCGAGGGTGCGTACCGCCTTGCCGTCCGCGTCCTCGAAGTACGGGCCCTTGTCGTTCTCGGTCGCGTCGTCCGCCGCCTTGACGAGCGTGGCCGTCGCGGCGACACCGGCCGCGGCGGCGCCCTTGTAGGTGGCCTTCACCTCGACCTGGTCCGCGAACGCGCCGCCCGGGACGCAGGTCAGCGCGGTGTCCGTGGTGCGGGTGAGTCCGTCGGCCTGGCGGGCGGTGACGGTCGCCGCGTAGTCGAGACCGGGGACGGTGCGGCCGACGACGGCCGCGCGGACCGTGAACCCGCCGGTCTTCTCGCCCGCCTGGAGCGCGGGCGCGGTCGCCACCCCGGAGCTGTTCGTGACGACGGTCGCGACACTCTCGCCGCCGGCGAAGGTCGTGCCGGTACCACCGGTGACGGTGAACCGGACGCGGACCTTCCCGACGGCCTTGCCGGCCTTCGTCTCGGCACGGGCGCTGATCTTCTCGGCGAAGGTGTCGCCCGCGGTCGCGGTGAGCTTGC
Source organism: Streptomyces sp. V3I8 (assembly GCF_030817535.1). Taxonomy (NCBI): domain Bacteria; kingdom Bacillati; phylum Actinomycetota; class Actinomycetes; order Kitasatosporales; family Streptomycetaceae; genus Streptomyces; species Streptomyces sp. V3I8. Next base: position 6,551,417 of record NZ_JAUSZL010000002.1, on the reverse strand, counting down.
CGGTGCCCGCGTCCTCCAGGTGGTCCACCGTCTCGGTGGGGGTGGGAGCCGGGGACGCCGGAGGCGTGGTGGGGGGCGGGGTGGTGGCGGGCGGAGTCGTGGCGGGCGGCTTCGGTTCGGGGCTCGTGGAGCCGCCGCCGCCCGGGGTGTGGCTGCTGGGCGGTGTCGAGGCCGGCGGGGTCTGCGGGGTCCGCGGGGTGGTGACCGTCCCGCCGTTGCCGGTGCCGGTGCTGCCGTCGCTGCGGCCGGAGGGCAGCGTGCCCGTGCCGTCCGGGACCTCGTGGGTGCCCTTGCGGTAGTACTCCACCCACGACAGGACCGTGTTCAGGTAGTCCGTCGAGTTGTTGTAGCTGAGGATGGCGCGCCGGAGGTCGCCGCTGTCGGACAGGTCCCAGCCGAACCGGCACAGGTAGTGCCCGGCCGCGAGGGCCGCGTCGTAGACGTTGTTCGGGTCCTTCCTGCCGTCACCGTTGCCGTCGCGGCCCGACCACTCCCAGGTGGAGGGGATGAACTGCATCGGGCCGACGGCGCGGTCGTGCGTGGTGTCGCCGTCGTACGCGCCGCCGTCGGTGTCGGTGATCCGCGCGAAGCCGATGCCGTTGAGAACCGGGCCGAGGATCGGACTGGTCGTGGTGCCGTTCGCGTCGACGCGGCCGCCGCGGGCGTGCCCGGACTCGACCTTGCCGATGGCCGCGAGGAGCTGCCAGGGGAGCTTGCACCCGGGCTTGGACCCGGCCAGCGACGCCTCGGCCTTCTTGTAGGCGTCCAGGACGGTCGCGGGTATGCCCGCCTCGGCATCGCCCGCGGCGCCGGGGCCGCCACTGCTCGCGCTCGGCAACGGCGTCGGGGTGTTGAGCGGCGGCAGGTCGGTGTAGTAGGGCGAGTTGCCGGTCGCGCTGTCGCCGGTCTTCGCGTCGGGCGAGGGCTGCGAGTTGGCGCTCTCTCTGCCCTGGGTGGTGTCCGTGACGCCCGGTGCCTGGGATGCGGACAGTGCCGCGACCGCGAGCGCGGCCACAGCGGTCGTCGCCGCTCCCTTGACGACCCGCCTGCCGAATTGCGCCGCCATTGCGTGAACCCCTCCCGTGGGCGATCGCCCGTTGCCCCGCGCCTTCTCCTGCTGTCCGGTGCCGTGCCGCCGTCCGGTGCCGTGCGGCCGCACTCCCCAGTACGACGACCCAGGCGACCCTACGACAACTTCCTCCGCCCCAACACCTGTTCGTACCCGGTCTTCACCGGTTGGCCATATCCCGTTTGTCCTGCCCGGGCCGCTCCCCGGCATGCCGGGGAGCCGGGAACCGTTTCTCCGCGCCGGACGTCAGGATCAAAGGATGACAGGACCGCCCGGCGAACAGCCGGAGTCGCCGGGTCCGGTCAACGCCGCTCAACACCGTTCAACGCCGTTCGCAGGGGGCCCCGTTGCCGTTCACCCTCAGCCATGCCGCGGCCGTCCTGCCCGCGGTGCGCGCGGACGGGTCCGGACGCGGCCGCCTGGTCCCGGCCGTGCTGGTCGCCGGTTCGTTCGCGCCCGACATGACCTATTACGCGGCGAGTGTACTGCCGCGGGCCATGGAGTTCGGAGGGTTCACGCACTCCCTCCCCGGGGTGTTCACGTTCGACGTCCTGGTCGCCTGGGCGCTCGTGGGCGCCTGGCTGGTGCTGCGCGAACCGCTGGTGGCGCTGCTGCCGCGGAGCCGGCAGGGACGGATCGGTGCCCTCCTGCGCTGCGGTGCGCCGCGCGCCCGCGTCCGCCCGGCGCTCGCCCTGTGGTGGTACGTGTCCGCGGTGCTGGGTGGGCTGACCCATGTCGGGTGGGACGCGTTCACGCACCCCGACCGGTGGGGGATGCGGATCTTCCCCGTCCTGGGGCAGGACGTCGCGGGGTCGCCTCTGTACTGGTACCTGCAGTACGGCGGTTCGGCGCTGTCGGCCGTCGTGATCGCCACGTTCCTGGTGGTGGCCCTGCGGCGGCAGCGGGACGCGGAGCCCCTGGGGGTGCCGGTCCTCCCGGCGCGCGACCGCTGGTCGGCGGGTGCGCTGATCGGGGTCTGCGCGGTGGCGGCGGCCGTGCAGCGGGCCACCCGCTGGTGGGACCACTGGGGGTCGCGGGCCGAGCCCTGGGAGCTGATTCCCACCGTGTGCTTCGGGGCGGGGGCGGGGCTGGCCGTCGGGTTCGCCGTGTACGCCGTGGCGGTCAGGGTGGGGCGTCCGGCTCCGGTCGGTCCCGGCCCGGCGGGGCCCCGTGCGGAGCCGAGCCGCACCGTTGCGCGGTGAGCTAGCGGACGGTGGGGCCGGGGCCCGGGGTGTGCGGGGCGTGGCAGGTGACGGAGTCGGTGGGGTCGTCGGGGAGGAAGCGGTGACTGGTGGCCGCTGTCCGTCCGGTCCGCTCAAGGGTGCCGGCCAGGATGCGTCCGGTCGCGCCGCGGGCCGGGAATCTGGGACTGGCGGCGGCCGGCGAGGTGGCGGGGACGGGGGCGGGGGCCCGGACGGGGCTCCGCGCGGGGAGCAGTGAGGTGAGAGTTGCGGTGAGTGCGGTGCGGCGGTGTCGTACGTACGGTACGTACCGCGTGCGCCGCGTGTTCCGTATGTGAGGACCCATGCCCGCATCCTCCGCGCGGGTCCCGCCGGGGGCTCCCGGTCGGGGGCCACGCGGGTGACGGGGCCACTTCTCCGGCTGCGGGCCGCGTGTGGCTCAGCGCGCAGTTCCCCGCGCCCCCGGGTAGGTGGGGCCGAGGCCGGTTCCATGGCTGCGGGCCGCCGGGGGCTGAGCGCGCAGTTCCCCGCGCCCCTGGGTAGGTGGGGCCGAGGCCGGTTCCATGGCTGCGGCCAGCCCCCGGCGGCCCGGTGGGGCTAGTGGGCCGCCGACTCCCAGTCCCTGCCCGCCCCCACCGAGACGTCCAGCGGGGCCCGGAGCCGCACGGCGCCGGCCATCTCCCGGCGGACCAGCTCCTCCACCCGCGCCCGCTCCCCCGGAGCGATCTCCAGGACGATTTCGTCGTGGACCTGGAGGAGCATCCGGGACGTGAGACCGGCCTCGCGCAGCGCCCGGTCCACGTGCAGCATCGCGATCTTGACGATGTCGGCCGCCGTGCCCTGGATCGGCGCGTTCAGCGCCATCCGCTCGGCCGCCTCCCGCCGCTGCCGGTTGTCGCTGTTGAGGTCGGGGAGGTAGCGGCGGCGCCCGAAGAGCGTCGCCGTGTAACCGGTGGCCCGTGCCTCGTCGACCGCCCGGCGCAGATAGTCCCGTACTCCTCCGAAGCGCTCGAAGTACGTGTCCATCAGGCCACGTGCCTCGCCCGCGTCGATGTTGAGCTGCTGGGACAGGCCGAAGGCCGACAGACCGTAGGCCAGCCCGTACGACATCGCCTTGATCTTGCGGCGCATCTCCGCGTCGACGGCGTCGCGCTCCACCGAGAACACCTGGGAGGCGACGGTGGTGTGCAGGTCCTCGCCGGAGGTGAAGGCCGCCAGCAGTCCTTCGTCCTCGGACAGATGGGCCATCACCCGCAGCTCGATCTGGCTGTAGTCGGCGGTCATGAGGGACTCGAAGCCCTCGCCGACCACGAAGCCGCGCCGGATCGCGCGGCCCTCCTCGGTGCGGACCGGGATGTTCTGCAGGTTCGGGTCCTGCGACGAGAGGCGGCCCGTCGCGGCCACCGTCTGGTGGAAGGTGGTGTGGATGCGGCCGTCCGCGGCGATCGTCTTGATCAGGCCCTCGACGGTGACCCGCAGCTTCGCCTGCTCGCGGTGGCGCAGCATGACGACGGGCAGTTCGTTGTCGGTCTGGGCGGCGAGCCAGGCCAGCGCGTCGGCGTCCGTCGTGTAGCCGGTCTTCGTCTTCTTCGTCTTCGGCAGGCCCAGCTCACCGAAGAGGACCTCCTGGAGCTGCTTGGGCGAGCCGAGGTTGAACTCGTGCCCGGCGGCCGCGTGCGCCTCCTTCACGGCCTGCTGGACGGCGCCGGCGAACATCTGCTCCATGGCCTCCAGGTGCGCCCTGTCCGCGGCGATGCCGTGCCGCTCCAGACGGGCGAGCAGCTCGGAGGTGGGCAGCTCCATGTCCTGGAGCAGGTCGGCCGCGCCGACCTCCCGCAGCCGCTCCCCGAAGGCTTCGCCCAGGTCGAGGATGGCGCGGGCCTGCACCATCAGCGCGTCGGCCTCGGCGCCCTCGTCCGCGCCGAAGGCGAGCTGCCCGTCGGCGGTCGCGGCGGGCGCCAGCTCCCGGCCGAGGTACTCCAGGGACAGCGCGTCCAGGTCGAAGGAGCGGCGCCCCGGCTTGACGAGGTAGGCGGCGAGGGCGGTGTCCATGGCGATGCCCCCGACCCGCCAGCCGTGCTCGGCGAAGACCCGCATGACGGCCTTGGCGTTGTGCAGCACCTTGGGGCTGCCGGCGTCGGCGATCCAGTGCGCGAACGCGTTCTCGTCGCCCTCGTCGAGCGTCGACGGGTCGAACCACGCGGCGGCCCCGTCGGCCGCGGCGAGCGCGATCTCGGCGACCGATCCGGTGCCCAGCGCCCAGGTGTCGACCGTGGCCACACCGAGGACCGTCGTGCCGTGCTCGGCGAGCCAGGGAGCCAGCTCACCCGCCTCGAGGACCGTGCCGTCCACGGCCACTCCCGCGGCGACCGGCGCGGCGTCCTCGGCCTCCTGCGTCCCGGGGTCGACGGCCAGCAGCCGCTCGCGCAGCGAGGGGTTGCGGATCTCCAGGGTGTCCAGGACCATCGCGACGGCCGTGCGGTCGTACGGGGCGCGCTCCAGGGCGGGGACCTCCTTGGGCAGCTCGACGTCGCGCACCATCTCGGTGAGGCGGCGGTTGAGCTGGACCGACTCCAGGTGGTCGCGGAAGTTCTGCCCGGCCTTGCCCTTGACCTCCTCGGCGCGCTCGACCAGTTCCGCGAACGAACCGAACTGGTTGATCCACTTCGCGGCGGTCTTCTCGCCGACGCCGGGGATGCCCGGCAGGTTGTCGGACGGGTCGCCGCGCAGGGCCGCGAAGTCGGGGTACTGGGCGGGCGTGAGGCCGTACTTCTCGAAGACCTTCTCGGGGGTGAACCGGGTCAGCTCGGAGACGCCCTTGGTGGGGTAGAGCACGGTGGTGTGCTCGGAGACCAGCTGGAAGGAGTCACGGTCACCGGTGACGATCAGTACGTCGAAGCCCTCGGCCTCGGCCTGCGTGGCGAGCGTGGCGATGATGTCGTCCGCCTCGAAGCCGTCGACGGCGAACCGCTCGGCGTGCATCGCGTCCAGCAGCTCGCCGATCAGCTCGACCTGGCCCTTGAACTCGTCCGGGGTCTTCGACCTGTTCGCCTTGTACTCCGGGAACTCCTCGGAGCGCCACGTCTTGCGGGAGACGTCGAACGCCACCGCGAAGTGCGTGGGCGCCTCGTCGCGCAGCGTGTTGGCGAGCATCGACGCGAAGCCGTAGATCGCGTTCGTCGGCTGGCCCGTCGCCGTCGTGAAGTTCTCCACGGGCAGCGCGAAGAACGCCCGGTAGGCCAGTGAGTGCCCGTCCATGAGCATCAGCCGCGGACGTGCCCGGCCGGAGGTCTTCTCGGTCTTCTTCGATCCTGTCTCTGCCACACCCCGATCCTGCCACGCCCCACCGACAGTCGGTCCCGCCCCGCCGTCCGCGGTCGGGTGCTCCCGTCCGCCGCCGGGCGGAGCGTCCGCGGTCGTTCCCCGTACCGGGGCACGATCGGTGCGGGTACCACGTGGGAGGATCGCGGACGTACCTCACACGTGTGCCCGAAGAGGAGGCCGAGATGGCCGGCAAGCCGCCCCAGAGTGATCCGGTCCAGGACGCGCCGCAGGTCGCCGAGCCGAAGCACGCCGCGGCCGGGCTGCCCGCCATCGGCCACACCCTGCGCATCGCCCAGCGGCAGATGGGTGTGAAGCGCACGGCGCTGACGCTGCTGCGGGTCAACCAGAAGGACGGCTTCGACTGCCCGGGCTGCGCCTGGCCCGAGCCGGAGCACCGGCACACGGCGGAGTTCTGCGAGAACGGCGCGAAGGCGGTCGCGGAGGAGGCCACCCTGCGCCGCGTGACCCCCGACTTCTTCGCCGCGCACCCGGTCGCCGACCTCGCGACCCGCAGCGGCTACTGGCTGGGCCAGCAGGGCCGCCTCACCCACCCCATGTACCTCGCCGAGGGCGCCGACCGCTACGAGCCGGTGTCCTGGGAGCGCGCCTTCGACATCGTCGCCGAGGAGCTCACCGCCCTCGCCTCCCCGGACGAGGCGCTGTTCTACACCTCGGGCCGCACCAGCAACGAGGCGGCGTTCCTCTACCAGCTGTTCGCCCGCGAGTTCGGCACGAACAACCTCCCCGACTGCTCCAACATGTGCCACGAGTCGTCGGGCTCGGCGCTGAACGAGACGATCGGCGTCGGCAAGGGCAGCGTCCTCCTGGACGACCTCTACCGGGCGGACCTGATCATCGTCGCCGGGCAGAATCCGGGCACCAACCACCCGCGCATGCTCTCCGCCCTGGAGAAGGCGAAGAGCAACGGCGCGCGGATCATCACGGTGAACCCGCTGCCCGAGGCGGGCATGGAGCGCTTCAAGAACCCGCAGACCCCGCAGGGCATGATCAAGGGCGCCGCCCTCACCGATCTGTTCCTGCAGATCCGCATCGGCGGCGACCAGGCCCTCTTCCGCCTCCTGAACAAACTGATCCTCGAGACCGAGGGTGCCGTCGACACGGCGTTCGTCGACGAGCACACCCACGGCTACGAGGAGTTCGCCGAGGCGGCCCGCGCCGCCGACTGGGAGGAGACGCTCACCGCCACGGGCCTCACGCGCGAGCTGATCGACGAGGCGCTCGGCATGGTCCTCGCCTCGAAGCGCACCATCGTGTGCTGGGCGATGGGCCTCACCCAGCACAAGCACTCGGTGCCGACGATCCGCGAGGTCGTCAACTTCCTGCTGCTGCGCGGCAACATAGGCCGTCCCGGCGCGGGCGTGTGCCCGGTGCGCGGTCACTCGAACGTGCAGGGCGACCGCACCATGGGCATCTTCGAGCGCCCCGCGCCGGCCTTCCTGGACGCCCTGGAGAAGGAGTTCGGCTTCGCCCCGCCGCGCGGGCACGGCCACGACGTCGTCCGGGCCATCCGCGCGATGCGCGACGACAGGGCCAAGGTCTTCTTCGCGATGGGCGGCAACTTCGTGTCGGCGTCCCCCGACACCGAGGTCACCGAGGCGGCCATGCGCCGTGCCCGCCTCACCGTGCACGTGTCGACGAAGCTCAACCGCTCGCACGTCGTCACGGGCGCGCGTGCCCTGATCCTGCCCACCCTGGGACGTACCGAGCGCGATCTCCAGGGCGGCGGCGAGCAGTTCGTGACCGTCGAGGACTCCATGGGCATGGTGCACGCCTCACGCGGCCGTCTGGAGCCCGCGAGCGGGCATCTGCTGTCCGAGCCGGCCATCGTGTGCCGGCTCGCGCGCCGGGTCCTCGGCGAGGGGTCCCGCACGCCCTGGGAGGAGTTCGAGAAGGACTACGCGACGGTCCGTGACCGCATCGCGCGCGTCGTCCCGGGCTTCGAGGACTTCAACGCCAAGGTGGCCGACCCGGCGGGCTTCGCCCTCCCCCACGCCCCGCGCGACGAGCGCCGCTTCCCGACGGCCACCGGCAAGGCCAACTTCACCGCCGCGCCCGTCGAGCACCCGAAGCTGCCCGAGGGCCGCCTGCTGCTGCAGACCCTGCGCTCGCACGACCAGTACAACACCACGATCTACGGCCTCGACGACCGCTACCGGGGCATCAGGAACGGTCGCCGGGTGGTGCTGGTCAACCCGGAGGACGCCCGCGGGCTGGGCCTCGCCGACGGCTCGTACGCCGACCTGGTCAGCGAGTGGAAGGACGGGGTGGAGCGCCGTGCGGCGGGTTTTCGGATCGTGCACTACCCGACGGCCCGGGGCTGCGCCGCCGCGTACTACCCGGAGACGAACGTCCTGGTGCCGCTGGACGCCACCGCCGACACCAGCAACACACCCGCCAGCAAGTCCGTCGTGGTCCGTCTGGAACAATCGGCGACCGACTGAGCGTTCGCTTAGAAGCGCCCCGCCGGGCGCACGACCGACGACGTGAGGAAACGGATCCATGGGCGAGCAGCACGACGTGAAGTTCCCGCAGGAGGTCATCGACGAGTACGCGGCGCTCGGCGTGGACCTGACCGCCATGTTCTCCGCCGGCCACCTCGGCACGCGCATGGGCGTGCGGATCGTCGAGGCCTCCGCGGACCGCGTCGTGGGCACCATGCCGGTGGAGGGCAACACCCAGCCGTACGGGCTCCTGCACGGCGGCGCCTCCGCCGTGCTGGCGGAGACCCTCGGCTCGGTCGGCGCCATGCTGCACGGCGGCAGCTCCAAGATCGCCGTCGGTGTCGACCTCAACTGCACCCACCACCGGGGCGCCCGCTCCGGCCTGGTCACCGCGGTGGCCACACCGCTGCACCGGGGCCGCTCGACCGCCACGTACGAGATCGTGATCAGTGACGAGGACGGCAGGCGGGTGTGCAGCGCGCGGCTGACGTGCCTGCTGCGCGACGTGGGCCCGAGCGACGCGCAGCGGGTCGGCGCCGCCGACTGAGCCGCCGGTGGCCGTTGCCCGCCCGGCGTTGATCCCGGGCGCCCGGCGGCCTAGCTTCGGGGGATGGGGACGGATGGAACCTTCTGGCGGGGGCCGGCACTGGGGCTGGCGCTCCTGAGCGGCGTACTGGCCGGTGGGATCACCGGGTGCGGCGGGTCCGGGGCGCCCGGCGGGGCGGCAGGGGCCTCGTGGCCGGATTCCGACGGGCCGGCGTCCTCCCCGGCGGCCACCGCGACCCCTCCCGGGGACGTGTGCGCGCGCCTCGTCGCGTACTGGTCGCGAAAGGCCCTGGACGACGGCACCTACGGGGACTACCAGTCCATGGGGCTGTCGAACAGGCAGTACGAGATCCTGACGGACGTCGTGGAGGCCGCCCGGACCGAGCGCGGGCGCAAGGGCGCCGAGGCCGCGGAACGGCTGATCGACCGCACCGCGCGCGAACGCTGCGCGGAGCGGTACCGCGACGGCAACCCGAGTGAAGGGCCGTGGAGTTGAGCGGAGTCGGTCCGGTCGAGCCGGGCGAGGGCACGCGCGCGTGGGACGCGGCCGAGCCGTCCCCGGGAACGGGCCGCCCGCCGCCGTACGAACGCCTGGTGGCGTTCTACGCCCGGCACCGCCGCGCCGTGCTCGCGTCCGCCGCCGCGGCCGTGCTCTGCGCGGGGGGCGGTTACCTCTTCGCGACCCGCCCGCACGCGGCGCCGCCGGACCCCGTGCCGTACCCGTCCCAGGTCATCGACATCCGCTACCTGGGCAAGGAGGGGGCGCCCGCGCACACGCCGGGCGGGAGCTTCACCTTCGCGATGCGGGTCACCGCCGGGCCCGGGCCCACGGTCACCGTCATGGGCATCTCGCAGCCCTATGCCGGCCTCTCCCTGACCTCCGTGCCCAAGCCGCCCTTCCGGACGAGGACGGGTTTCGGCCACAAGATCGTTGTCACTATGAATGTCACGGAATGCGCGAATACGCCGAAGAACGCCGGACTACCTTTCCTGGACGTAACTCTGCGTAATACGCGCGCAATAGAAGACCACAGTTACATCCTGGGCGAGCGCTATGCGCACGACTTCGCGGAAGCACTTCAAGTCGCCTGCAGCAACGACCTCCGGTCACTAGCAAAACGGTAGGACACTGCTGGAATCACCGCCGTACGATCTGCGGGTTCTCACTATGTGGACCGGACGAATCGGTCGTAATTCCGCCCATCCACCCACTGAGTACCGCTCTGCATTACCTCGTGTCATAACAAGAGCGTCACAGCCTTCGTCAGACTCTCCTCCACGTTCCCTCCACCCGCTTAGAGTCACGGCCAGTCACCGCGCCATCGGATTCGAAGAATTTTCGGCCCAGCGCTCGACTCGGCCCGTTCCACGAGGAACGGCCGTGCCAGGGAAAGGACTGCTGATCGTGCGTCAACGTTCGCTCATCGCCATCACCGCCGCGCTGGCGGCGGGAGCACTCACCCTCACCGCCTGTGGCTCACGCGACGACGACGGCGGCTCGGACTCCGGCAGCGACGGCACCACTGTCGTCATCGGTGTCGACGCCCCGCTGACCGGCGACCTCTCCGCGCTGGGCCTCGGCATCAAGAACTCCGTGGACCTCGCCGCCAAGACGGCCAACAAGGAGAAGACCGTCGAAGGCGTCACCTTCAAGGTCGAAGCCCTCGACGACCAGGCGCAGCCCTCCTCGGGCCAGCAGAACGCCACCAAGTTCGTCGCCGACAAGGACGTCCTCGGCGTCGTCGGCCCGCTGAACTCCTCCGTCGCCGAGTCCATGCAGAAGGTCTTCGACGACGCCAAGCTCACCGAGGTCTCGCCCGCCAACACCAACCCGGCCCTCACCCAGGGCACGAAGTGGAACGGCGGCGACAAGGTGCGCCCCTACAAGTCGTACTTCCGCACCGCGACCACGGACGCCATCCAGGGCCCGTTCGCCGCGCAGTACGTCTTCAACGACGCCAAGAAGAAGAAGGTCTATGTCATCGACGACAAGAAGACCTACGGCGCCGGCCTGGCCGCCACCTTCACCGAGGAGTTCAAGAAGCTCGGCGGCAAGGTCGTGGGGACCCAGCACATCGACCCCGAGACCAAGGACTTCTCCGCCGTCGCCACCCAGGTGAAGAGCTCCGGCGCCGACGTCGTCTACTACGGCGGCGAGTACCCGCAGGCCGGCCCCCTCAGCAAGCAGATCAAGGCCGCGGGCGCCAAGATCCCGCTCGTCGGCGGTGACGGCATCTACAGCGCCGACTTCATCAAGCTGGCCGGCGCCAGCGGCACCGGCGACCTCGCCACCTCGGTCGGCGCGCCCGTCGAGGACCTGCCCTCCGCCAAGGAGTTCGTCGCCAACTACAAGACGGCGGGCTACAAGGAGGCCTACGAGGCCTACGGCGGCTACTCCTACGACTCGGGCTGGGCCATCATCGAGGCCGTGAAGAAGGTCGTCGAGGACAACGACGGCAAGCTCCCGGACGACGCCCGCGCCAAGGTCACCGAGGCCATGCAGAACGTCACCTTCGACGGCGTGACCGGCAAGGTCTCCTTCGACGAGTACGGCGACGCCACCAACAAGCAGCTCACCGTCTACTCCGTCGAGGGCGGCGACTGGAAGGCCGTCAAGTCCGGCACCTACACCGGCTGACCCACACCCGCACCACCTCTTGAGCCGCGCGGGGCGCTGCAGGACAAGCGCCCCGCGCGGACCCACATCCGGTCACATCCCTCGACTATCCGAACGTCTCGGAGGACATGCGGTGAACGAACTGCCGCAGCAGCTGGTCAACGGCCTGCTACTGGGATCCATGTACGGGCTGGTCGCCATCGGCTACACGATGGTCTATGGCATCGTCCAGCTCATCAACTTCGCCCACGGCGAGATCTTCATGATCGGAGGCTTCGGCGCGCTCACGGTCTACCTGTACGTGCTGCCCGACGGCACCACCATGTGGATCGCACTGCCCCTGATGCTCCTCGGAGCCGTCATCACGGCGACCACCGTCGCCGTGGGAGCGGAACGGTTCGCCTACCGCCCGCTGCGCACCGCGCCACGCCTCGCCCCGCTCATCACCGCCATCGGCCTCTCCCTCGCCCTCCAGCAGGCCGTGTGGGCGTGGTACCCCGACGCGAAGCAGTCCATCAACTTCCCCGAGATCGAGGGCGGCCCCTTCAAGATCGGCGACGTCACCATCCAGACCGGTGACATCTTCCTCCTGATCGCCGCCCCCATCAGCATGGCGATCCTCGCGTTCTTCGTGATGAAGACCCGCACCGGACGCGGCATGCAGGCCACCGCGCAGGACCCGGACACCGCGAAGCTCATGGGCATCAACACCGACCGCATCATCGTGGTCGCCTTCGCCCTCGGCGCCGTCTTCGCCGCCGTCGGAGCCGTCGCCTACGGCCTCAAGTACGGCCAGGTCCAGTTCCGCATGGGCTTCATCCTCGGCCTCAAGGCCTTCACCGCGGCCGTCCTCGGCGGCATCGGCAACATCTACGGCGCCATGATCGGCGGCCTCGTCCTCGGCCTCGCCGAGACCCTCGCCACCGCCTACATCGCCGACGTCCCCGGCATGGAACAGCTCGGCGGCCAGTCCTGGGCCAACGTCTGGGCCTTCGTACTCCTCATCCTCGTGCTCCTCTTCAGGCCACAGGGCCTGCTCGGCGAGCGCGTCGCGGACAGGGCGTGAGACCTATGACCACACAGACCGACGCGCCCCAGACGCCCGCGAAGGAGCCCACGGGCTCCACCGCCGGACTCATCGGCATCCCGCCCCACATCGGACGCGCCCTCGCCACCGGCGGCGGCCTCCTCACCATCGTCTCCACCTTCCTCGCCTGGACCTGGACGGACGCCTTCCCCGGCGACCTCACCGTCTACGGCTACCCCGGCGGCCTGCAGGTCCTCGTCCTCATCGGCGGCCTCCTCACCACGCTCTTCGCCCTCTCCTCCTACGGAGTCAAGGGCCTGCGCTGGCTGACCCCCGCCGGCGCCGACAGCGCCGTCAAACTCGCCGCACTCGCCGCGTTCGCCACCGCCTGGTACACGGTCCTCGCAATCGCCTCCGAACTCGGCGGCCTCGCCAACCTCGAACCCGGCGGCTGGATCGCGGCCGTCGCCACCCTGGCGGCCCTGACCGGCGCACTCTCCCTGCCGTTCCAGCGCCCGGCGCCCGACCCGTCCGACCCGGACGACACCGGCTGGGAGCAGTTCCGCCACCGCCTGCGGCACACCGGCACCGTCGTCAAGACCGCCTTCGCCTCCGGCACCACCAGGGCCCCGGCCCACAAGCTCCCCGCGTACGCCGAAATCCTCGTCATCATCGCCGCACTCAGCCTCGGCCTGATCGTCTTCACTTACGGCATCGGCACCGAGTACGACGAACAGTTCATCGGCTTCCTCATCACCGCGGGCTTCGGCTTCGCCGCCGCGACCAAGGCCGGACTCGTCAACCGCGTCTCCGCCCTCACCGCCAAGCACCGCAACGTCACCATGCTCGGCGCGTTCCTCGCCGCCGCCGCATTCCCCTTCACCCAGTCCGACGACCAGTACGCGACCATCGGCGTCTACATCCTCATCTTCGCCACCGTCGCCCTCGGCCTCAACATCGTCGTCGGCCTCGCCGGCCTCCTCGACCTCGGATACGTCGCCTTCCTCGGCGTCGGTGCCTACACCGCGGCCATGGTCTCCGGCTCCCCCTCCTCCCCCTTCGACATCCACCTGCCGTTCTGGGCCGCCGCCCTCCTCGGAGCGGCCGTCGCCATGATCTTCGGCGTCATCATCGGCGCCCCGACCCTGCGGCTGCGCGGCGACTACCTCGCCATCGTCACCCTCGGCTTCGGCGAGATCTTCCGCATCACCGTCCTCAACATGGACGGCACCAGCGGACCCGACATCACCAACGGCTCTAACGGCATCTCCTCGATCCCGAACCTCAACATCCTCGGCTTCGACTTCGGCCAGGAACACAGCATCGCCGGCTTCACCATCGCGCGCTTCGCCAACTACTTCTTCCTGATGCTGCTCATCACGCTGATCGTCGTGGTCGTCTTCCGCCGCAGCGGTGACTCCCGCATCGGCCGCGCCTGGGTCGCCATCCGCGAGGACGAGACCGCCGCACTCGCCATGGGCATCAACGGCTTCCGCGTCAAACTCATCGCCTTCGCCCTCGGCGCCGCCCTCGCCGGCCTCGCCGGATCCGTCCAGGCACACGTCACCTACACCGTGACACCCGAGCAGTACCAGTTCGCCCACGTCGTACCCCCCAACTCGGCCTTCCTCCTCGCGGCGGTCGTCCTCGGCGGCATGGGCACCATCAGCGGACCCCTCGTCGGCGCCGCACTGCTCTACATCATCCCCGCCAAGCTCCAGTTCCTCGGCGACTACCAGCTCCTCGCCTTCGGCCTCGCGCTCGTCCTGCTGATGCGCTTCCGACCGGAAGGCCTCATCCCGAACCGGCGCCGCCAGCTCGAATTCCACGAGGAAGCCGAAGCGCCCACAGTCCTCAGCAAGGCAGGGGCCTGACCACGATGACAACCGACACCACCACCCAGGGCACCCGTCCCGGCGCCACCCCCGGCGAGACCGTCCTCGACGCACGCGGCGTCACCATGCGCTTCGGCGGCCTCACCGCCGTGAAGAACGTCGACCTCACCGTCAACAGCGGCGAGATCGTGGGACTCATCGGCCCCAACGGCGCCGGCAAGACGACCTTCTTCAACTGCCTCACCGGGCTCTACATCCCCACCGAGGGAGAAGTCCGCTACAAGGGCACCGTCCTGCCGTCCCAGTCCTTCAAGGTCACCGCCGCCGGCGTCGCCCGCACCTTCCAGAACATCCGCCTGTTCTCCAACATGACCGTCCTGGAGAACGTGCTCGTCGGCCGCCACACCCGCACCAAAGAAGGACTCTGGTCCGCACTCCTGCGCGGCCCCGGCTTCAAGAAGGCCGAAAGGGAGTCCGAGGCACGCGCCATGGAACTCCTCGAGTTCATCGGCCTCGCCGCCAAGCGCGACCACCTCGCCAGGAACCTCCCCTACGGCGAACAGCGCAAGCTCGAGATCGCCCGCGCCCTCGCCAGCGAACCCGGACTCCTCCTCCTCGACGAGCCCACCGCCGGCATGAACCCGCAGGAAACCCGCGCCACCGAAGAACTCGTCTTCGCCATCCGCGACATGGGCATCGCCGTACTCGTCATCGAGCACGACATGCGCTTCATCTTCAACCTCTGCGACCGCGTCGCCGTACTCGTCCAGGGCGAAAAACTCGTCGAGGGCGACAGCGCCACCGTCCAGGGCGACGAACGCGTGGTCGCCGCCTACCTCGGCGAACCCTACGAAGAAGCACCCGGCCAGGCCGAGGTCGCGGAGGTCGAAGCAGCCGAAGCACAGGCCGACGCCGCGCCCCGCAAGGAGACCGACCGATGACAGCACTGCTCGAAGTCGAGGACCTCCGGGTCGCCTACGGCAAGATCGAAGCCGTCAAGGGCATCTCCTTCAAGGTCGACGCCGGTCAGGTCGTCACCCTCATCGGCACCAACGGCGCCGGCAAGACCACCACCCTGCGCACCCTCTCCGGCCTCCTCAAGCCCGTCGGCGGCCAGATCAAGTTCCAGGGCAAGTCGCTCAAGAAGACCCCCGCCCACGAGATCGTCGCCCTCGGACTCGCGCACTCCCCCGAGGGGCGGCACATCTTCCCCCGCATGACGATCGAGGACAACCTCCGCCTCGGCGCCTTCCTCCGCAACGACCGGGCCGGCATCGAGAAGGACATCCAGCGCGCCTACGACCTCTTCGCCATCCTCGGAGAACGCCGCAAGCAGGCCGCCGGCACCCTCTCCGGCGGCGAGCAGCAGATGCTCGCCATGGGGCGCGCCCTGATGTCCCAGCCGAAACTGCTCATGCTCGACGAGCCCTCCATGGGCCTCTCGCCGATCATGATGCAGAAGATCATGGCGACCATCGCGGAACTGAAGTCCCAGGGCACGACGATCCTCCTCGTCGAGCAGAACGCCCAGGCGGCGCTCTCCCTCGCCGACCAGGGACACGTCATGGAGGTCGGGTCCATCGTGCTCTCCGGCACCGGCCGCGACCTCCTCACCGACGAGTCCGTCCGCAAGGCGTACCTCGGCGAGGACTGAGCCCCGCGGCCCGCTCCCCGCTCGTCACACGACCGAGGCCCGCACCCGATCACTCGGGGTGCGGGCCTCAGCCGTACGACGGGAGCTCCCGGTCAGCCGTTCTTCGCGGCCTTCTTCTCGTCCGCGTCCTGGATGACCGCCTCGGCCACCTGCTGCATCGACATCCGGCGGTCCATCGACGTCTTCTGGATCCAGCGGAACGCCGCCGGCTCCGTCAGGCCGTACTCCGTCTGCAGCACCGACTTCGCCCGGTCCACCAGCTTGCGCGTCTCCAGGCGCTGGGTGAGATCCTCGATCTCCTTCTCCAGCGCCTTCAGCTCCGTGAACCGCGAGACGGCCATCTCGATCGCCGGGACCACGTCGCTCTTGCTGAACGGCTTCACCAGGTACGCCATCGCGCCGGCGTCCCTCGCCCGCTCGACCAGGTCGCGCTGCGAGAACGCGGTCAGCATCAGCACCGGGGCGATGGACTCCTCCGCAATCTTCTCGGCCGCGGAGATGCCGTCCAGCTTCGGCATCTTCACGTCGAGGATGACCAGGTCGGGCCGGTGCTCCCGCGCCAGCTCGACGGCCTCCTCGCCGTCCCCGGCCTCCCCCACGACCGAGTACCCCTCTTCCTCGAGCATCTCCTTGAGGTCGAGACGGATCAGCGCCTCGTCCTCGGCGATGACGACACGGGTCGTCAGCGGAGGCACGTGCGACTTGTCGTCGTCGGGCGCGTCTACGGGCTGGGGCGACTCGGGGGTGGTCACGGTTGCTCCTTGTTCCAGGGCAGGCAAGTACTGCTCCCAAGAGCGTACCTAGCTACGGTATGGTGGTCAGGCGGCGGGTCGAGGTAAACCTTCGATTCACCGGGCCCCGGTAGCCCAATTGGCAGCAGGCAATGGATTCAAAACCCATACAGTGTCGGTTCGAGTCCGACTCGGGGCACTTTTCCTTGGTTTGCAAGGTCACCAAAATAAAGCGGATGTTCCCGTTCTCGTGAACATCCGCTTTTTGCTGTGTGCGGAGACGATCAGCTCCGCACAGTGGCCACATGTACGACATGAGCACACGCGAGCGGGCGCTCGCCCTGGTCGGCCAGGGCCGCAGCCTGAACTCCGTCAGTAAAGAGACCGGCGTCTCGCGAGCGTTCTTACGCTCATGGCAAACCCGTATCGAGCCGCTCAAGCGCGCCGGTGAACCATGTCCCCGGTGCCAGGGTGCGCCGGGCCCACCCGGGGATCCGGCGGCGTACGCGTATCTCCTCGGCCTCTATCTCGGCGACGGCTGCATCAACGCGCACCGCCGAGGCGTGTACGTCCTGCGCATCATGTGCGACAACGCCTGGCCGGGTCTCATCGACGCCTGCGAAGCAGGCATTCGCTCCGCGCGTCCGGACAACAGCGTGTCCCGTGTGAAGAAGGACGGCTGCGTCGCGGTCACCGCCGCCAGCAAGCACTGGCCCTGTTTCTTCCCCCAGCACGGTCCGGGCAAGAAGCACGAGCGCACCATCGCTCTGGAGCCCTGGCAACAGGAGATCGTTCACACCCGCTCGTGGGACTTCATCCGTGGGCTCGTCCACTCCGACGGGTGCCGGATCACCAACTGGACCACCCGTCTCGTCAAGGGCGAGCGCAAGCTCTACGAATATCCCCGGTATTTCTTCACCAATACGTCGAGTGACATCAGTCGGCTTTTCACCGACGCCCTCGACAGGGTCGGCGTGGAATGGAGACAGGCGAACCGGCGCAACATCTCCATCGCCCGTAAAGCCTCCGTCGCCCTCATGGACGTCCACGTCGGGGCCAAGTACTGAACCCCCGCGCCTACTTCGGGCTGTCGTCCTCTCCGATGTGGTGGACCCGGACCAGGTTCGTCGAGCCGGAGACCCCGGGCGGGGAGCCGGCCGTGATGACCACGACGTCGCCCTTTCGGCAGTGGCCGTGCGCCAGGAGCAGTTCGTCGACCTGGTCGACCATCGCGTCCGTGGAGTCGACGTGCGGGCCGAGCAGGGTCTCGACGCCCCAGGTCAGGTTGAGCTGGGCGCGGGTCGCCTCGTCCGGGGTGAAGGCCAGGAGCGGGATGGGTGAGCGGTAGCGGGAGAGGCGGCGGACCGTGTCGCCGCTCTGCGTGAAGGCGACCAGGAACTTCGCGCCGAGGAAGTCGCCCATCTCGGCGGCGGCGCGGGCGACGGCGCCGCCCTGGGTGCGGGGCTTGTTCTGTTCGGTGAGGGGCGGGAGGCCCTTCGCCAGGACGTCCTCCTCGGCGGCCTCGACGATGCGGGCCATCGTGCGGACCGTCTCGACGGGGTATTTGCCGACGCTGGTCTCGCCGGAGAGCATCACGGCGTCCGTGCCGTCGATCACCGCGTTGGCGACGTCCGAGGCCTCGGCGCGGGTGGGGCGCGAGTTGTCGATCATGGAGTCGAGCATCTGGGTGGCGACGATGACCGGTTTGGCGTTGCGCCGGGCCAGTGTGATCGCGCGCTTCTGGACGATCGGGACCTGTTCGAGGGGCATCTCGACGCCGAGGTCGCCGCGGGCGACCATGATGCCGTCGAAGGCGGCGACGATGCCGTCGATGGTGTCGACGGCCTGCGGTTTCTCGATCTTGGCGATGACGGGGAGGCGGCGGCCTTCTTCGTCCATGATGCGGTGGACGTCGTCGATGTCGCGTCCGCTGCGGACGAAGGAGAGGGCGATGACGTCGCATCCGGTGCGCAGGGCCCAGCGGAGGTCGGCTTCGTCCTTGCCGGAGAGGGCGGGGACGGAGACGGCGACGCCGGGGAGGTTGAGGCCCTTGTTGTCGGAGACCATGCCGCCCTCGATGACGGTGGTGCGGACGCGGGGGCCGTCGACGGAGGTGACTTCGAGGCAGACCTTGCCGTCGTCGACAAGGATGCGTTCGCCGGTGGTGACGTCGGCGGCGAGGCCGGAGTAGGTGGTGCCGCAGGTCTGGCGGTCGCCCTGGGCGCCTTCCTCGACGGTGATGGTGAAGGTGTCGCCGCGTTCGAGGAGTACGGGGCCTTCGGTGAAGCGGCCGAGCCGGATCTTCGGGCCTTGAAGGTCGGCGAGGATGCCGACGTTGCGGCCGGTTTCGTCGGCAGCCTTGCGCACACGTCGGTGGCGCTCCTCGTGCTCGGCGTAGCCGCCGTGGCTGAGGTTGAGGCGGGCCACGTCCATTCCGGCGTCGACCAGTGCCTTGATCTGGTCGTACGAGTCGGTGGCGGGTCCGAGGGTGCAGACGATTTTGGCTCGGCGCATGGTACGAGGGTAGGCCTTACCAGTGGGTAGGGAATTGGCACTGCGTGACTACTCAACGAGCTCCGGGTGAAGGGGAATTGACAAGGGTTGAACTGTGCACGGCGGCGCTCCGGTGAGCATGGCGAAGGTTTGCCGGAGGCGGCTAGAGCGCGGGTGGTGCCATGGTGAAGCGGGCGTTGACCTGTGCGTACACGTGCTGTCGTTCGGGTTCGAGGTCGAGGATCTGGGGTTCTTCGGGGGCGGCGTCGAAGCCTTTGGTGCGCAGGGAGCGGGAGTGGGGCTCCATGCCGTAGGGCTGGGCGTTCTCGGCTCCGATGTCGGCGAGTTCGACGAGGGCGGTGAGGGTGGTGCCGAGGGCCTCGGCGTATTCGCGGGCTCGCTGGACGGCTTCGCGTACGGCGTGCTGCCGGGCTTCGCGGTGGGCGGGTGAGTCGGGGCGCAGGGTCCACCAGGGGCCGTCGACGCGGGTGAGGTCGAGGTCGGCGAGGCGGGTGGTGAGTTCGCCGAGGGCGGTGAAGTCGGTGAGGTCGGCGGTGATGTGGACGCTGCCCTGGTAGGAGCGGACGCGTTCGCCGCGGCCGTGTTTGGTGAGTTCGGGGCTGAGGGAGAAGGTGCCGGTCTCGAGTTTCTCGACGGCGTCCGTGTAGGTCCTCAGGAGGTCGAGGGCGGTGGTGTTGCGGCGGGTGAGGTCGGCGAGGGTCTCGCGGCGGTCGGTGCCGCGGGCCTGGACGGTGATGCCGATGCGGGCGATCTCGGGGTCGACCTCGAGGTGTGCTTCGCCGCGGACGGCGAGCCGGGGGGTGTCGGGGGTGCCGTAGGGGGTGGGGGTCATGTCCCCCACTCTTGCACCGGGGGCGTCCGGGGTCAGTGGGGTGGGGGCGCCGGTGTCCGGAGGTCATCAGATCGAAACCTGCGGGGGGTGTCGCCGTATGGCGTGATCGGGTCAGAATCTACGCGCGTCCGTTGACATCTACGCGCGTCGTCGACCGTTCCTCCGAGGAGAAGCCCGCCATGCCGTTGAACCGCCGGAAGTTCCTGAAGAAGTCCGCCGTGACCGGGGCGGGGGTCGCCCTGGCCGGTACGGCCGCGGCGCCGGGTGCGCAGGCCGCGGTGGCGACGGGGCACGGGAAGCCGAAGCCGAAGCGGTACTCGCTGACGGTGCTGGGCACGACGGACCTGCACGGCCATGTCTTCAACTGGGACTATTTCAAGGACGCGGAGTACCAGGACGCGGCGGGCAACGCGCAGGGTCTGGCGCGTATCTCGACGCTGGTGAACGCGGTGCGCGAGGAGAAGGGCCGCGAGAACACGCTGCTGCTGGACGCGGGTGACACGATCCAGGGCACGCCGCTGACGTACTACTACGCGAAGGTCGATCCGATCACCGCCAAGGGCGGTCCCGTGCACCCGATGGCGCAGGCGATGAACGCGATCGGGTACGACGCGGTGGCGCTGGGCAACCACGAGTTCAACTACGGGATCGAGACGCTGCGGAAGTTCGAGCAGCAGTGCCGTTTTCCGCTGCTGGGCGCCAACGCGCTGGACGCGAAGACGCTGAAGCCGGCTTTCCCGCCGTACTTCATCAAGAAGTTCCACGTGAAGGGTGCTCCGCCGGTCAAGGTGGCGGTGCTGGGTCTGACGAACCCGGGGATCGCGATCTGGGACAAGGCGTACGTGCAGGGCAAGCTGGTCTTCCCGGGTCTTGAGGAGCAGGCGGCGAAGTGGGTGCCGAAGCTGCGGTCGATGGGCGCGGACGTGGTGGTCGTGTCGGCGCACTCGGGTTCGTCGGGTACGTCGTCGTACGGTGACCAGTTGCCGTACGTGGAGAATTCGGCGGCGCTGGTGGCGCAGCAGGTGCCGGGGATCGACGCGATCCTGGTCGGGCACGCGCATGTGGAGATTCCCGAGCTGAAGGTGACGAACGCGAGGACGGGGCGGACGGTCGTCCTGTCGGAGCCGCTGGCGTACGCGGAGCGGCTGTCGCTGTTCGACTTCGAGCTGGTCTTCGAGAAGGGCCGGTGGACGGTCGAGTCGGTGGCGGCGTCGGTCCGCAACTCGAACTCGGTGGCGGACGACCCGAAGATCACGAAGTTGTTGAAGGACGAGCACGCCGTGGTCGTGGCGTACGTCAACCAGGTGGTCGGTACGGCGACGCAGACGCTGACGACGGTGGACGCGCGCTACAAGGACGCGCCGATCATCGACCTGATCAACAAGGTGCAGGAGGACGTGGTCAGGGCGGCGCTGGCGGGTACGGAGTACGCGTCGCTGCCGGTGCTGTCGCAGGCGTCACCGTTCTCGCGGACGTCGGAGATCCCGGCGGGGGACGTGACGATCCGGGATCTGTCGGGTCTGTACGTGTACGACAACACGCTGGTCGCGAAGTTGATGACGGGTGCGCAGGTGCGGGCGTACCTGGAGTTCTCGGCGGAGTACTTCGTGCGGACGGCGGCCGGTGCGGTGGTCGACGTGGAGAAGCTGACGAACGCGGGCAACCGGCCGGACTACAACTACGACTACGTGTCGGGGGTCTCGTACGACATCGACATCGCGCAGCCGGCGGGGTCGCGGATCAAGAACCTCTCCTACGACGGTGCGGCGCTGGACGACGCGCGGCAGTTCGTGTTCGCGGTGAACAACTACCGGGCGAACGGTGGGGGTGCCTTCCCGCACGTGGCGTCGGCGAAGGAGCTGTGGGCGGAGTCGACGGAGATCCGTACGCGGATCGCGGAGTGGGTGACGGCGAAGGGTTCGCTGGACCCGGCGCAGTTCGCGTCGGTGGACTGGAAGCTGACGCGTGAGGGCACGCCTGTCTTCTAGTCGTGTGCGTGCGGGGGTGTGGGGTCACCGGTGGCCGGCTGATGTTCAGTCGGCCACCAGTGGTGTGAGGGACCTCGGTCGTCTGGCGGACGGGATGCGGGGCTGGGGGGCGAGTCCGAAGGTGGTGAAGGCGGTGCGGCCGGGCAGGGGGTAGGGGTCCTTGCCGGTCAGGGAGTTGAGGATGTTCGCGCTGCGCCAGGCGGTGAGGCCGAGGTCGGGGGCGCCGACGCCGTGGGTGTGGCTCTCGGCGTTCTGGACGTGGACGGCGCCGGCGACGGCGGGGTCGAGGACGAGGCGGTGCTGTGCGTCGATCCGGGGGCGGCCGGAGGCGTCGCGGCGCAGGTAGGGGTCGAGGCCGGCGAGGATGCGGTCGAGGGGGCGTTCGCGGTAGCCGGTGGCGAGGACGACGGCGTCGGTGGTGAGCCGGGACCTGCTGCCCTGTTCGACGTGTTCGAGGTGCAGTTCGATCCTGGTGGTGGCGATGCGCCCCGCGGTGCGGACGAGGACGCCGGGGGTGAGGACGGTGTCGGGCCAGCCGCCGTGGAGGGTGCGGCGGTAGAGCTCGTCGTGGATGGCGGTGATGGTGTCGCCGTCGATGCCCTTGTGGAGCTGCCACTGGGCGGGGACGAGCCGGTCGCGTACGGACTCGGGCAGGGCGTGGAAGTAGTGCGTGTAGTCGGGGGTGAAGTGTTCGAGGCCGAGTTTGGAGTACTCCATGGGGGCGAAGGCCTCGGTGCGGGCGAGCCAGTGGATCTTCTCCCGGCCCACGGGGCGGTTCTTGAGGAGGTCGAGGTAGACCTCGGCGCCGGACTGTCCTGAGCCGATGACGGTGATGTGCTCGGCGCTCAGGAGCCGTTCGCGGTGCTGGAGGTAGTCGGCGGCGTGCAGGACGGGCACGCCGGGGGCCTCGACGAGGGGTCTGAGCGGTTCGGGGATGTGGGGGGCGGTGCCGATGCCGAGGGCGATGTTCCTGGTGTGGGTGCGGCCGAGGGCTTCCGCTTCGCCGTCGCTGTCGAGCTGGGTGAAGTCGACTTCGAACACGTCGCGTTCGTGGTTCCAGCGGACGGCGTCGACCTGGTGGCCGAAGTGGAGTCCGGGGAGGCTGTCGCTGACCCAGCGGCAGTAGGCGGCGTACTCGGCGCGGTGGATGTGGAAGCGCTCGGCGAAGTAGAAGGGGAAGAGGCGTTCGCGGGTCTTGAGGTAGTTGAGGAAGGTCCAGGGGCTGGCGGGGTCGGCGAGGGTCACCAGGTCGGCGAGGAAGGGGACCTGGAGGGTGGTGCCCTCGATGAGGAGGCCGGGGTGCCAGTCGAAGGCGGGGCGCTGTTCGTAGAAGACGGTGTCGAGTTCGGTGAGGGGGTGGGCGAGGGCGGCGAGGGAGAGGTTGCTGGGGCCGATGCCGATGCCGACGAGGTCGCGGGGTGCTTCGGGTTCGCGGCGGGCGGGGGGTGCGGCGGGGGTGGGGGGTGGCGTCGGCCTCATCGTGCGGTGTGTCCTTCCACGGTTGCGAGTTCCACGAGGTGCAGGAGTGCGGCGAGGTCGCCGGGTCCGGTGTGCGGGTCGAGCAGGGTGGCTTTGAGCCAGAGGCGGCCGTCGGGGCGGGCGCGGCCGAGGACGGCGCGGCCTTCGGTGAGGAGGGTGCGGCGGACGGCGGCGACCGTGTCGTCGGTGGCGCCGGTGGGCCGGAACAGGACGGTGCTGATGGTGGGGTGGTCGTAGAGGTCGAGGTGCGGGTGGTGGTCGATGAGTTCGGCGAGTTCGGCCGCGCGGGCGCAGACCTGGTCGACGAGTGCGCCGAGTCCTCGGCGGCCGAGGGCCTTGAGGGTGACGGCGATCTTGAGGATGTCGGGGCGGCGGCTGGTGCGCAGGGAGCGGCCGAGGAGGTCGGGCAGGCCGGCTTCGGTGTCGTCGTCGGCGTTGAGGTAGTCGGCGTGGTGGCCGAGTGCGGTGAGATCGTCGCGGTCGCGGACGGCGAGGATGCCTGCGGCTACCGGCTGCCAGCCGAGTTTGTGCAGGTCGAGGGTGACGGTGTGGGCGCGGGCGAGGCCGTCGAGGCGGGGGCGGTGGCGGTCGCTGAGGAGGAGGCCTCCGCCGTAGGCGGCGTCGATGTGCAGGCGCGCGCCGTGGAGTTCGCAGAGGTCGGCGATCTCGGGGAGCGGGTCGATGAGGCCCGCGTCGGTGGTGCCGGCGGTGGCTGCGACGAGGAGGCTGCCGGGTGGGCCGGTGAGGGCGGTGAGGGCCTGGTCCAGGGCGGCGATGTCCATGGTGCCGGCGGGGGCGGGCACGGTGACCGGTTCGGGGAGGCCCAGGAGCCAGGTGGCGCGGTGCAGGGAGTGATGGGCGCCCTCGGCCTGGACGAGTTGGACGTGGCCGTGCTTCTCGCGGGCGAGGAGGAGGGCGAGCTGGTTGGACTCGGTGCCGCCGGTGGTGACGAGGGCGTCGGGGGTGACCGGGGCCTGGGCGGCCGGGGCCCGGAGGGCCGGGGTGGTGTCGCCGTCGGGGGGATAGACCTCGTGGGCGAGGGCCCGGGTGACGAGGGCTTCCAGTTCGGATGCGGCGGGGGCCTGGTCCCAGGAGTCGAGGGACGGGTTGAGGACGGAGGCGGCGAGGTCCGCCGCGGCGGCGACGGCCAGGGGCGGGCAGTGGAGGTGGGCCGTGCACAGGGGGTGGGCGGGGTCCGCGGCGCCCGCGGCGAGGGCGTGCACGAGGGTGTGCAGGGCGTGTTCGTCGCCGTCGTCCGGGAGGGGGTCGCCGAGGGCTTCGCGGAGGCGGGCGGCGACTTCCGCGGGGCCGCCGGCGGGGAGGGGGCCGCCCCGGGCGGCCGCGCCTGCGCCGAGCGCGTCGAGCACGGTGTCGAGCAGCGGTCGCAGGGTGTCCTGGCCGTGGGGGCCTGAGGCGAGCGGGCTCATTCTGTTCTCCGGCGGGGCGCTGCGCTGCGGGGTGTGGGGCACGGGCATGGGGCGTGGGCATGACGCCTGGGCGTAGGCGTGGTTTCAGGTTGTCGCGTTTCGCGCGCCGCGCCGGGGGGTTCACCGATCTGCACCCGAAAGAGGTACGTGGTGTTTGGCAAAGGCGTTGCGGGTCGGACGCCGGGTGCGGGCCGGTGGGGGTCGATCGCGCGGTTCCCCGCGCCCCTGAAGGCAGGGATGCGCCCGTGCCCGCGCACGCCAAAGCCCCGCTCCCCGTGGTGGGGGCGGGGCTCGGGGCGTTGTCCGACTAGCGCGTGCGGACCCGCAGGGCGCGGGCCAGGTCGTCGAGTTGGTCGGTCAGTTTGCGGCGGAGGGCGGGGGTCGGGTCGCGGTCGGCGAGGCAGCGTTCGCCCAGGGACAGGGTCTCCTGGGTGATGGCGTACGAGGGGAACGCCCAGCGGCCGGCGGCCTCGGCGATGGCGGGGCCCCGGCGGGCGGCGAGGGCGACGGCGTCCTCGAAGTAGCGCGGCACGTAGTCGCGTACCAGATCGGCCTGTTCGGGCTGCCAGAAGCCGCGGGCGGTGGCCGTGAAGAGGTAGTTGGACAGGTCGTCGCCGGTGAACATCGCCTCCCAGGCGGCCTGCTTGGCGGCCGGGTCGGGCAGCGCGGCGCGGCAGCGGGCGGCGCCCTCCTGGCCGGTGGCGCTGGGGTCCTGGACGAGTTCGGCCTCGATGACGGCGTCGTCGACGGCGCCGAGGACGGCGAGCCGGCCGAGGATACGCCAGCGCAGTTCGGGGTCGAGTTCGGGTCCGCCGGGGACGGTGCCCTCGGAGATCCAGGCGCTGATGATGTCGGGCCGGGCGGCGACGTCGATGAGGTGGCGTACGGCGACGAGGCGCAGCCCGGGGTTGTCGCCGTCCTCGGTGCGGCGGATCAGGTCGCGGCACAGGGAGGTGAGGGTGGCGAGGGCGGTGGGCCGCTCGTGCGCGGGCAGGTACCGGTCGGCGACCTGGGTGGCGGCGAAGGTGAGGACGCCCTGGACGACGGCGAGGTCGGTCTCCTCGGGGAGGTGGGCCCGGGCGGTCTCCAGGTAGGTGGCGGGGGCGAGGTCGCCGTCGCGGACCATGTCGCGCAGGGTGTTCCACAGGACGGCACGGGTGAGGGCGTCGGGGATGCCGGAGATGCCGCGCAGGGCGGTTTCCCCGGACACGTCGTCGAGGCGGATCTTGGCGTAGGTGAGGTCGAGGTCGTTGGGGACGACGAGGGCGGGCCGGGTGCCGGGGCGGGGCCGGGCGGACGTGGACGGGTTCTGCGGGAGGTCCGTCTCGTACCGTTCGCGCAGGACGAGCGCGCGGCCGTCGTTCAGGTCGCGGTCGTAGACGCCGATGGTGACGCGGTGGGGGCGGCTGCCCTCCCGGTCGACGGTGAGGGCCCATTGGCCCGGTTCGGCGGTGACGGTCGCGGTGAGGGTGTCGACGCCGGTGGTGCGCAGCCAGGCGTCGGCCCAGGCGTGGACGTCGCGTTCGGTGCCGGCGGCGAGGGACTCGATGAAGTCGGCGAGGGTGGCGTTGCCGAATTTGTGGCGGGCGAAGTGGGTGTTGATGCCGATGAGGAAGTCCTTCTCGCCGAGCCAGGCGACGAGTTGGCGCAGGGCCGAGGCGCCCTTGGCGTAGGAGATGCCGTCGAAGTTGAGGAGGGCGGAGGCGGTGTCGGGGACGGCCTCGGGGTCGGGGGCGACGGGGTGGGTGGAGGGTCGCTGGTCGGCGTCGTAGCCCCAGGCCTTGCGGACGATGCCGAAGTCGGTCCAGGTGTCGGTGAAGCGGGTGGCCTCGGTGAGGGTCTGGTAGCCCATGTACTCGGCGAAGGACTCGTTCAGCCAGATGTCGTCCCACCAGCGCAGGGTGACGAGGTCGCCGAACCACATGTGGGCCATCTCGTGGGCGATGACCATGGCGCGGGTCTGGCGTTCGGTGTCGGTGACGGCGGAGCGGTAGACGAACTCGTCGCGGAAGGTGACGAGGCCGGGGTTCTCCATGGCGCCGGCGTTGAATTCGGGTACGAACGCCTGGTCGTAGGAGTCGAAGGGGTAGGGCTCCTCGAACTTCTCGTGGTAGCGGTCGAAGCAGGCGCGGGTGATGTCGAGGATCTCGTCGGCGTCGGCGTCCAGATGAGGGGCCAGGGAGCGGCGGCAGTGGATGCCGAAGGGCAGGCCGCGGTGTTCGGTGCGCACGGAGTGCCAGGGTCCGGCGGCGACGGCGACGAGGTAGGTGGAGATCGGCGGGGTGGGTGCGGCCTGCCACGTTCCGTCGCCGTCGTGGGCGGTGACGGTGTTGGTGAGGACGGTCCAGTTGTCGGGTGCCGTCACGGAGAGTTCGAAGACGGACTTGAGGTCGGGCTGGTCGAAGGCGGCGAAGACGCGCTGCACGTCGTCCATGAACAGCTGCGTGTAGAGGTAGGTCTCGCCGTCGGTGGGATCGGTGAAGCGGTGCATGCCCTCGCCGGTGCGGGAGTAGCGCATGGCGGCGTCGACGCGCAGTTCGTGGGGGCCCGCGGCGAGACCGGTGAGGGGCAGCCGGTTCTCGTGGAGCGTCGCCGGGTCGAGGGGGTGTCCGTCGAGGGTGGCGGAGCGCAGCTCGGCGGGCTTGAGCTCGACGAAGGTGTCCCCGCCGGCGAGGTCCCCGCGTACCGTGAAGGCGATGGTGGTGAGGGAGTCGAAGGTGTCGTCGCCGCGCGTCAGGTCGAGTTCGATCCGGTAGCGGTGGACGTCGAGGAGTGTGGCACGGGTCTGCGCTTCGTCGCGCGTCAGTACGGACATGGGTGCCATGCTGCCTGATGGGCGGAGCCCGGCACAGGGGCGGCCCGGTCCGCCGGCCGCGCGCCCCCGGCCCCGTACGCCCCCGGCGGGACGACGGGAACGACCACTGGGGCGACCGGGGGGATGTGGGGCTCAGCGGTCGCTGGGTTCGTAGCCCTTCACGAGGGCCCGTAACGCGCGGATCTCCCTCTCCAGGGACTGGTGGCGCTGGTGGGAGTCGTACAGGTAGCGGACCTTGGTGCGCAGGATCCAGGGGTCTATGGGTTTGGTGACGAGGTCGGCGACGCCGAGCCGGAAGGCCGTGGAGGCCAGTTCGGTGTCCGTGCCGAAGCCGGTGACGAGGATGACCGGGATGAGCTGGGTCTGTTCCACGCCGCGCATGTAGCGGACGACGTCGAGACCGCCGAC
Organism: Streptomyces sp. V3I8; assembly: GCF_030817535.1. Lineage (NCBI taxonomy): Bacteria > Bacillati > Actinomycetota > Actinomycetes > Kitasatosporales > Streptomycetaceae > Streptomyces > Streptomyces sp. V3I8. The sequence goes on along the minus strand of NZ_JAUSZL010000002.1, from coordinate 6,523,508 downwards.
TCCGGGCATGTGTACGTCCAGGACGAGCAGGCCGACCCGGCCGCGCAGGACTTCCTTCAGCGCGTCGTCGCCGGTGGTCGCCCGCGTCAGCTGGTAGCCGAGGGGGGCCAGGGCGCTTTCCAGCGCGTACAGCGTGTCCTTGTGGTCGTCGACTATGAGGATCTTGGCGTCCGGCGGCATGGAGCGAAGTCCCCTCGCTTGGAAGAACAGCTTATGTCCGATCAGGACGGCGGGGAGCACTTGGCGCAGGATGCCTCAATCCGGTCCGCGCGCCGGGGGGACGGGTCGTTTCAGGGCCCGGCAATTGGGGCGTTCCGGTGTGCGGGAGGGGTCATTGCCGGGGGCCGGCGTCCTCCGCGATGCGCTCGTGATGGCGGATGACCTCGGCGATGATGAAGTTCAGCAGCTTCTCCGCGAAGGCCGGGTCGAGGTTGGCGTTTTCGGCCAGTCGGCGGAGTCTGGCGATCTGCTGGGCCTCGCGGGAGGGGTCGGCGGGCGGCAGTTGGTGGGCGGCCTTGAGGTGTCCGACCTGCTGGGTGCACTTGAAGCGCTCGGCGACCATGTGGACGACGGCGGCGTCGATGTTGTCGATGCTCTCGCGCAGCCGGGCGAGTTCGGCGCGGACGTCCGAGGCGACCGCGCCCGTGTTGTCGGTGTTGCTGGTGGTCATGGGCGCCAACCCTACGGCGTGCCTCGGGCGCTGTGCAGCCGTTCGGTCGTCGGTGGGTGGCCGGGGTCGGGGACCAGATCGCTCCGGCCGCGGGGACGGTGCGGTCCCGCTGCCCGCGGAAGCGCACGGGCGCGGTGCCGGCACGGCGGGTGAACAGGCAAGAGGAGCGGGCGGGTCGTCGTGGGCGACGTGCCGGGCGACGGCGGCGACGGGGAGTCCGGTGACGGCGGGGAGCTCCTTGGCGCGGCCGAGGCGGACACCCGGGGGGCAGTCCTTGGGGCTGCGGCCGGCACCGCGGCGGACGGCGGTGCGCAGAGCGGCGGGGGGCAGGGCGGCGGTGTGCAGGGCGGCGGGGGCCATGCCGTGCCGGGCGGCGTGGTCGGCGACGCTCAGGGGTTCGCAGGCGCCGCGGGCGAGGGTGAGGGTCTGGAGGAGCTGGAGTACCTGGAGGACCCGTGCGCCGTCGGGGGCGGTGGCGGCGCGGGCCCGGCGCAGGGCGACGAGGAGTTCGTGGCCGGCGGCGCCGGTCCCGGCCTCCAGGAGGGGGTTGCCGTGGCGGGCGTCGTGGACGATGCGTCCGGAGCCGACGCGGGCCGCGCCGGCGTCGGCGGCGCCCCCGCGGCTGATCACCCCGACGCCCTGAGACAGTCCTCCGGGGCGCGGGGAACCGCGCGACCGGCCACGACACGCCCGCGGACGAAGAAGGACGGGCGCCCCCGGCCGAAACCGGCGAACACCCGCCCCCCTCCACCACCGGGCCGGACGGCTAGAGCGCCGCCGCAGCCCGGGCTATCGCGTCGGCGAACGTCGACACCTCGGTGTAGACCCCGGGCGTCAGGGGCCGGGCACACCCGTCGCCCCAGCTGACGATCCCCACCTGGATCCACTTACCGGCGTCGTCCTTGCGGAACATGGGCCCGCCGGAGTCCCCCTGGCAGGTGTCCACCCCGCCCCGCGGAATTCCCGCGCAGATCTCCTGCCCGGCGATCAGCCGGGCGCCGTAGTGCCGCTTGCACTTCGGGTCGGAGACGAACGGCACCTTGGCCTTCAGCAACTTCGTGGAACCGGTGTTCGCGTTCTCCGCGGTGTCACCCCACCCGGCGATGGTGAACGTCCCCCTGTTGTAGCGGGTGCTCGTGGCGATCTTCAGCGTCGGCAGGTCGATGGGCTGGGCGAGCTTGATCAGCGCCCAGTCCTTGCCGCTGCCGTTGTAGCCCGGCGCCTGGACGACCTTGGTGGACTTCACCTTGATCGCGCCGGCGGCACCGAGGTCGGAGACCCCGGCGGTCGCGGTGATCCGGGTCGTGCTGCCGGACCCGCCCACGCAGTGCGCGGCGGTCAGGACGACGTCCTTCTTGTAGAGCGAGCCGCCGCAGCCCATGGACAAGCTGACCATGAACGGGAACTCACCCTGCGCGGCGGGCGCGCCGCCGACCACCGGAGTGGGCGCGGCGTGCGCGGCGACAGGCTGGAGACTGGCGGTCGCGAGGGCGACGGCGGCGACGGCCGCGGCCCGCCGGAAGGCGGGTCTGCGGAGCAGAGCGAGCGTGCTGTGGGTCAACAGGTTCCCTTTCATGAGGAGTTGTGCGGAAAGGTCTGGCGTGCCGAAAGGCACGCGGAAGGGTGCACAGAAGTATGAAGATCGTGCGACGTGTGGGGCAAGGGCGGATGTCACGCACCCGGCGGGGAACCCGACCCGCGAGAATCCGCTCGCGTCCCCTTAAGGTGGAACGGGGTTCTGGACCTCTCTGGGGGTGCGGGCGTGACGAACGGCGGTCCGGTCGAGCACGGCTACCCGCACCTGGAGACGGTGCGGGCGGCGGTCACCGCGCTGTACAAGCGGCTTTCGTACGACACCATCCACGCGTTCGCCTCCAGTGTGGCCCCCGTCGACGTGGCGTTCCGCGACACGGACGACCTGCATCTGGGGACCCAGCGGGTGGCCCGCGAGCTGGTGCGGCACTTCCGGCTGCCGGACGCCCGCATGATCGTGGGTTTCCGGGAGATGGAGTTCGCGGCGAACGTCGAGCTCGCCGCGGGCCCGGAGTACTTCATCGAGCTGAACGACCGCTTCCGTACCCACCGCCGTGACATCGGGGCCGCGCTGGCCCACGAGGTCATGCACGTCTACCTGCACCGCCTCGGCCTGTCCTTCCCCGGCACCCGGGACAACGAGATCCTCACCGACACGGCGACGACGTACCTGGGCGCGGGCTGGCTGCTGCTCGACGCGTACCGGGAGGACGCGTCGTCCTCGCAGAAGCTCGGCTATCTGACGCCTGAGGAGTTCGGGTACGTGCTGGCCAAGCGGTCCCTGGCGTTCGGGGAGGACCCGGCCGTCTGGTTCACGAGCGCGCAGGCGTACACCGCGTACACGAAGGGCCTGGCGCGGGCCCGCGAGGACGAACGGCAGCCGCCGTTGACGGCGGCCGGGTGGGCGGGGCGCCGCCGGTACGCGAAGGACCGCCGCCACGCGCAGGAGCGTACGCACGCCGTCGCGCGGGCGGGCACCGGCGGCACCGCGTACGCGTTCACGCCGGACGGGCGGGGGCCGTTGCGGGTCTCGTTCCCCTGTCCGACCTGTCATCAGCGCATCCGGGTGCAGGTCCGGGGACGGGTCCGGGCGCGATGTGGCCTGTGCCGGACGGTGCTGGAGTGCGACACCTAGGGCCGGTTCCCGGACAGGGGCACCGGCAACCGCCCGTGCCTCCGTCCCCGCCCCCGTGCCTCCGTCCCCGCCCCCGCACCCGCCGCCCCGCACCCGGCGGGTGCGGTGGCGCTAGCGCGCCCCGTGGACCGCGGTCGGAGGCAGCGCCTCCGCGAGGAGCCGCAGGGCCGTGTCGCCCGCCTCGGCGGGGGTCCACCGGGAACCCTTGTCGGCCGTGGGTCCCGGGCGCCAGCCGTCCATGACCGCGATCCGGCCGCCTTCGGCCTCGAAGACCCGGCCGGTGACCCCCGCGCTCGCGGCGGAACCGAGCCAGACGACGAGGGGGGACACGTTCTCGGGGGCCATTGCGTCGAAGCCGCCGTCCGGTGCCGCCATGGCCTGCGCGAAGGCGGTCTCGGTCATCCGGGTCCGGGCGGCCGGCGCGATGGCGTTGACCTGCACCCCGTAACGCCCCGTCTCGGCGGCGGCCACCAGGGTGAGCCCGATGACGCCGGCCTTGGCCGCGCTGTAGTTGCCCTGCCCGACCGACCCCGAAAGGCCCGCTCCGGAGCTGGTGTTGACGACCCGGGCCTGCGGTACGCGCCCCGCCCCGGCCTCGGCCCGCCAGTGTGCGGTGGCGTGCTTCAGCGGCAGGAAGTGGCCCTTCAGGTGGACGCGCACGACGGCGTCCCAGTCGTCCTCGTCGAGGTTCACGAGCATGCGGTCGCGCAGGAAACCGGCGTTGTTCACGAGGGTGTCGAGCCGTCCGAAGGCGTCGAGCGCCGTGTGGACGAGGGAGGCGGCGCCCTCGGTGGTCGCGACGTCCCCGGTGTGCGCGACGGCCTCGCCGCCCGCCGCCCGGATCTCCGCCACGACCTGCCGGGCCGCGCTGTCGGCATCCTCCGGCGATCCGTCGAGCCCGACCCCCAGGTCGTTGACGACGACCCGCGCCCCCTCGGCCGCGAAGGCGAGCGCGTGGGCCCGTCCGAGGCCGCGCCCCGCCCCCGTGACGACCACCACCCGCCCGTCGCAGATGCCCGCGCCGGAGCCGGAACCGGAGTCGGAACCGGAACCGAAGCCGGAGCCGGAGCCGGTGTCCGCACTCGTGCCTGAGGTCATGTCACTGCTCCTTGTCGGCGGTGGCCGCGTCCAGAAAGGCGGGCCGCTCGCCGCCGCCGTGGACGAGGAGGCTCGCGCCGGTGATGTACGCGGCGGCGTCCGACGCGAGGAAGACGGCCGCCCCGCCGACGTCCGCAGGCACGGCGAGCCGCCCCAGCGGGACGGTGCGGGAGACGGCCTCGACGCCGTCCTCGTCCCCGTAGTGGAGGGGGGACAGCTCGGTGCGGACCATTCCGGCCACCAGTGTGTTGACCCGCACGTCCGGCGCCCACTCCACGGCCATCGAGCGCGCCAGGTTCTCCAGTCCGGCCTTGGCCGCCCCGTAGGCGGCGGTGCCGGGCGAGGGACGGGTCCCGCTGACACTGCCGATCATCACGATGGAACCGCGGGCGCGCCGCAGCCGGTCGTACGCCGCCAGGGAGGCGGTCAGGGGCGTGACGAGATTGAGGTCGATCACACGGGCGTGCCGTTCGGCCTCCGTCCCGGTGAGCAGCCGGTACGGGGTGCCGCCCGCGTTGTTGACCAGGACGTCGAGCCGGGGCAGCCGTCCGAAGAACGCGCGGACGGCCGGTGGATCGCGCAGGTCGAGGGGGACGAACGCGCACCCGCCGAGCGGTGTCCGCGAAGGGTGGCGCGCGCAGACCACGACCTCGTCCCCCGCTTCGGCGAACGCCCGGGCGATCCCGGCGCCGACGCCTCTGGTCCCGCCCGTGACCACGACGAGCCGCTTGTCCACAGGGCCTCCCGCCCGTCGGCATTCGCTGTTACCTTCAGATCGGATCGCACCTAACAAACGTTTGGTGGAAACGTAAGGGAAAGGTAGCTGATGTGCCCATGGGTGTCTCCACCTCGTCCCCGGAAAAAGGGATTTCCGTCGTGACGGTCGACTTCCCGCCGGTGAACGCGCTGCCGGTGCACGGCTGGTTCGAGCTGGCCGACACCGTGCGCGCGGCCGGGCGCGACACCGCGGTCCGCTGTGTGGTGCTGGCCGCCGAGGGCCGGGGGTTCAACGCGGGCGTGGACATCAAGGAGATACAGGTGAAGGGCGAGAGCGCCCTGCTCGGCGCCAACCGCGGCTGCGCGGAGGCCTTCGCCGCCGTGTACGAGTGCGAGGTGCCGGTGGTGGCGGAGGTGCACGGCTTCTGCCTGGGCGGCGGCATAGGCCTGGCGGGCAACGCGGACGCGATCGTGGCCAGCGAGGACGCCACCTTCGGGCTGCCGGAGCTGGACCGGGGCGCGCTGGGCGCGGCCACGCACCTGTCCCGGCTGGTGCCCCAGCACCTGATGCGCGCGCTGTACTACACGTCGCGCACGGCGACCGCGGCCGAGCTGCACGGGCACGGCTCGGTGTGGCGGGTCGTGGCGCGCGACCGGCTGCGCCGCGCCGCGCTGGAGCTGGCCCGTGAGATCGCGGGCAAGGACGGCCGGCTGATCCGGCTCGCGAAGGCCGCGATCAACGGCATCGACCCCGTCGACGTGCGCCGCAGTTACCGCTTCGAGCAGGGCTTCACGTTCGAGGCGGGTCTCGACGGCACGGGCGACCGGCTCCGCGGCGCGTTCGGAGGCGAATCCGGCAGGGAGAGGGAGGGGCGGGCGGATGGGTGACAAGACGATGACCGCCGACGAGGCCGTCGCCCGGCTGGAGAGCGGGATGACCCTCGGCATCGGGGGCTGGGGCTCCCGCCGCAAGCCGATGGCCCTCGTGCGGGCGCTGCTGCGCTCACCGGTCACCGATCTCACGGTCGTCTCGTACGGCGGCCCGGACGTCGGCATGCTGGCGGCGGCCGGGCGGATCCGGAAACTGGTCGCCCCTTTCGCGACGCTCGACTCCATCGCGCTGGAGCCGCATTTCCGGGCGGCCCGTGAGAGCGGCCGCCTCGAACTGGCGGAGATCGACGAGGCGATGTTCATGTGGGGGCTGCGGGCGGCCGCCCACCGCCTTCCCTTCCTGCCGGTGCGGGCCGGCATCGGCTCCGACGTGATGCGGGTCAACCCCGGCCTGCGTACGGTCACCTCGCCGTACCCGGACGGGTCGACGGGATCGTACGAGACCTTCGTCGCGATGCCCGCCCTGCGGCTGGACGCGGCGCTGGTGCATGTGAACCGCGCCGACCGCGCGGGCAACGGCCAGTACCTGGGGCCCGACCCGTACTTCGACGACCTGTTCTGCGAGGCGGCCGGGACGGCGTACGTGTCGTGCGAGCGGATCGTCGACACGGCGGAGCTGACGAAGGCGGCGCCCCCGCAGACGCTGCTGATCAAGCGGCTCCATGTCGGTGGCGTGGTGGAGGCGCCGGACGGGGCGCACTTCACGTCGTGCGCGCCCGACCACGAGCGGGACGAGGCCTTCCAGCGGCTCTACGCGTCGCTGCCCTGGGCCGAGTTCGCCGAGCGGTTCCTCACCGGCGACGAACAGGCCTACCGGACCGCGGTGCGGGCCTGGCACGAGGACGCGCGGGCCCGGCACGAGGAGCGGCGATGAGCGCGGTGCCGCACGCGTCCTCCGGCGGTGCCCGGCGGCCCGCCACCCGCGCCGAGTACTGCGTGATCGCCTGCGCCGAGGCGTGGCGGGGCGACGGTGAGGTGCTGGCCAGCCCGATGGGCCTGATCCCGTCCGTCGGGGCCCGCCTCGCGCGGAGCACCTTCGCGCCCGACCTGCTGCTGACCGACGGGGAGGCGATGCTGATCGGCGCCGACGGCGCGCCGGAGGGCTGGCTGCCGTACCGGCAGCATCTGGCGCTGGTGACGGGCGGGCGCCGGCACGTGATGATGGGCGCGAGCCAGATCGACCGTTTCGGCAACCAGAACATCTCGTGCGTGGGCGACTGGCGGCGGCCCGTACGGCAGTTGCTGGGAGTGCGGGGCGGCCCCGTCAACACGCTGAACAACCCGGTCAGTTACTGGATACCGAGGCACTCGGCGCGGGTCTTCGTCGAGAAGGTCGACCTGATCGGCGGGGTGGGGTACGACAGCGCCGCCGCGGCCGGTCCCACGGCGACCCGTTTCCACCGCCTCCCGCGGGTGGTCTCGAACCTGGGGGTGTTCGACTTCGCGACCCCGGACCACTCGATGCGGCTCGCCTCGCTGCATCCGGGAGTGACGGTCGAGGAGGTCGTCGCGGCCACGGGCTTCGGCCTGGTCCTCCCGGACGAGGTGGCGTACACCCGTGAGCCGTCCCCGGCGGAGCTGGAGTCGATCCGCGAGGTCCTCGACCCGGGGAACCTGCGCGAGCGCGAGGTCGGGACCTGATGGAGGAGGTGCCGCGGAAGCCGCCGCACAGGCCTGCGGAGAAACCGCTGGAGACCGCGCTGACCAGGCTCACCGGCGTCCGGTACCCGATCGTGCAGACCGGGATGGGCTGGGTCGCGGGCCCGCGCCTGGTCTCCGCGACGGCGAACGCGGGCGCGCTGGGCATCCTCGCCTCCGCGACGATGACACCCGGCCGCCTGAGAGCGGCGGTCCGCGAGGTGAAGGCCCGTACACAGGCGCCGTTCGGGGTGAACCTGCGCGCGGACGCGGGCGACGCCCGGGACCGGGTACGGATCATCGTGGAGGAGGGTGTGCGGGTCGCCTCCTTCGCGCTGGCGCCCTCCCGCGAGCTGATCGCCGAGCTGAAGGACGCGGGTGTGGTGGTCGTCCCCTCGGTCGGAGCCCGTCGGCATGCCGAGAAGGTCGCGGCGTGGGGCGCGGACGCGGTGCTCGTGCAGGGCGGCGAGGGCGGCGGCCACACCGGCGAGGTGGCGACGACCGTGCTCCTCCCGCAGGTCGTGGACGCCGTGGACATCCCCGTCGTCGCGGCGGGCGGCTTCTTCGACGGCCGGGGCCTGGTCGCGGCGCTGGCGTACGGCGCGGCGGGCGTCGCCATGGGCACCCGCTTCCTGCTGACCTCGGACTCGACGGTGCCGGACGCGGTGAAGGCCCGCTATCTCGCGGCCACGGTGCGGGACGTCACGGTGACGACGGCCGTGGACGGCCTGCCGCACCGCATGCTCCGTACGGACCTGGTCGCGTCCATGGAGCAGGCGGGCCGTACGCGGGCGCTGGCCCGGGCGGTGCGCCGGGCGGCCGGTTTCCGCAGACTCTCGGGCCTGACCTGGTCCCGGATGATCCGCGACGGCATGGCACTGCGGCACGGCAGGGACCTGACCTGGAGCCAGACCCTGCTGGCCGCCAACACTCCGATGCTGTTGCGCGCCGCGATGGTGGAGGGCCGTGCGGACCTGGGGGTGATGGCTTCGGGCCAGGTGGCAGGCGTGATCGAGGACCTGCCGTCCTGCGCGGAACTGGTGGACAGGACCATGAGGGAGGCGAACGAGACACTGCGCGCCCTTCTGGGCCCCGGCCCGCCATGAGCGTCCCTGCGTGAGCGCCCCTGAAGGGGCGCGGGGAACTGCGCGCCGAGCCCCCACCGGGCCCGCACCCGGCACACCACCTGAAGCCGCCCGCCGACGGGCACCCGGCCTAGAGCCGCTCGATGACGGTCACGTTGGCCTGCCCCCCGCCCTCGCACATCGTCTGCAGTCCGAACCGCCCCCCGGTCCGTTCCAGTTCGTGCAGCAACGTCGTCATCAGTCTGACGCCCGTGGCACCCAGGGGATGCCCCAGCGCGATCGCGCCCCCGTTGGCGTTGACCCGCTCGGGATCCGCCCCGGTCTCCTTCAGCCACGCCAGTACGACGGGCGCGAACGCCTCGTTGATCTCCACGAGGTCGATCTCCGCCATGGACATCCCGGCCTTCTTCAGGGCGTACGCGGTGGCCGGGATCGGCGCCGACAGCATCCGTATCGGATCCTCACCGCGCACGGACAGATGGTGGATCCGCGCCCGGGGTGTCAGCCCGTGCTCGCGGACGGCCCGGGCCGAGGCGAGCAGCAGCGCGGCGGCCCCGTCGGACACCTGGGAGGAGCACGCGGCGGTGACGGTGCCGCCTTCGAGCACCGGTCGCAGGGCGGCCATCTTCTCCAGGGAGGTGTCCCGTCGCGGCCCTTCGTCGACCGTGACGTCACCGAGCGGCACGACTTCCCGCTCGAAGCGCCCCTCGTCGACGGCGCGGACGGCCCGCCGGTGGGACAGCAGGGCGAACTCCTCCTGGTCGCGCCGGCTGATCCCCCACTTCGCGGCGATCAGCTCGGCGCCGTGGAACTGGCTGACGGGCCGGTCGCCGTACCGGGCCCGCCACCCCGCGCTGCCCGCGAACGGCCCCTCGGTCAGCCCGAGCGGTTCGGTGGCCCGCCGGGAGGCGAAGGCGATGGGGACCTGGGTCATGTTCTGGACCCCGCCCGCGACCACCAGGTCCTGGGTGCCGGAGAGCACGCCCTGCGCGGCGAAGTGCACGGCCTGCTGCGAGGAGCCGCACTGCCGGTCGACCGTCACCCCGGGCACCTCCTCGGGCAGTCCGGCCGCCAGCCAGGACGTCCGTGCGATGTCGCCGGCCTGCGGGCCGACGGTGTCCAGGCACCCGAAGACGACGTCCTCGACGGCGGCCGGATCGATCCCGGAGCGCGCGACGAGGGCCGTCAGCACATGTGCGCCCAGGTCGGCCGGATGGACCCCGCCCAGACCTCCCCCGCGACGCCCCACGGGGGTACGGACCGCTTCGACGATGTAGGCCTCGGCCATGACGGCTCCCCTGCTCGACTGTCCCTACGGCTGTTTCTCCGGTGCCCGCTGTTCCCGTACGGCGATCCCGTCCAGCACCATCGACAGGTACTGCCGGGCGATCTCGTCCGGGCTGTGCTGTCCGCCGGGCCGGTACCAGGACGCGGCGACCCACACGGTGTCGCGCACGAACCGGTAGGTGAGCCGGATGTCGAGGTCGTCCCGGAAGACCTCGCCCGTCACGCCCCGCTCCAGCGTGGACAGCCACGCCTCCTCGAACCTGCGCTGCGACTCGGCGAGGAACGCGAAGCGCTCCTGTGCGACGAGCCGCCTGGACTCCTTCTGGTAGATCGCGACGGCCGAGCGGTGCCGGTCGATCTCCCGGAACGACTCGGTGACCAGGGCCTCCAGCGTCTCGCGCGGGCCCAGTCCGGCGTCCAGGACGGTGTCGTAGCCGTCCCAGAGCTCGTCCAGGAAGGTCCGCAGGATCTCCTCCAGCATCGATTCCTTGGAGTCGAAGTGGTAGTAGAGGCTGCCGGCGAGCATGCCCGCGTGGTCGGCGATCTTGCGTACGGTGGTGGCGTTGTAGCCCTGTTCGGCGAAGACCTCGGCGGCCGTGCCGAGAATTTCACGCCGCCGCACGGGCGAGGCGGTCACCTGGGGCTTCTTCTTGGTAGGCACGGCCCCATTGTGGTCCGGGAGGCAGGGACACCGGCTCCGCCCCCCGGCCTGCCGGAGCGCTCACGCATGCTGGCTGCTCACGGAGACGACCTCACCCGTCAGGTAGGAGGAGTATCCCGACGCCAGGAACACGATCGCGTTGGCCACCTCCCACGGCTCGGCGTACCGCCCGAACGCCTCGCGGGCCGTCAGCTCCTCCAGCAGTCCGGGAGTGGTCACCTTCACCAGGTGCGGATGCATGGCGAGGCTGGGCGCCACGGCGTTGACCCGCACGCCGAACGCGGCCGCCTCCATCGCCGCGCACCGGGTCAGTGCCATCACCCCGGCCTTCGCCGCCGCGTAGTGCGCCTGGCCGGCCTGGGCGCGCCAGCCGACGACGGAGGCGTTGTTGACGATCACCCCTCCGCGACCGCCCCCGTGACCGCCGCCGTGGCCGCTGCCGTGGCCGCCGGCACGGAAGGCCTCGCGAAAGGCCCGCAGAGCCGCCCGCGTGCACCGGAAGGTGCCGTTCAACGTCACGTCGAGCACGGCCGACCACTGCTCGTCGGTCATGTCGACGAGGTCCGAGGTCCCGCCCAGACCGGCGTTGTTGACCACGATGTCGAGCCGCCCGTGCAGCCGCAGGGCCGCGCCGAACAGCGCCCGCACCTGGGCCTCGTCGGTGACGTCACAGGCGTGGACCGCGACACCCTCGAACTCCAGGGCCAGCGCGGCCCCGTACTCCTTCAGCCGCCGCTCGTGCGCGTCGCTGATCAGTACGCGCGCGCCCTCCTCGAGGAAGCGGCGGGCCGTGGCACCGCCGATACCGGCGCCCGCGGCGGCCGTGACGACGGCGGTACGCCCCTTCAGCAGTCCGTGTCCGGGCACGTACTCCGGGCCCTCGACGTCTGTCATGGGCCCACGCTAACCTACCAAACACTTGTTAGGGAAGGTTGTCCGTCCTTGATCCGTACGCTCCGAGAGCTCCTGGGAAGGCAGGCGACCGTGGACCTCACCCACTCCCCCGCCGACGAGGCGTTCCGTGCCGAGGCCCGGACCTGGCTCGGCGCGCACGTGCCGGCCCGGCCGCTGCCCTCCCTGGAGACCGCGGAGGGCTTCGCGGCCCATCGCGCCTGGGAGGCCGAACTCGGCGCGGACCGCTGGTCGGTGGTGTCCTGGCCGGCCGCGTACGGCGGACGGGACTGCGGGCTGGTCCGGTGGCTGCTCTTCGAGGAGGAGTACTACGCGGCGGGCGCCCCGGGCCGGGTCGGCCAGAACGGCGTCAGCCTCCTCGCGCCGACCCTCCTCGTCCACGGCACCGAGGAGCAGCGCGTACGGATCCTGCCCCCGATGGCCCGCGGCGAGGTCGTCTGGGCGCAGGCCTGGTCCGAGCCGGAGGCCGGGTCCGACCTCGCCTCGCTCAGGTCCAGGGCGGTGCGTACGGACGGCGGCTGGCTGCTGAGCGGGCAGAAGACGTGGTCGTCGCGGGCCGCGTTCGCCGACCGGGCGTTCGGCCTGTTCCGCAGCGAGCCGGACATGCCGAAGCCCCATCAGGGCCTCACCTACCTGATGTTCGACCTGCGGGCGCCGGGCGTGACCGTCCGCCCGATCGGCCGGCTGGACGGGAAGCCGGCCTTCGCCGAGATCTTCCTGGACGAGGTGTTCGTGCCGGACGAGGACGTGATCGGCGGGCCCGGCCGGGGCTGGCGGATCGCGATGTCGACGGCGGGTGACGAACGCGGCCTCACCCTCCGTTCCCCCGGCCGCTTCCTCGCGTCGGCGGACCGGCTGGCCGCGCTCTGGCACGGGCGCGGGCGGGACCCGTTCACCCGGGACCGGGTGGCCGACGCGGTGATCGGCGCCCGTGCCTACCAGTTGTTCACGTACGCGGCGGCGTCCCGGTTCCTCGACGGGGAGGCCCTGGGTCCGGAGTCCAGCCTGAACAAGGTCTTCTGGTCCGAGTACGACGTGGCGCTGCACGAGACGGCACTCGATCTGCTGGGCGCGGACGGGGAGCCGGCGGACGGCGACTGGGCCGAGGGGTACCTCTTCTCCCTGGCGGGGCCCATCTACGCGGGCACGAATGAGATCCAGCGCGACATCATCGCCGAGCGGCTTCTCGGCCTGCCGAGGGGGCGCCGCTGATGCGCTTCCTCCTGGACGCCGAGCAGACCGCCTTCGCGCGTTCCCTGGACGCCCTGCTGACGGCGGCGGACACGCCCGCGGTCGTACGGTCCTGGGGCGCCGGGGACCCGGCCGCCGGGCGGGCGCTGTGGTCGCGGCTCGCCGACGCGGGGGTGTTCGCGCTGGCGGTGCCCGAGGCGTACGAGGGGCTCGGACGGCGGCCCGTCGAACTGGCCGTCGCCTTCGTGGAGCTGGGCAGGCACGCGGTACCGGGGCCGCTGGCGGAGACGGTGGCGGCGGCCGTGCTGCTCACCGGGCCGGGCCCCGCGAAGCGGTTCCTGCCGGGGCTGGCCGCCGGACGGACGATCGCGACGGTGGCCCTGCCGGGCGGGGGGCCGTACGTCCTGGACACCGACGCGTCGGACATGGAACTGACGGTGACCGGCACCGGATCCGCCGCGGAGACCGGGACCGGCACCGGATCCGCCGGTGCGGAGCTGCGGGTGACGCAGGCGTCCGGGTCCCCGCCCGCCTCCCGCGTGCGCCGCTCCCTGGACGCCGCCCGGCGCCTCTCCCTCCCCCGGGCCGGGGGCGAACTCCTCGACGCCGGGCCGCAGGTCGCCGCGGGGGCCGCCGAGGCCCTTCGCTGGGCGCGGCTCACGACCGCCGCGCAGGCCCTCGGGGTGGGGCTCGCGCTGCTCGACAGGACCGTGGCGTACGTCAAGCGGCGCAGCCAGTTCGGTGTGCCCGTCGGCTCGTTCCAGGCGGTCAGGCACCGGCTGGCCGACGCGAAGATCGCGCTGGAGTTCGCGCGCCCGCTGCTCTTCGGCGCCGCGCTGTCGATGGATCCGGCCGACATCGCCGCCGCCAAGGTCACGGCCTGCGAGGCGGCGTACGCCACCGCCCGTACGGCCCTGCAGCTGCACGGCGCGATCGGCTACACCGCGGAGTACGACCTCTCCCTGTGGCTGACCAGGGCGCGGGCGCTGCGCTCGGCCTGGGGCGGCCCGGGCGAGTGCCGGGCGGCGGTGCTCGGCACGGACGCCCTCAGTGGTGGTGCTCGTCGCTGCTCGTGAGCTCGCGGTACTCGGCGGCGGTCGGCTTCGGGACGTGCGCGTTCTGCCCGTACAGGGCGCGGGCGAGGCGCGCCCGCAACCGGCGCGTGGCCCGGACCTTCCGCTCGACGCCGTTCGCGTCGACGAGCGGACCCACGTCGTAGGGCGGGGGCTGTTCGTGCTGGGTGAGGGTGAACCGCTGGGCCCGGCCGAGGGGTTCGTGCACCTCGACGTACTCGCCGTGCGGCAGCCGCCTGATGATGCCGGACTCCCTGCCGTGCAGCACCTTGTCCCGGTCGCGGCGCTGGAGCCCCAGGCAGACGCGTCTCGTCACGACGAAGGCGAGCACCGGCACCACGAGGACCGCGATCCGCACGAACCAGGTGATCGAGTTGATCGACAGGTGCAGGTGGGTGGCGACGATGTCGTTGCCGCCGCCGATCAGCAGCACCCCGTACAGGCTCAGCCAGGCCACGCCGAGCGCGGTGCGGGTGGGGACGTTGCGGGGCCGGTCCAGGATGTGGTGCTCGCGCTTGTCGCCGGTGATCCACGCCTCGACGAACGGGTAGACGCCGATCGCCAGCAGGATCAGCGGGAAGAGCGCGAAGGGGATGAAGACGCCCAACTGGAGGGTGTGACCCCAGGCGTTGATCTCCCAGCTCGGCATCACCCGGATCAGTCCCTCGGAGAAACCGAGGTACCAGTCGGGCTGGGCGCCGGTGGTGACGAGGTCCGCCCGGTAGGGGCCGAACGCCCACACGGGGTTGATGGTGGCGATCGCGCCCATCACCGACAGCACACCGAAGACGAGGAAGAAGAAGCCGCCGGCCTTGGCCATGTAGACCGGCATGAACGGCATGCCGACGACGGACTTCTGGTCGCGGCCGGGGCCGGGGTACTGGGTGTGCTTGTGGTAGAAGACCAGGATCAGATGGGCGACGACCAGGCCGAGCATGATGCCGGGCAGCAGCAGGATGTGCACCGGGAAGAGGCGGGAGATGATGTCGTGCCCCGGGAACTCCCCGCCGAAGAGGAAGAAGGAGAGGTACGTGCCCACGAGCGGCACGGCCAGGATCGCGCCCTGGGAGAAGCGGATGCCGGTGCCGGAGAGCAGGTCGTCGGGGAGCGAGTAGCCGGTCAGGCCGGTGAGGATGCCGAGGAACAGCAGGAGCCAGCCGAAGGCCCAGTTCAGCTCGCGCGGTTTGCGGAACGCGCCGGTGAAGAACACGCGCATCATGTGCACGAGCATCCCGGCGACGAAGACGAGGGCCGCCCAGTGGTGGATCTGGCGGATGAGGAGGCCGCCGCGCACGTCGAAGCTGATGTCGAGGGTGGACTCGTACGCCCTGGTCATGACGATGCCGTTGAGCGGCTCGTACGAGCCGTTGTAGACGACCTCCACGCCGCTGGGCTCGAAGAAGAGGGTGAGGTAGACGCCGGTGAGGATGAGGATGAGGAAGCTGTAGAGGCAGACCTCGCCGAGCATGAAGGACCAGTGGTCCGGGAACACCTTGCGCATCTGGGTCTTGGCGAGGGAGTAGATGCCGAGGCGTCCGTCGGCCCAGTCCGCCACCCGTTCCCCGCTGCCCGCCCGTGCGCTCCGCGCGTCCATAGGTGGCCCTCCCCCGGGCTCGGCTCCGTTCAGAGTGACACGGGCGCCCACGAACCCAAAGGGGTTGTCCGGCCGATGTTCGACCGATCCCGGTGGGGGCAACCCCCACCGGCCCGCAGCTCACGGCCCCGAGCCCGGCCGTCCCGTCCCGTCCCAGGGACGCGGGGAACTGCGCGACCGGCCCCCACCGGCCGGCACGTCAGGAGTCGGCCCCGGCCGCCCGGCCCCTCAGGGCCGCGGGGACCGGCGCATCCGCCACCGCGGCCAGCGCGAGCACCCGCCTCCGCCCCTCCTCGTCCATCAGCTCGACCAGCGGAAGCACCAGCTCCCACAGGCCCTCCTTGTCCACGCCCCGCGCCAGCGCCTCCAGGTCGGCGTCGGACAACGCCCCCGCGACCCGCGCCACGATCCGCCGGGCGGTCGGCGGCAGCACCCGCACCACGGGCAGGAAGTCCCCCCACAGCCCGGTGGCCACCACCCCCCGGACCAGGCCGTCCAGCACCGCGGGGTCCCGCAGCGCGGGCAACGCGGCCACGGTCCGCCGCTCGTCCTCGCCCAGCAGCGACACGATCGGCAGCAGCGACTCCCACAGGTCCTGCTCGGCGGTGACCCGTACCAGCGAGTCGAGCCGCGCCTTCGGCTGCGCCGCGGTCAGCGAGGCGATCCGCGCCCGCTGCTCCCCCGCCATGCCGGCGACGGCCAGCGCCTCCGGCCACAGACCGTGGTCGGCGGCGGCCGCGATGACCGCGCGCACCCGCTCGTCGTCCAGCAGGGCGACGATGTGTCCGAGCCGCTCGGGATGGTCGATGACGAACCCCGTACGCAGCAGAGTCGTCTCCCCGAGCCGCGGCAGGACGTTCCGGAGCGCCGAGTCCCGCAGGTGCCCGACGAACCGCCCCATCGTGAGGTGGTCGCCGCGCTCGGCGAGGACGAGGGCGACGCGTACGACGATGTCGTCGTCCAGCAGGCCCATGATCGCGGCGATCCGGCGCGGGTCGACGTGGTGGCAGCAGCGGGCCGTGAAGTCGGCCGGGAGCCGGTCGATGATGTCGGCCGCGCGGCCCGGTTCGAGGCGCCCGGCGAGCGCGGCGGCGAGCCGCGGGCCCAGTGCCTTCTGCGCGATGCCCGCGGCGACCCCGGCGGGCAGCAGCCGCGTCAGGCCTGCGATGCGGTCGTACAGCCCGCGGTCCTCGTCGAAGAGCGCGGCGACGGCCCGCTCGCGGAAGAGGCGTACGTCGTCGGCGGGCAGCCCTTCGAGGAACGCCAGCCGCCGCGGCTCGACGTCGAGCAACCGGGCGATCTTCAGCGTCTCGGCCCTGCCCCGCAGGATGCCGCCGCGCGTCGTGCCGCCACGTGCTGCGCCACCACGCGTCGTGTCGTCACGCGTCGTGTCGTCACGCGAGGTCTCGCCGTGCGATGTGTCCATGCCTGCTATCCCTGGCGGAAGAGCATCCGGCGGACAGGTTCCCTGGTCAGGGCCGGTACGAGGGTGAGGGCGTCCTCGACGGCCTCGTTCAGGCCGGACACCCTGCGCTCACGTGCCCGGCGCAGGGACCGGGCCAGCAACAGGGCCTGCGGGCCGTCCAGCGCCGTGAAGCAGTCCGGTAGCGGAACACCCAACTCCGCCCGCAGCAGCGCCACTTCCTCCGCGCTCACAGGTCCTCCCCCGACGGTCACGGACAGCCCACCCGATGCGGCACGGCACCCTGCGCCGATCGTACTCTTTGCGCATGAAACGCGCTGGCCGTCTGCTGTTCACCCTCGTCCCCCTCGTCGCGGTGGCGGCATGTTCCACCGGGCCCGACCGGAGCGGTGACGGGGCGCGTCCGGACGCCCGGGCCGCCGCCTCCGCCTCCTCCGCGGGGCTGGACGCGCCGGACAAGAAGGACCTGGCCCAGCGGATCGTGTCCAGTGCGGAGAACTCCAGCCTCGACTGGCGTGCCCAGTACGACTACATCGAGGACATCGGCGACGGGCGCGGCTACACCGCGGGCATCATCGGCTTCACCACCGGTACGCACGACCTGCTCGTCCTGGTCGAGCGGTACACGAAGTCGCACCCGGACAACGCGCTGGCCCGCTACCTGCCCGCCCTGCGGGAGGTGGACGGCTCCGACTCGCACGAGGGTCTGGGGGCCGGTTTCGAGGCGGCCTGGAAGGCGGAGTCGCGAAAGGCGGCGTTCGAGCGCGCGCAGGACGCCGAGCGCGACCGGGTGTACTTCGACCCCGCGGTGCGGCTCGCGAAGCGCGACGGTCTGGGCGTGCTGGGCCAGTTCGTCTACTACGACGCCATGGTGATGCACGGGCCGGGCAGCGACCCCGGATTCCACGGCATCCGCAAGCGGGCCATGGCCGAGGCGGACACGCCCGCGGAGGGGGGCGAGGAGAAGGCGTACCTCGACATCTTCCTCGACATGCGGCGCAGGACGATGAAGTCGGAGGGCCGCGACACGTCCCGCGTGGACACGGCCCAGCGCCGCTTCCTGTACGACGGCAACCTGGACCTGGACACCCCCCTGAAGTGGCAGGTCTACGGCCAGCCGTACGAGATCCGCTGAAGGAGGGGCGCAGCCCCTCCAGGGGCGCGGGGAACCGCGCGACCGGCCCCGCCGGCCCGCAGGCGGCACCCGCCGGGGGCGGCAGCCCGGACGCACCACGGCGCCCACCAGGTCCGGTCGGGGACGAGGGCAGGCGCCGCGCTCAGTTCCGTACGCCGTTGTACGGGACGTCTTTGGGGGGGAGCGTCAGACCATGAGCGAACGGTCCGTGGGACGGACCGGAGCCGGCAGCTCGCTGACCCCGGTCAGGAAGCGGTCGACCCCGCGGGCGGCCGAGCGGCCCTCCGCGATGGCCCACACGATGAGGGACTGCCCGCGCCCGGCGTCACCGGCGACGAACACGCCGGGGACATTGGTCGCGTAGTCGCCGTCGCGCGCGATGTTGCCGCGCTCGTCGAGTTCGAGGGCGAACTGGGAGACCAGCCCGTTCTCCTGGTCGGTGCCGGTGAAGCCCATGGCGAGGGTGACCAGCTGGGCGGGGATCCTGCGCTCCGTACCCGGCTTCTGCGTCAGCTTGCCCTGCACGAACTCCACCTCGACGAGGTGCAGCCACTGGACGTTGCCGTCCTCGTCGCCCTCGAAGTGGGTGGTGGAGACGGAGTAGATCCGCTCGCCGCCCTCCTCGTGCGCGGAGGTCACCTTGTAGAGCATGGGGAACGTCGGCCAGGGCTGGTGCGGGGCGCGCTCCGCGTCCGGCTGGGGCATGATCTCCAGCTGGGTGACGGAGGCCGCGCCCTGGCGGTGGGCGGTGCCCACGCAGTCGGCGCCGGTGTCGCCGCCGCCGATGACGACGACGTGCTTGCCCTCGGCGGTGATGGGGGGCGCCACGAAGTCGCCCTCCTGCACCTTGTTGGCGAGCGGCAGGTACTCCATCGCGAAGTGGATGCCGTTCAGCTCGCGCCCGGGGACCGGCAGGTCGCGGGAGACGGTCGCGCCGGCCGCGATGACGACGGCGTCGTACCGCTTGCGCAGGTCGGTGGCCTTGAGGTCGCGGCCGATCTCGACGCCCGTACGGAAGCGGGTGCCCTCCGCGCGCATCTGCTCGATACGGCGGTTGATGTGCCGCTTCTCCATCTTGAACTCGGGGATGCCGTAGCGCAGGAGGCCGCCGACGCGGTCGGCACGCTCGTACACGGCGACCGTGTGGCCGGCCCGGGTCAGCTGCTGGGCGGCGGCCAGTCCCGCCGGGCCCGAGCCGATGACCGCGACGGTCTTGCCGGAGAGGCGCTCGGGGGCCTGGGGAGCGACGTTGCCGCTGTCCCACGCCTTGTCGATGATCGAGACCTCGACGTTCTTGATGGTCACGGCGGGCTGGTTGATGCCCAGCACGCACGCCGACTCGCAGGGGGCGGGGCACAGCCGGCCGGTGAACTCCGGGAAGTTGTTCGTGGCGTGCAGCCGGTCGGAGGCGGCGGACCAGTCCTCGCGGTACGCGAAGTCGTTCCACTCGGGGATGAGGTTGCCGAGCGGACAGCCGTTGTGGCAGAAGGGGATGCCGCAGTCCATGCAGCGCGAGGCCTGCGTGGGGATGATCGGCAGCAGCGAGCCCGGAACGTAGACCTCGTTCCAGTCCCGGACGCGCTCCTCGACGGGACGCGTCCTGGCGACCTCGCGTCCGTGGTTCAGAAAGCCCTTGGGATCAGCCATTGGTCGCCGCCTCCATCATCTTCTCGGTGATCGCGGACTCGTCGAGTCCGGCTCGCTCGGCGGCGTCCTTGGCGGCGAGCACTGCCTTGTACGTGCTGGGGATGATCTTGCTGAAGCGGTCCACCGCGGTGTCCCACTCGGCCAGCAGCTTCTCGGCGACGGTGGAGGCCGTCTCCTCCTGGTGGCGGCGCACGACGTCGTGCAGCCACTGCTTGTCGGTGTCGTCGAGGGCCTCGACCGCGCCGAGGTTGCCGGCGTTGACGTTGTCGCGGTCCAGGTCGATCACGTACGCGATGCCGCCCGACATGCCGGCCGCGAAGTTGCGGCCGGTCTCGCCGAGGACCACGGCGTGGCCGCCGGTCATGTACTCGCAGCCGTGGTCGCCCACGCCCTCCGCGACCACGGTCGCACCCGAGTTGCGGACGCAGAAGCGCTCGCCGGTGCGACCGCGCAGGAAGAGCTCGCCGCCCGTCGCCCCGTACGCGATGGTGTTGCCCGCGATGGTGGAGAACTCGGCGAGGTGGTCGGCGCCCCGGTCGGGGCGGACGATCACGCGGCCGCCGGACAGGCCCTTGCCGACGTAGTCGTTGGCGTCGCCCTCCAGGCGCAGCGTCACACCGCGCGGCAGGAACGCGCCGAACGACTGGCCCGCGGAGCCGGTGAAGGTGATGTCGACGGTGTCGTCGGGCAGGCCCGCGCCGCCGAACTTCTTCGTCACCTCGTGGCCGAGCATGGTGCCGACCGTGCGGTTGATGTTGCGGATCGCGACCTGGGCGCGGACCGGCTGCGCGTCGGTGGCGCCGTCCGCGTTGAGGGCGTCGGCGGCGAGCCTGATCAGCTCGTTGTCGAGCGCCTTCTCCAGACCGTGGTCCTGCTGGACGGTCTGGTGCAGGGCCGCGCCCTCGGGCAGCTCGGGCACGTAGAAGAGCGGGGACAGGTCCAGGCCCTGCGCCTTCCAGTGGTCGACGGCACGGGTGACGTCGAGCGCCTCGGCGTGGCCGACGGCCTCCTCGATGGTGCGGAAGCCCAGCTCGGCGAGGATCTCGCGGACCTCTTCGGCGATGAACCTGAAGAAGTTCACGATGTACTCGGCCTTGCCCGTGAACCGCTCCCGCAGGGCCGGGTTCTGGGTGGCGATGCCGACCGGGCAGGTGTCCAGGTGGCAGACGCGCATCATGACGCAGCCGGAGACGACGAGCGGCGCGGTCGCGAAACCGAACTCCTCGGCGCCGAGCAGCGCGGCGATGACGACGTCCCGGCCGGTCTTCAGCTGGCCGTCGGTCTGGACGACGATGCGGTCGCGCAGGCCGTTGAGGAGCAGCGTCTGCTGGGTCTCGGCGAGGCCGAGCTCCCAGGGGCCGCCCGCGTGCTTGAGCGAGGTGAGCGGGGAGGCGCCCGTGCCGCCGTCGTGGCCGGAGATCAGGACGACGTCCGCGTGCGCCTTGGAGACACCCGCGGCGACCGTGCCGACGCCGACCTCGGAGACCAGCTTCACGTGGATCCGCGCCTGCGGGTTCGCGTTCTTCAGGTCGTGGATCAGCTGGGCGAGGTCCTCGATGGAGTAGATGTCGTGGTGCGGCGGCGGGGAGATGAGGCCCACGCCGGGGGTGCTGTGCCGGGTCCTGGCGACCCAGGGGTACACCTTGTGGCCGGGCAGCTGGCCGCCCTCGCCGGGCTTGGCGCCCTGCGCCATCTTGATCTGGATGTCGTCCGCGTTGACCAGGTACTCGGAGGTGACGCCGAAGCGGCCGGAGGCGACCTGCTTGATCGACGAGCGGCGCGCCGGGTCGTAGAGGCGGTCCGGGTCCTCGCCGCCCTCACCGGTGTTGGACTTGGCGCCCAGCTGGTTCATGGCGATGGCGAGCGTCTCGTGGGCCTCCTTGGAGATGGAGCCGTACGACATGGCGCCGGTGGAGAAGCGCTTGACGATCTCGCTGACGGGCTCGACCTCGTCGATGGAGATCGGCTCGCGGCCCGAGTCGAAGCCGAACAGGCCGCGCAGCGTCATCAGGCGCTCGGACTGCTCGTTCACGCGGTCCGTGTACTTCTTGAAGATGTCGTAGCGGTTGCTGCGCGCCGAGTGCTGGAGGCGGAAGACCGTCTCGGGGTCGAACAGGTGCGGCTCGCCCTCGCGGCGCCACTGGTACTCGCCGCCGATGTCGAGGGCGCGGTGCGCGGAGGCGATGCCGCTGGCCGGGTACGCCTTCGCGTGGCGGGCGGCGACCTCCTTGGCGACGACGTCGATGCCGACGCCGCCGATCTTGGTGGCGGTGCCCTTGAAGTACTCCCGCACGAAGGCCGCGTCGAGACCGACGGCCTCGAAGACCTGGGCGCCCCGGTAGGAGGCGACGGTCGAGATGCCCATCTTGGACATGACCTTCAGGACGCCCTTGCCGAGGGCGTAGATCAGGTTGCGGATGGCCTGCTCGGGCTCGATGCCGGGCAGGAACGTGCCCGCCCTGACCAGGTCCTCGACGGACTCCATCGCCAGGTACGGGTTGACGGCCGCGGCGCCGAAGCCGATGAGGAGGGCCACGTGGTGGACCTCGCGGACGTCGCCGGCCTCGACCAGCAGGCCCACCTGGGTGCGCTGCTTGGTGCCGATGAGGTGGTGGTGGACGGCCGCGGTGAGCAGCAGCGAGGGGATCGGCGCGTGCTCGGCGTCGGAGTGCCGGTCCGACAGGACGATCAGGCGGGCGCCGTTCTCGATGGCGGCGTCGGCCTCGGCGTAGATCTCCTCGATGCGTGCGGCCAGGGAGGCGCCGCCGCCGGAGACCCGGTACAGGCCGGAGAGCGTCGCGGCCTTCATGCCCGGCATGTCGCCGTCGGCGTTGATGTGGATGAGCTTGGCGAGCTCGTCGTTGTCGATCACCGGGAAGGGCAGGGTGACGCTGCGACAGGACGCGGCGGTCGGCTCGAGCAGGTTGCCGGCGGGGCCCAGGGAGGAGCGCAGCGAGGTGACGAGCTCCTCGCGGATGGCGTCCAGCGGCGGGTTGGTGACCTGCGCGAACAGCTGGGTGAAGTAGTCGAAGAGCAGCCGCGGGCGCTCGGACAGGGCCGCGATCGGCGAGTCCGTGCCCATGGAGCCCAGCGGTTCGCCGCCGGTCTTGGCCATCGGGGCGAGGATGACGCGCAGCTCCTCCTCGGTGTAGCCGAAGGTCTGCTGGCGGCGGGTGACCGAGGCGTGGGTGTGCACGATGTGCTCGCGCTCGGGCAGGTCGGAGAGCTCGATCTCGCCGGCCTCCAGCCACTCCGCGTACGGGTTCTCGGCGGCGAGGCCGGCCTTGATCTCGTCGTCCTCGATGATCCGGTGCTCGGCGGTGTCCACGAGGAACATGCGGCCGGGCTGCAGGCGGCCCTTGCGGACGACCTTCGCGGGGTCGATGTCGAGGACGCCGACCTCGGAGCCGAGGACGACGAGGCCCTCGTCGGTGACCCAGTAGCGGCCGGGGCGCAGGCCGTTGCGGTCGAGGACCGCGCCGACCTGGGTGCCGTCGGTGAAGGTGACGCAGGCCGGGCCGTCCCAGGGCTCCATCTGCGTGGAGTGGAACTGGTAGAAGGCGCGGCGGGCCGGGTCCATGGACGCGTGGTTCTCCCACGCCTCCGGGATCATCATCAGCACGGAGTGCGGGAGAGACCGGCCGCCGAGGTGCAGCAGCTCCAGGACCTCGTCGAAGGAGGCGGAGTCGGACGCGTCGGGCGTACAGACCGGGAAGATCCGCTCCAGGTCCTTGTCGGCGCCGAAGAGGTCCGAGACGAGCTGGGACTCGCGGGCCGCCATCCAGTTGCGGTTGCCCTTGACCGTGTTGATCTCGCCGTTGTGCGCGACGAAGCGGTACGGGTGGGCGAGCGGCCAGCTCGGGAAGGTGTTCGTCGAGAACCGGGAGTGCACGAGCGCGATCGCGGAGGCGAAGCGGCGGTCGGACAGGTCCGGGAAGAAGGGCTCCAGCTGGCCGGTGGTCAGCATGCCCTTGTAGACGACGGTGCGGGCGGAGAGCGACGGGAAGTACACGCCGGCCTCGCGCTCGGCGCGCTTGCGCAGCACGAACGCCTTGCGGTCGAGGTCGATGCCCCGGCTGGAGTGGTCCGTCACGAAGACCTGGCGGAAGTGGGGCATCGTCGAGCGGGCGGTGGCGCCGAGGAGTCCGGGGGCGACCGGGACCTCGCGCCAGCCGAGGACGGTGAGGTCCTCCTCGGCGGCGATCGTCCCGATCCGTGAGACGGCCTCCTCGGCGGCCTCCTCCGGGAGGAAGGCGATGCCGACCGCGTACGAGCCGGCCTCGGGCAGCTCGAATCCGGCCACCTCACGGAAGAAGGCGTCGGGCACCTGGGACAGGATCCCCGCGCCGTCGCCGGAGTCGGGTTCCGAGCCGGTCGCGCCGCGGTGCTCCAGATTGCGGAGCACGGTCAGCGCCTGCTCGACCAGCGCGTGGCTCGCCTCACCGGTGAGGGTCGCCACGAAGCCGACGCCGCAGGCGTCGTGCTCGTTACGCGGATCGTACATGCCCTGCGCGGCAGGGCGAGCATCCATGAAGGACCAGTTCTGGCCATTCGCGGAGTGCTGGGACGGCTGGCGCGGCGTACGCATCGGCTCTCCCGTCGTCGTCGTGGCATATGCATGTGCCAAGGGACGACGTTGGCCCTAAGCGAAAGGTGCAAAATTTCGTGCAGGTTACATGATGGAACGGTTCTCGTGAACCGGATACCGCGTTCCACCATGCGGACGCCGTGGGTCGCGTCGGAAGCGCCGCTCGTGGCGGCTGGAAGGGGGGCCTTTTCGGACAGATCGATGACCGTGGGCCCGGGCGCCGCGGGCAACGTCACCCGCCGCGCGATGTGCGGCTTGCTGTGCGGCTCGAGATGCGGTGCGGGCGTCGTTGCCCGAAGCGCTTACGGGTCATGCCCGGTGGTTAAGCGTTCGAAACCGCCGGGTAACGGCTACTTATGCAGTCCCGTGCATAGGTGCTCGACCAGGCGGTGCCGGTCATCCTACGGCCGTTCCGAACAAACCGCCCAGGGCGTACGTCACACCGGCGGCGGCACCGCCCAGCACGAGCTGCCGGAGCCCGCTGAACCACCAGGACCTGGCGGTCACCTTGGCCACGATCGCGCCGCAGGCGAAGAGTCCGACGAACGCGAGCAGCAGGGCGGGCCACAGGGTGGTCGCCCCCAGCAGGTACGGCAGGACGGGGAGCAGGGCCCCCAGGGCGAACGCGCCGAAGCTCGACACGGCGGCGACGCCCGGGGAGGGCAGGTCGCCGGGGTCGATGCCCAGCTCTTCGCGCGCGTGGATCTCGAGCGCCTGCTCCGGGTCCCTGGACAGCTGCCGGGCGACCTCACCGGCGAGGGCGCTGTCGACGCCGCGAGCCTCGTACAGCAGGGCGAGCTCGCGCTCCTCGTCCTGCGGATGCTTCTTCAACTCCCGTCGCTCGACGTCGAGTTCGGCCTCGACGAGTTCGCGCTGCGAGGCGACGGAGGTGTACTCGCCGGCGGCCATGGAGAAGGCACCGGCGGCCAGGCCCGCGAGTCCGGTGATGACGACGGTCCGGTGGGAGACGTCGCCGCCCGCCACGCCGGTCATCAGCGCCAGGTTGGAGACGAGGCCGTCCATCGCGCCGAAGACGGCCGGACGCAGCCACCCGCCGTTGACGTCCCGGTGGGTGTGGTTGTCGCGGTGCGCCTCGTGCAGCGCCGCCTCGGTCTCGATGATGGCCATGCGGAGATCCCCCAGGATGCTCGACCGGAGCACTCATTCGAGTGCTTCCACTTTTGGACAACGTCCAAGTTACGCCTCTCATTCCGCGTCCGCCAGCAAGGAAGGCCGTACTTACCTGCACCGATGCCCCCCTTCGCTCATCCGTGGTGACCTGCGCACAGATGTCGACCGGGTGACACCGGGGCGTGTGAGGCTCCGGTGGACCTCCGGGTGGGGACACATGCGCAAAGGGGCTCCCGATCGCCAGGAGCCCCGCGACGGAGAGGCACCGCCATGGCTTCCATCGCCTGCGTCCCGCCGGTACCGGCGCCCGGGGACGCCGCCGTCCTGCGCGAACGGGCGCGCGGCGCCCTGCTGGGGCTCGCCGTGGGGGACGCGCTCGGGGCGCCGGCCGAGAACATGAAGCCGTCAGAGATCCGCGCACGCTGGGGCCGTATCACGGGATACGTGGCCGAGCACCCGGCCGGCACCGACGACACCGAGTACGCGATCTTCTCGGGCCTGCTGCTGGCCCGGCACGGTTCGGCGCTCACGGTCGCGCACGTGGAGGCGGCCTGGCACGAGTGGATCGCGGACCGCGACGAGGGGCCGTTCCGCGGCGCGGGCTTCAGCGAGCGGGGCACGCTGGAGAACCTGCGCCGGGGGCTCGCGGCCCCCATCTCCGCCCAGCACCGGCACGCCTGGAGCGACGGCCTCGCCATGCGGGCGGCCCCCTTCGGGGTCTTCGCGGCGGGCCGCCCCGCGGAGGCGGCCCGGCTGGTGGCGATCGACGGGTCGGTCAGCCACGACGGCGAGGGGATCTACGGCGGCCAGGCCGTCGCGGCGGGCGTCGCCGCGGCGATGGCCGGGGCGCCCCCGCCCGTGGTGGTCGCCTCCGCGCTGGCCGTCGTCCCCGACGACTCCTGGACGGCCCGCTCCCTGCGCCGGGCCGCGGCCTGCGCCCACCGCGGCGAACGCGCGGTCCGCTCGGCGGTCGTCATCGGCGGCTACCCCTGGACGGACCTGGCCCCCGAGGCCGTGGCGCTGGCCTTCGGCGCGTACACGGCCGCCGACGGCGACTTCGAGGAGGCGGTCCTCACGGCGGTCAACATGGGCCGCGACGCCGACACCACGGCGGCGGTGGCGGGCGCCCTGGCCGGCGCCACGCGCGGCGCCGCCGCGATCCCGTCCGCCTGGAGGGCGGCGATCGGCCCCGCCAAGGGGACCTGCCTCCCCTCCATGCGAGGCCACCACATCCAGGACGTGGCAGACCTCCTGACCCCGAACGAGGACCCCCGATGACCCCAGACCTACTGGAAGACCCCCCGTCAGGCGCCCCGTCAGGGGCGCGGGGAACTGCGCGCCGAGCCACGACGCACCCGCACCCGCACCCGACAAAACACCCGGCACCCCCACGCCGCATCGAGGGCCTCCTCCTCGGCCTGGCGGCCGGCGACGCCGCCGGCTGGCCCGCCGCCAGGCACAGAGCGACCCGCATGCCCGAATGGACCAGACGCCTCACCCGCGAACTGGACACCTTCGCCGAACAGAACGCCACCACCACCCTCCCGGTCCCCATCGCCCTGAACCAGCCGCCCGAGCCCCTCCGGCTCGGCCCCTCGGACGACGCCGAGTGGGCGGCCTTCGCAGCGGAGGCCGTCCTGCGGGCCGCGGACGCCGCCACCCTGGGCGACCTGAGCAGGGACCGCCGCATGCGCGCGGCGATCGACCTCTCCTGGAACGCGATCGCTAGCGAGGTCGCCGCCGCGGCGGACCGCGCCCCCGAGGTCGAGTCGGCGGTCCTGCCCCTGCGCGCCCGCATCTCCGTACGGGCCGGCCTCGGCAACCTCGCCACCGGCCTGCGCCCGCCCGCCTCGGGCCACGACAACCCCCACTACTTCGACGACGCGGCCTGTGTACGGGCCTGTGTCCTGGCGGTCGCCCACGCGGGAGAACCCGCCGCCGCCGCGGAACTCGCCGAGTTCGACGCCCGCTACACCCAGGACGGCGACGGCGTGCACGGCGCCCGCGCGATGGCGGCGGCCGTGGCGCTCGCACTGGGTGGCGCCGACGTGGACGACTGCGCGGCGGCGGCCCTCGCCGAACTCCCGGAGGCCACGGAGATCGGCCGCAACACCCGCCACGCCCTCGCGCTCGCCCGCGCCTTCACGGCGGCGGGGGAGGGCGCCTTCGGTCTCGTCCCCCTCCTGGAGCACCAGATCGTCGACCACGTCTACAGCTACGGCATCGCCGCCGCCGAGACCGTCCCGGTCGCCCTCGCCCTCGCCGTCGCGGCGCACGGCCGGATCGCGGAGGCGGTGCCCGCGGCGGCGTGTCTGTCCCGGGTCGCGGACTCGGCCCCGGCCCTGGCCGGCGCGCTGACCGGCGCGCTCGGCGGCGGCGCGGCGATCCCCGCCGCCTGGCGCGACGCCTGCCGCACCCTCTCCGGCTGCGCGCTGCCCCGGCTGACCGGCACGGACCTGATCGGACTCGCCGAGCTGCTGGAGGCGACGACGGAACGGGTCCCCGCGGGGGGATGATCCGGTCATGACGCCCAGAACAGCAGAAACGGGAACCCTCGACGAGCGGATCACCGGAGCACTCGTCGGCGCCGCGGTCGGCGACGCGCTCGGCGGCCCCGTGGAGGGCTACTCCCCCGACCAGATCCTCGAACGCCACGGCGGACGCGTCCACGGCGTCGTCGGCCCCTGGCACGGCGACGACTGGCGCACGGCCCGCCCCCTGGCCCCGTACCACAAGGGCGACGGGCACGTCACCGACGACACCTTGATGACGCACGCGCTGGTCCGGGTGTACGCGGCGGTCCGCGACCACCTGGACGCGTACGCCGTCGCCGGGCACCTGGTGCCGGACCTGATGACGACGCCCCGGTGGATCCCGGAACTCGAGGCGGACGCCCTGCCCCTGCAGCGGATCTTCCTCGCCGAGAAGTGGCTGGTGGCCCGCCTCCACTACGGCCACGTGGACCCGCGCGAAGCAGGCACCGGCAACATCGTCAACTGCGGGGCCGCGATGTACATGGCCCCGGTCGGCCTGGTCAACGCGGCGAACCCGGCGGGCGCGTACGCCGAGGCCCTCGACGTCGCGGGCGCCCACCAGTCGTCGTACGGGCGCGAGGCGGCCGGAGTCTTCGCGGCGGCCGTGGCGGCGGCCTGCGCCCCGGGCGCCACCCCGGACTCGGTGGTCGCGGCCTGCCTCGCCGTGGCCAAGGACGGCACCCGGGCCGCGATCGAGACGGTCTGCGACACGGCGACGCGGTACTCGGACTTCGAGTCGGCGCTGCGCCCGCTGCGCGAGGCGGTCACCCCGTACGACACGGTCGGCCCGGACTACCGCAGCCCGTCCCTGGGCGCCCGCCGCCCCTCCCGCGTCCACTCCGTCGAGGAACTGCCCGTCGCGCTCGCCATGCTGCTGGTCGCGCGCGGCGACTACCGGCACGCGGTGCTGGGCTCGGTGAACTACGGCCGCGACTGCGACTCCATCGCCACGATGTCCGGCGCCCTCGCGGGCGCCCTGGGCTCGGAGATCCCGTCCGGCTGGGCGAAGACGGTGGCGGAGGCCAGCCGTCTGGACCTGCGGGCCCCGGCGAGGACGCTCACGGAGGTGGCCCGCGAGATCTTCGCCCGGGACGTCGCCCGCCGCCGCGCCCACGAGACGGCGTACGCGGAGCTGTCATGACGTCCCTGCGCCTGACCTGGGTCCAGCCCGAGGACCTGCTGGGCCACGAACTGCACCAGGCGGGCCAGGACGGCCGCGAGCCGTCGGCGGTCGAGGCCCGCTGGCGCACGGCGGCCGGCCCGCAGGCCCCACTCCGGGCGGGCGCCTCCCCCACTCCGGCCTCCCCCTACCTGAGGTCCCTGGCCCGGGACCTCCTGGACGAACTGGCGGACCTGCCCAGTGGTCTGGAGGACAGCGAGCCGACGGACCTCGCCGGCATCCGGGCCCTGTGCCCGGCCTGGCCGACCGCGCCTGGGGCGGGGGCGGAGCCCTCGCCCACGGGAAGGGGCGGGACGGGGGAAGAATCCGCCCTGGAAGCCGCCTGGCTGGGCAGGGCCGCGGGCTGCCTCCTGGGCAAGCCGGTGGAGAAGCTCCCGCTGACCGGCATCCGCCGGCTGGCCCGGGCCACCGGCAACTGGCCCCTCAGCACCTGGTTCACCGAACGGGGCCTGCCCCGGGAGCTGAAGGCCGCGTACCCCTGGAACCGCCGTTCCGCCGCCACCTCCCTCGCCGAGAACATCGACGGCATGCCGGAGGACGACGACCTCAACTACCCCCTCCTCAACCTTCTGCTGCTGCAACGCCACGGCAGGGACTTCACCACCACGGACGTGGCCCGCCTCTGGCTCGACGAACTTCCCGCGGGCCGCACCTTCACCGCGGAACGCGTCGCCTACCGCAACCTCCTCGACGGTGTCGAACCCCCGCACACGGCCCGCCACCGCAACCCGTTCCGCGAGTGGATCGGCGCCCTGATCCGCGCGGACGTCCACGGCTGGACCAACCCCGGCGCCCCCGCGGCCGCCGCGGAACAGGCGTACCGGGACGCCGTCCTCACCCACACCGCCAACGGCGTCTACGCGGCGATGTTCACGGCGGCCGTCATCGCCGAGGCGGCCACCGGCACGAGCGACATCCACACCTGCCTGCGCACCGGTCTCACCGTCGTCCCCCCGGCCTCCCGGCTGGCCCGAGCGGTCCACCACGGCATCCGGCTCGCCGCGGAGCAGCGGGACTTCGACCGGGTCGTGGACGAACTGCACGCCACCCACCGCGCCTACCACTGGGTCCACGCCATCCCCAACACGGCCCTGCTCGCCGCCGCCCTCACCCACGCGGACGGCGACTTCACCGCCTCCGTCTGCCGTGCGGTGTCCGGCGGTTGGGACACCGACTCGAACGGCGCGACGGCCGGCTCGGTCGCGGGCCTGCTCGCGGGCGCCCCGGAAGCGCTCCCGCCCCGCTGGACGGCCCCCCTGAAGAACCGTCTGGCCACGTCCGTCGGCGACTTCGACGGCACCGGCTTCGACGCCCTCGCCCACCTGACGGCCCGTACGGCCGCCCGACCGCACCCCCGGCCGGCCGCCCGCCCCGGCCCCCTGGAGGCCCCGCACCCATGACCCCCGCCACCACCCCCTCTCCCGCCGCACCTCCCGCCGCTGCGGCCCCGGCCCCCCTCGACGGCCTCCGCGTCCTCGACCTCGCGACCCTCTTCGCCGGCCCCCTCGCCGCCACGATGCTCGGCGACTTCGGCGCCGAGGTCGTCAAGATCGAGCACCCCCGGCGGCCCGACCCGTCCCGCGGTCACGGCCCGTCGAAGGACGGCATCGGCCTGTGGTGGAAACTCCTCGGCCGCAACAAACGCACGATGACCCTGGACCTGTCCACGTACGGCGGCCGCGAGACCCTGCTGCGCCTCGCCGCCTCCGCCGACGTGGTCGTCGAGAACTTCCGGCCGGGCACGCTGGAGAAGTGGGACCTCGGCTGGGAGGAACTCTCCGCCGTGAACCCCCGGCTGGTGCTCGCCCGGGTCACCGGCTTCGGCCAGTTCGGCCCCTACGCGCGCCGCCCCGGCTTCGGCACCCTGGCCGAGGCGATGAGCGGGTTCGCCGCGATGACCGGCGAGCCGGACGCCCCGCCCACCCTGCCGCCCTTCGGCCTCGCCGACTCCATCGCGGGCCTCGCCACGGCGTACGCGGTCATGACGGCCCTGGCGGCCCGCGACCGCACGGGCCGCGGACAGGTCGTGGACATGGCCATCATCGAACCGATCCTCACCGTCCTCGGCCCGCAGCCGCTCTGGTACGACCAGCTGGGCCACGTCCAGCCCCGCACCGGCAACCGCTCGCAGAACAACGCGCCGCGCAACACCTACCGCACCGCCGACGGCACCTGGGTCGCCGTCTCGACGTCCGCCCAGTCCGTCGCGGAACGCGTGATGCGCCTGGTCGGCCGCCCCGACCTGATCACCGAACCGTGGTTCGCCACGGGCGCGGACCGGGCCCGCCACAACGACGTCCTGGACGAGGCGGTCGGCTCCTGGATCGCCCGGCACACCCGTGCCGACGTCATCGGCGCCTTCGAGAAGGCGGAGGCGGCGGTCGCCCCCGTCCAGAACGTCCGGGACGTCATGGACGACCCGCAGTACGCGGCCCTCGGCACGATCACCACCGTCGAGGACCCCGAACTGGGCCCGCTGCGCATGCAGAACGTCCTCTTCCGCCTCACCGACACCCCCGGCGGGATCCGCTGGGCCGGCCGGCCGCACGGCGCCGACACGGACGCGGTCCTCACCGAACTCGGCCTGACGGAGGCCGACATCGCCAAGCTCCGGACGGAGGGCGCCCTGTGACGACACAGGCCCCCGGCGTCACGGACCGCACCGATCACACGGACCGCGCCGACCGCGCCGACGTGCCGGCGGTCGTCCCGCTGACCTGGCTGTACGTTCCCGGCGACCGCCCCGAGGTGGTGGCGAAGGCCCTGGCCGCCGGCGCCGACGTGGTCGTCGTCGACCTGGAGGACGCGGTCGCCCCCGACCGCAAGGAGTACGCCCGCGCCGCCACCGCGGACCTCCTCGCCGAGCCGCCCCCGGTCCCGGTCCACGTCCGGGTCAACGCCCCGGACGACCCGCAGTACGCGGCCGACCTGCGCGTCCTCGCCGCGCTCCCGGCCCTTGGGGGCCTGCGCCTGCCGAAGGTCTCCTCCCCCGCCCAGGTCCGCCGCACGGCGGCCGCCGCCCCGCGCCCACCCCTGTACGCCCTGCTGGAATCGGCCCTGGCCGTCGAGCACGCCTACGCCGTCGCCGCGGCCCACCCCGCCCTGCGCGGTATCGCGCTCGGCGAGGCCGACCTCCGCGCCGACCTGGGCGTACGCGACGACGCGGGCCTCGACTGGGCGCGCTCACGCGTGGTCGTGGCCGCCCGCGCGGCCGGTCTCGCCCCGCCGCCGCAGTCCGTCCACCCCGACGTGCGCGACCTCGCCGGGCTGGCCGCGTCCTGCGCCCACGGGCGCGCCCTCGGATTCTTCGGCCGCGCGGCCGTCCATCCCCGCCAGCTCCCGGTGATCGAGGCCGCCTACCTGCCGACGGCGCAGGAGATCGAGCGGGCCGAGTCGGTCCTCGAGGCGGCGGCCGGCCGCGCCGGCGCCCAGGCGCTCCCCGACGGCCGCTTCGTCGACAGGGCCGTGGTGGCGGGGGCCCGCCGCACCCTGGCCCTGGCCCGCCGCGCCTAGGGAGCGCCGGGTACGCGGAAGGGGGCGCCCCCAAGAGCCGGGGCGCCCCCTTCCGCGTACGCGTGGGATCAGGACTTCTTGGCCGACTCGGCCTCGTCCTTCACCTCCACCTTGTCCTCCGCCTCGGCCTTGGTGTCCGTCTTGGTTTCGGCCTTGGTGTCCGTCTTCGTGTCCGTCTTGACCGCGGTCTTGGTGCCGGCCTCGGCTGCTGCCTCGGTGTCCGTCTTCTTCCCGTCGGAGTCGGCGGTCGCGGTGCCGTCCTCGTCGGTGTCGCCGTCCGGGGCGCCCGGCTCGACGACCTCCTCGCGGCCCGGCCTGCGCCGCGCCGACAGCACGATGTAGAGCACGGCGAGGAGGAAGACCACGATCGCGGTCCAGCCGTTCAGGCGCAGGCCCAGGAAGTGGTGGGCCTCGTCGACCCGCATGTACTCGATCCAGAAGCGGCCCACGCAGTACGCGGCGACGTACAGCGCGAAGGCCCGCCCGTGGCCGAGCCGGAAGCGGCGGTCGGCCCAGATGACCAGGACCGCGACACCGATGCACCACAGCGACTCGTACAGGAACGTCGGGTGGTAGTAGCCGGGCTCCCGGCCGTCCGTCACGGACGTGATGTGCAGCGCCCAGGGCAGGTCCGTCTCACGCCCGTACAGCTCCTGGTTGAACCAGTTGCCCCAGCGGCCGATGGCCTGCGCGAGGGCGATGCCGGGCGCGAGGGCGTCGGCCCACGCCGGCAGCGGGATGCCACGGCGGCGGCAGCCGATCCAGGCGCCCACCGCGCCGAGCGCGATGGCGCCCCAGATACCGAGGCCGCCCTCCCAGATCTTGAAGGCGTCGACCCAGTCCTGACCCTCGCTGAAGTACAGCTGGTAGTCGGTGATGACGTGGTAGAGCCGCCCGCCGACGAGACCGAACGGCACGGCCCACACGGCGATGTCCGCCACGGTGCCGGGCCGGCCACCGCGCGCGATCCACCGCTTGTTGCCGAGCCAGACGGCCACGAAGACGCCGATGATGATGCAGAACGCGTAGCCACGCAGCGGAATGGGGCCGAGGTGCAGCACACCGCGCGAGGGGCTGGGGATATAGGCAAGTTCCATGGCGTGGTCGACGCTACCCTGCCGGGCGCCGCGTACGGCAGCGCGCCCGGGCTACGGGTCCATAACGAGACCGGCCGGCCCGCTCACCCCTTGTCCGCCCGCTGCACCATCTGCTTCAGCTTCGCCGGGGTCATCGACCGGTCCTGGTAGATGTTCTTCCCGTTCAGCAGGACCGTCGGGGTGCCGCTGAAGCCGCCCTTCTGGAAGGCCTGGTGGGACTTGGCGACCCAGCTGTTGTGCGTGCCGTCCTCGACGCACTTCTCGAACGTGCCGGTGGTGAGTCCGTCGACCTTGCCGGCCAGCTCGATCAGCCTGCTGTTCTTCGCGTACGCGTCGTCCGTCTCGGCGGGCTGGTTCTCGAACAGGACGTCGTGGTACTCGGGGAACTTCCCGGCGTCCTGGGCGCAGGCCGCGGCGTTGGCCGCGTGCACGGAACCGCTGCCTCCCATGTTCCCGTCGATCAGGGTCGCCAGGTGGTACTCGACCTTGAGCTGTCCGGCGCCCGTCAGCTCGTTGATCGTCGAGCGGTACCCGTCCTCGAAGCCCTTGCAGGCCGGACAGCGGAAGTCCTCCCACACGGTGAGGGTCGACCTCGCGCCCTCCTTGCCGACGGGGATGGAGAGGCTGTCGTCCCCGTTGGCCCCCGAGGGCGCCGTCAGCGGGCCCGCGGTGTCCGCCCCGTCCTTGCCGGAGTTCGCCGCCACCACGCCGATCACCGCTGCCAGGGCCAGCACGCCGACGACCGCCCCGCCCACCACCAGGACCCGGCGGCGCCTGTCCGCCGTCTTCTGCTTGTCTCGCTCCTGCGCCAGCCGCTCACGGGCGGTGCGCTTTCCCTCACGGTTCTTCTCGCTCACATCCCGCAGAACGAACCGGGGAGGCGCATCGCGCCTCCCCGGCCCCAGGTCCACCCGTTCGAGTGACCGGATCGTTCCTCACGGATGTGCGCCGCGTACCCCCTCGGCGAGGTCGGCGGCGAGGGCGCGTACGGCGTCCAGGCCCGCGGCCTCGTCGGGGGCGTCCAGCATCAGTTTCACGAACGCCGAGCCGACGATGACGCCGTCGGCGAAGCCCGCGACCTCGCGCGCCTGTACGGCGTTCGAGACGCCGAGGCCGACGCAGACCGGCAGGTCGGTGGTGGCCTTGGTGCGCCGGACGAGGTCCTGCGCCTGGTTGCCCACGGACTCGCGGGTGCCGGTGACGCCCATCAGCGAGGCCGCGTACACGAAGCCGGAGCCCGCCGCGGTGATGTCGGCGAGCCGGGCGTCCTTGCTGCTGGGGGCGACGACGAAGACGGTCGCGAGACCGTGCTTGTCGGCGTGCTCGCGCCACAGCGCCGACTCCTGGACGGGGAGGTCCGGCAGGATGCAGCCGGCGCCGCCCGCCTCGGCCATTTCGGCGGTGAAGCGCTCCACGCCGTAGCGGTCGATCGGGTTCCAGTACGTCATCACGAGGACGGGTCTGCCGGTGGCCTCGTACGCCTCGCGGACCGTGCGCATCACGTCCGCGATCCGGACGCCGCCGCGCAGGGCGATGTCGTCGGCGGTCTGGATGACCGGGCCGTCGAGGACGGGGTCGCTGTGCGGCAGTCCGATCTCGACGACGTCCGCGCCGCCCTCGAAGACGGCCTTGGCCGCCGCGATCCCGCCGTCGACGGTCGGGAAGCCCGCGGGGAGGTACGCGATGAGGGCGGACCGCCCCTGCGCCTTGGCTCCGGCGAGCGTGTCGCTCAACAGCTGTACGTTGCCGCTCACTTGGCGTCCCCCTCGATCTCGGCGCGGTCGCTGTCGGCGTCCGCCTCGACGACGGCGTCCGCCTCGGTCTCGTACAGGCCGAAGTAGCGGGCGGCCGTGTCCATGTCCTTGTCCCCGCGGCCGGAGAGGTTGACGACGATCAGCCCGTCCGGGCCGAGCTCCCTGCCGACCTCCAGGGCCCCGGCGAGCGCGTGGGCGCTCTCGATGGCCGGGATGATGCCCTCGGTGCGGGAGAGCAGGCGCAGGGCCTGCATGGCCGCGTCGTCGGTGACGGCCCGGTACTCGCCGCGGCCGCTGTCCTTGAGGTAGGCGTGCTCGGGGCCGATGCCCGGGTAGTCGAGTCCGGCGGAGATCGAGTAGGGCTCGGTGATCTGGCCCTCGTCGTCCTGCAGGACGTACGACCGGGAGCCGTGCAGGATGCCGGGCTCGCCCGCGGTCAGGGTGGCCGCGTGCTCACCGGTCCCGATGCCGTGGCCGGCGGGCTCGCAGCCGATGAGGCGCACGTCCGCGTCCGGGATGAAGGCGTGGAAGAGGCCGATGGCGTTCGAACCGCCGCCGACGCAGGCCACGGCCGCGTCGGGGAGGCGGCCGGCGCGCTCCAGGATCTGGCGGCGGGCCTCGACGCCGATGACGCGGTGGAAGTCGCGGACCATCGCCGGGAAGGGGTGCGGGCCCGCGACCGTGCCGAACAGGTAGTGGGTGCGGTCGACGTTGGCGACCCAGTCGCGGAACGCCTCGTTGATGGCGTCCTTCAGGGTGCGGCTGCCGGACTTCACGGCGACGACCTCGGCGCCGAGCATGCGCATCCGGGCCACGTTGAGTGCCTGGCGCTGCGTGTCGATCTCACCCATGTAGATGGTGCATTCGAGACCGAACAGCGCGCAGGCGGTGGCGGTGGCGACGCCGTGCTGGCCGGCGCCGGTCTCGGCGATGACGCGGGTCTTGCCCATGCGCCGGGTGAGCAGGGCCTGCCCGAGCACGTTGTTGATCTTGTGGGACCCGGTGTGGTTGAGGTCCTCCCGCTTGAGGAACACCCGGGCGCCGCCGGCGTGCCCGGCGAAACGCGGGACCTCGGTGAGGGAGCTGGGCCGGCCGGTGTAGTGGGCGAGCAGGTCGTCCAGTTCGCGGGCGAACTCCGGGTCGGACTTCGCCTTGTCGTACTCGACGGCGACCTCGTCCACGGCGGCGACCAGCGCCTCCGGGATGAACTTTCCGCCGAACGCGCCGAAGTACCCCTCGGCGCTGGGGACGTGACCCTCGGGGTCGGGAATGAAGAACTCGCTGGACATGCGGTTACCTCGCAGGGGCGTGGCCCCGGTCGACAGGTCGGATGACGGTCTCGGACGCGCCGCGCGGCACTCCTCGCCGCGACAGCCGGAAACCGGCCCGCACCCCTGCCGGAGGACGGTTCAGGAGGCGGGGCGGAGGCCCGTGGTGGCGGTGGTGGCGGCGCGTGCGCGCCTGCGCCATCGCATGCCGTTCACCTGGCCGGGCTCGTCCCCGATGACGTACCGCACCCGGCGTCCGTGCACGCGCCGCGCGGGCGCCCGGCAGCCGCGCGGACGGCAGCCGCGGGCGAGCCGGGCGTAGGGGCCGGGGGACGTCGTGACGCCCGCGGCGGCGGGCCGCACGCACGCCGGACCGCCGTCGGGGCGGGTGCCCGGACGGGTGGTCGCGGCGGGGATGCGGTCGGCGCTCATCGCGAAGGGTGTCAGCCCCGTCCGTGCCGCAGCGCGGGGTGCGCGCCGGCGGCGACCAGGTCGGAGACGGCGGTCTTCGGGTCGCGGCCGGTCACCAGGGACTCCCCGACCAGCACGGCGTCGGCTCCGGCGTTGGCGTAGGCGATGAGGTCGTGCGGGCCGCGGACACCGGACTCGGCGATCTTCACGATGTGGGCGGGGATCTCGGGGGCGACGCGCTCGAAGGTGCCGCGGTCGACCTTGAGGTCCTTGAGGTTGCGCGCGTTGACGCCGATGACCTTCGCGCCGGCGTCCACCGCCCGGTCGACCTCGTCCTCGTCGTGGACCTCGACGAGCGCCGTGAGCCCGATGGACCCGGCGCGCTCGATGAGGGACTCCAGGGCGGGCTGGTCGAGGGCGGCCACGATCAGCAGCGCGAGGTCGGCGCCGTAGGCCCGGGCCTCCCACAGCTGGTACGACGTGACGATGAAGTCCTTGCGCAGCACCGGGATGTCGACCCGGGCCCGGACGGCCTCCAGGTCGGCCAGCGAGCCGCCGAAGCGGCGCTGCTCGGTGAGCACGGAGATGACGGCCGCGCCGCCCGCCTCGTAGTCCGCGGCGAGGGCGGCGGGGTCGGCGATCGCGGCGAGGGCGCCCTTGGAGGGGCTGGAGCGCTTGACCTCGCAGATGACCTTGACGCCGTCGCCGCGCAGGGCCGCGACACCGTCCTTGGCGGGCCGGGCCTTCGCGGCGCGTTCCTTGAGCTCGTCGAGGCTGACGCGCGCCTGCCGCTCCGCGAGGTCGGCACGGACTCCGTCGATGATCTCGTCGAGCACACTCACGCGAGCGGCCCCCTTCCCTGACGGTGAACGGTTGCAGCGGTTCTGCGGTGGAGCTGTTCCGGTCGACCCGGTCCTGCCGCCGTGGGCGTGACCGGTGGTCACTGCGATGGTATCCGCAGGAGGGCCCGGGCCTCACATCGGTCGACACCGGTCCCACTACCTGGACGTTCACCGATTGATCAAGGGTGGAGCAGGCCACCGAACGGCAGGTTCCGGACAAGGGTGAAGACCAGCAGCAGCACGCCCGCCGCCCACAGCGTCACAGGGCCGGGATCGAGGCGCGCCGGCCGTCCCCGGAGCGCGCGTACCACCCAGACGGTCCACACGGCGGCGAACACCAGACAGCCCAGTACCACGACCGCGTTGGCCCCGAGGGCCGCGCCGAGATCGCCGTGGACGACGGCGTACGCGCTGCGCAGTCCGCCGCAGCCGGGGCAGTACAGGCCCGTGTACCGGAACAGCGGGCAGACGGGGTAGTGGCCGGGTTCGTTCGGGTCGACGGTCCCCACGTACGCGAAGGCCGCCGCGACGGCCACGAGGATCCCGCCGGGCACGGCGAGGCGCCGTGGCACGGATCCGGGAAGGGGTGCCGCTCTCCGGGCTTCGGCGTTCACCCGTCGCATTCTGCCGCGCCGGGATGGATGCCGCACGCGGTGGGAGGCGGGTCCGGTGCTCTCCCGGAGCCGGCTCCGCCTCCCGTACGACCCGGGTCAGTTACCGGCGGCCGACGCCACGTCGTGGGTCGGGTGCGTGCCCTTCGGCTGGCCGAGGCCCGCCGCGCGCATGGCCACGCCGACCACGCCACCGAGGACGACGATGACCATGCCGGCCCAGAAGCCCAGCGGGCTGGCCATCACCATGAAGGCACCGGCGACGCAGAATCCGATGAAGGCGATGATGACACCGGTCCAGGCGGCCGGGGTGTGACCGTGGCTGCTGCCCGCCATGACATGCTCCTCGTTGCTGAAAGAAGATGAACCAAACGCTCAGTCCATTGTCCCGCACCGGCACGCATGCGATGAGCCGGGGGGTGGCGCCCGTCCGGGGGCGCCTTCGGGGGCGCGGGGAACGGCGCGACAAACCCCCACCGGCCCGCACCCGAGATTCCGCGGCCGAGTGGAACGCCTACGCGCTGGTGGGATCCTCGCCCCGGTCCAGCGCCTTCCAGATCTCCTCGGGCCGGTCCGGGTCGGCCGCCGCCCGGGCCCGGCGCGGACGGGGTGTCCCGTCCCGCTCGTACCGTCCGGACATGGCCGGCCACGACCGCCCGTACCGCAGTGCGAGCAGCCCCGCGAGGAGCAGTAGCAGGCCGCCCGCCGCGGCCACGTACGGCCAGGCGGTGTGCGTCATCGTGTCCACGGTCGCCGCCGTGTCCCCGGTCGCCGCCGCGGCCTTCTCGTCGAGCGCGGAGCTGTCGGAGACGCCGAGGAGCGCCGAGGCGATGGTCCCCGCGCCGGACAGCGCGAGCAGCCCGGCGACGAGCCGGCGGCCGGCCCGCTTGACGGCGAAGACGGCGACGAGCGAGGCGAGTCCCACTATCGCCAGGGAGGCGGGGACGCCCGTGACGTCACTGCCCACCGCGCTCAGCGGGAACTCGCCACCGGCCACGGTCGCGGTGCCGTCCGACCAGCCGCGCCGGGTGGCGAGCAGCACGACGGCCGCGCCCAGCGCGCCGAAGAGCAGGGCGAGGCCGAGGCTTCGGCGGCCGGACCGGGCGGGTCCGGGGGCATCGGATCGGGGGTGCGGTACAGCAGTCACGTACCCCACTATCGCCTGAACCCCGGGCGAACCGTCACCCGGGAACACGTGAGCCACGTCGCACTGGGTGCGTATGTCCGGGTCTCGCCCTCAAATTTTGCGCGTCTCACCGCGAGAACCGGTTGGCCGAGTGGACCGCGCGGAGCACCGCGGCCGCCTTGTTGCGGCACTCGGTGTCCTCGGCGACCGGGTCCGAGTCGGCGACGACCCCGGCGCCCGCCTGGACGTACGCCGTGCCGTCCCGCAGCAGGGCGGTACGGATGGCGATGGCGGTGTCGGAGTCGCCCGCGAAGTCGAGGTAGCCGACGCAGCCGCCGTACAGACCGCGCCGCGAGGGCTCCAGCTCGTCGATGATCTGCATCGCCCGGGGCTTCGGGGCGCCGGAGAGGGTGCCCGCGGGGAAGCAGGCGGTCAGTACGTCGAAGGCCGTACGCCCCTCGGCGACCCTGCCGGTGACCGTGGACACGATGTGCATGACGTGCGAGTAGCGCTCGATGGACATGAAGTCGACGACCTCCACGGAGCCGGGCTCGCAGACCCGTCCCAGGTCGTTGCGCCCCAGGTCGACGAGCATCAGGTGCTCGGCGCGCTCCTTGGGGTCGGAGATCAGCTCGTCGGCGAGGGCCTGGTCCTCCTGGACGGTGGCGCCGCGCGGCCGGGTGCCCGCGATGGGGTGGACCATCGCCTGCCCGTCCTCGACCTTGACCAGGGCCTCCGGGGAGGAGCCCACGACGTCGAAGCCGTCGAGGCGCAGGAGGTACATGTACGGGGACGGGTTGGTCGCCCGCAGGACCCGGTACACGTCCAGCGCGCTCGCCGTGCACGGTGTCTCGAAGCGCTGGGAGGGGACGACCTGGAAGGCCTCGCCGGCCCGGATGCGTTCCTTGATGTCGTCCACGGCGGCCTGGTAGTCGGGGCCGCCCCACAGCGCGGTGTACTCGGGGAGCTCGGACGGCGGGAGCGCGGCGGGCGGCTGCGAGACGGACCGCGAGAGGTCGGCCTCCATGGCGTCGAGGCGGGCCACGGCGTCGTGGTAGGCCTCGTCGACGCCGGTGTCGAGGTCGTTGTGGTTGATCGCGTTGGCGATCAGCAGCACCGAGCCGTCCCAGTGGTCCAGGACGGCGAGGTCGCTGGTGAGCAGCATGGTGAGCTCGGGCAGTTTCAGGTCGTCGCGCTCGCCGGGGCCGATCTTCTCCAGTCGGCGCACGATGTCGTAGCCGAGATAGCCGACCATGCCGCCGGTGAACGGGGGCAGTGCCTGGTCCTGAGTGAGGTCGCGCGGTGTGTGGAGGACCTCGATGGTGGCGCGCAGGGCCGCGAGGGGGTCGCCGTCGGTGGGGACCCCGACCGGCGGGGTGCCCTGCCAGTGCGCCCGGCCGTCGCGCTCGGTGAGGGTGGCGGCCGAGCGGACGCCCACGAAGGAGTAGCGGGACCACGTGCGCCCGTTCTCCGCCGACTCCAGGAGGAAGGTGCCGGGGCGTTCGGCGGCGAGCTTGCGGTAGAGCGCGACGGGCGTGTCGCCGTCCGCGAGGAGCTTGCGGCTGACGGGGACGACACGCCGGTCGGTGGCCAGCTTGCGGAAGGTCTCGAGGTCCATGGCCGCAGACCTTACTGATCCACGGCCGGTACGCCGGAACCGGCGTCCCCGGTGTCCGCCGGGCCCCCGGCGTCCTTCAGGAGCACGTCGGCGTCGAAGCAGGTGCGGTCGCCGGTGTGGCAGGCGGCGCCGACCTGGTCGACCCTGACCAGCACGGTGTCGGCGTCGCAGTCGAGGGCGACGGACCTGACCCACTGGAAGTGGCCGGAGGTGTCGCCCTTGACCCAGTACTCCTGGCGGCTGCGCGACCAGTAGGTGCACCGGCCGGTCGTCAGGGTGCGGTGCAGCGCCTCGTCATCCATCCAGCCGAGCATCAGCACCTCACCGGTGTCGTACTGCTGGGCGATGGCGGGTACGAGCCCGTCGGCGCTGCGCCTGAGGCGTGCGGCGATCTCGGGGTCCAGGCCGCTGGGCCTGCGGGGCGTGGGCGTGCTGGTCATGCCGACCATTGTGCCGCGCCGGCCGGCCCCGCCCGGACGGCGTCCACCGGCTGAGAGTGCGCGCCGGAGGTCCTGCCGGAGGGCTCGGCGAAAGACCGGTGGCCCGCAGAAGTGGGCGTACCGCGGGGGCGGTCGTAGGCTGGCAGGCATGTCGACCCATGCCAAGCGTGAACGACTTCTCCTCGCCGACCTGTTGGAGGCCGAGGGACCGGACGCCCCCACCCTGTGCGAGGGCTGGAACACCCGCGATCTCGCCGCCCACGTCGTGATCCGCGAGCGCCGCCCGGACGCGGCCGGCGGCATCCTCGTCAAGCAGCTCGCGTCGCGTCTCGAGCGGGTCATGGCGGAGTTCGCCGCGAAGCCGTACGAGGAGCTGATCCAGCTGATCCGTACGGGACCGCCGCGCTTCTCGCCGTTCTCCCTCAAGCAGGTGGACGAGGCGTCGAACGCGATCGAGTTCTACGTCCACACCGAGGACGTGCGCCGTGCCCGGCCGGACTGGGTGCCCCGGGTGCTCGACCCGGTGTTCCAGGACGCCCTGTGGTCCCGGCTGGAACGGATGGCCCGGCTGATGGGCCGCGGCGCGCCCACCGGCCTGGTCCTGCGCCGCCCGGACGGCCAGACCGTCGTCGCGCACCGGGGCGCCCCCGTGGTGACGGTCACCGGTGAGCCTTCCGAGCTGGTCCTCTTCGCCCACGGCCGGCAGGGCGTGGCCGATGTCGAGGTGGACGGCGACAAGGACGCAATCGCCAGGCTCCACGAGACGAAGAAACTGGGCCTGTAGGCCCGCCGTGGGAGCCCGCGCCCCCGCCGGGGCGCGGGTGACCTCGCGGACCGCTGGGGCGTTTCTTTCGGATCAGGCCGGATCGGGTCGGATCAGGCCGGATCGGGCCGCGGTGTCCGGTGCGGTGCGTCGCGAGGCGGAGCGTGATCCGCGTACCGGGCGTACCCGGGTCGTGCGACGACGCCGTGAGGCGCCGTGCCGGGCGCCGCGGACCCGGGCCGGTCCGAAAGAAACGCCCTAGCCGGGAAGCTCCGCGTGGCGCAGTGCCCGGGAGCTCAGACCGATCAGTCCGCCGAGCACGCACACGCCCGCGCTGGCGGCGAAGACGGGACCGGTTCCCCACCGGGCGATCGCCGCGCCGGTCACCGGGAACGTGAGCGGGGCGAGCCCGAGGCTGAAGAGGCCCGACACGGAGGTGACGCGCCCGACGTACGCGGGATCCGACTCGGTCTGCACGAGTGCTCCGCAGAGCGTGCCGCTGAGCCCGGCGAGGAGCCCGACGGCGAGCGCCGTGCCGACGGCGGCGGCGAGCGTCGGCACGTACGCGAGCGCCCCGATGGCGACGGCCCCGACGCCGATCGACACGGACAGCACCAGCCCCGCCCGCGGCACGCGGCCCCGCACGGTCAGCAGCAGGGACATCGCCCCCGCCCCGGCCCCGAAACCGGCCAGCACCCAGCCCATCCCCGCGGCGCCCCAGCCGCGCTCGTCCGCGAGCAGGATCAGGCCGACGTTCAGCGGTCCGACGAACCCGAGGTCGCTGAGCGCTATGACCGCCATGAGCCGGGCCAGGACGGGGTTGCGGCGGATGTGGCGCAGCCCGTCGCGCAGTTCCCGGGACGCCGGCGGCCTGCCGGGCGCCTCCTGTCCGGCGGACCACTCCTGAGGTCCTCGCCCCATCCGTACGGCCATGAGCAGCGGCAGCGCCGTCGCGAAGAGCAGCGCCGCCGCGAAGAGCAGCGCCGCCGCGCCGAAGGCCGCCGCCGCTCCGCCGAGGGCCACGCAGAGGCCGCCGAGCGGGGCGCCCACCACGTGGGCGAGGCGGCTCGCCATGCCGCGCATGCCCTGCACCCGGGCCAGCTGGCCGCGGGGGGCGATCCGGGTGGGCAGCGCCCCGAGTGCGGGCATGAGCATGGCGTCGACCGCGCCGAAGACCAGGGCGAGCAGTCCCAGCAGCCACAGTCCGGGGCTGCTCACCAGCAGCAGGACGGCGACGGCGACCACCGCGGCGCACCGCGCGCCGTTGCCGGCGATCAGCACGCGCCGCGGTCCGAAAC
This sequence comes from Streptomyces sp. V3I8, assembly GCF_030817535.1. NCBI lineage: Bacteria > Bacillati > Actinomycetota > Actinomycetes > Kitasatosporales > Streptomycetaceae > Streptomyces > Streptomyces sp. V3I8. The sequence continues at coordinate 6,479,644 of NZ_JAUSZL010000002.1, read as the reverse complement.
GGTCGGCGACCACTCCGCCACCCAGCATGAGCAGGGCGCGCGGCACGGCGCTCACGGCCATCACCAGTCCGGCCTGCGAAGGCGTGCCGGCCTGCACGGCGGCCCAGGACAGCGCCACGTAGTAGATGTTGTCGCCGATCGCCGAGGAGGCGTACGCGCCGAGCCAGCGCAGGACGTCGGGGTCGCGGTGGGCGGGGCGTTCCCCGGTCACCGGTTCGGACATCGCGGGGGTGACGGTCACGTCGGTGGCCTCCTCGGACGCACGGACTGCCGGACACGGAAGCCGTCAGGCGCAGAAGGTGTCAGGCGCAGAAGCTGTCAGGCACGGAACGGGAACGCGAGCGCGTGCAGCGCGACGTTCTCGCGCCCCTCGGTCTCGCCGGCGGCCTCGGCGGCCCTCCCCCTCTCGTCGTACTTCTTCGCGAGGGCGAGCAACTCCTCGCTCAGCTCGGCCAGTTCGGCGGCGGTCAGCCGCAGCAGGGACTCGTTGTCCGGGGCGGCCGAGTTCCATTCGGGGCCCCAGGTGAGGCGTTCGTCGAGATAACGGCGGTACAGGTCGGACCGCTGCTGGTGGAAGAGCCGGGTGGCGGCGAGGTGCGCGGCGGCCCGCTCGGGTGCGTACCGGAAGTCCTTGTCCCTGATGCTCACGCCCTGGGTGGCGGGCCGCCACCAGCGTTCGCGGGCGTCGCCGCTCTGCGGGTCGGCCGCCTCGATCAGCCCGTGCTCGGCGAGTTTGCGCAGGTGGTAGCTGACCAGCGAGACCGCTTCGTCGACCTGCTCGGCGAGCTGGGAGGCGGTGGCGGTGCGGGCCACGCACAGGCCCCGGTAGAGCTGCATCCGCAGGGGGTGGGCCAGGGCCTTGAGGGTGCCCAGATCCGTGATCGGGTGGTTCTCCGTGCCGGTCATGACCTCACCGTAGACACGAAGGAAAAGTTGCGCAATAAAAATTGCGCAACTTTTCTTTCGTACCTATGCCGAAAAGAGCCCCGGCCGCAGCCGGGGCTCTCGGCGGGACGTCACCGCACGGGGTGTCCCGCCTCCCGCAGCGTCCGCTTCACCTGGCCGATCCGCAGGTCCCCGAAGTGGAAGACGGAGGCGGCCAGCACGGCGTCCGCGCCCGCGTCGACGGCCGGCGGGAAGTCGGCGAGGCCACCCGCGCCGCCGGAGGCGATGACCGGCACGGTGACGTGCTTGCGTACGGCCCGGATCATCTCCAGGTCGTAGCCGTCCTTGGTGCCGTCGGCGTCCATCGAGTTGAGCAGGATCTCGCCCGCACCCAGCTCGGCGGCCCGGTGCGCCCACTCGACGGCGTCGATGCCGGTGCCCTTGCGGCCGCCGTGGGTGGTCACCTCGAAGGTCCCGGCGGCCGTCCTGCGCGCGTCCACCGACAGGACCAGCACCTGCCGTCCGAACCGCTCCGCGATCTCGCGGATCAGGTCGGGGCGGGCGATGGCGGCGGTGTTCACGCCGACCTTGTCGGCGCCGGCCCGCAGCAGCTTGTCGACGTCCTCGCCGGTGCGCACGCCGCCGCCCACGGTGAGCGGGATGAAGACCTGCTCGGCGGTCCGGCGCACCACGTCGTAGGTGGTCTCCCGGTTCCCGGAGGACGCGGTGATGTCCAGGAACGTCAGCTCGTCGGCGCCCTCGGCGTCGTACACCTTGGCCATCTCGACGGGGTCGCCCGCGTCGCGCAGGTTCTGGAAGTTGACGCCCTTGACGACCCGGCCGTTGTCGACGTCCAGGCAGGGGATGACGCGTACGGCGAGGGTCATGAGGCGGGCCCCTCCCCCGGGGCCGCGTCCCGGTACGCCTCCACCTCGACCTCGACCACCAGGCCGGGGTCCACGAAACCGGAGACGATGACCAGCGACGAGGCCGGCCGGACCGCGTTGAAGAACTCCTTGTGGGCGCGGCCGACGTCCTCCACGTCCCGGGCGTGCGTGAGGTACATGCGGGTGCGGACGACGTGCTCGCGGCCGAGGCCGAGCTCCGCCAGGGCCGCCAGCGCGACCTTGAAGGAGTTGACGGCCTGCTCGTACGGGCCGCCGCCGGCGATCTGCCCGTCCACCACGGAGGTGCAGCCGGAGACCAGCACCAGGCCGTTCGGCAGCTCCACCGCGCGGGAGTAGCCGAAGGCGTCCTCCCAGGGGGCGCCGGTCATGACGCGTCGCACGGCGCTCATACGGCCACCGCCGCGAGGGCCTCTTCCAGCGTGAACGCCTCGGCGTACAGGGCCTTCCCGACGATCGCGCCCTCGACGCCGAGGGGCACGAGTTCGGCGATGGCCCGCAGGTCGTCCAGCGAGGAGACACCTCCGGAGGCCACCACGGGCCGGTCGGTGGCCGCGCAGACGTTCTTCAGGAGCTCCAGGTTCGGGCCCTGGAGGGTGCCGTCCTTGGCGATGTCGGTCACGACGTACCGCGCGCAGCCCTCCTTGTCGAGGCGCTCCAGCGTCTCGTAGAGGTCGCCGCCGTCACGGGTCCAGCCGCGGCCGCGCAGGGTGGTGCCGCGGACGTCGAGGCCGACCGCGATCCTGTCGCCGTGCCGGGCGATGACCTCGGCGACCCACTCGGGGGTCTCCAGAGCCGCGGTGCCGAGGTTGACGCGGGTGCAGCCGGTGGCGAGGGCCGCGGCGAGGGTGTCGTCGTCGCGGATGCCGCCGGACAGCTCCACCTTGATGCGCAGTTCCTTCATGCGTTCGGCGACCTCGGCGATCAGCGCGCGGTTGTCGCCGGTGCCGAACGCGGCGTCCAGGTCCACCAGGTGCAGCCACTCGGCGCCCGACCGCTGCCAGGCGAGGGCCGCCTCGAGCGGGGAACCGTACGAGGTCTCCGTGCCGGACTCGCCGTGCACGAGCCGGACGGCCTGGCCGTCGCGGACGTCGACGGCGGGGAGGAGTTCGAGCTTGGCCATGGTCTACAGGGTTCCGATCCAGTTGGTGAGCAGCTGGGCTCCGGCGTCGCCGGACTTCTCGGGGTGGAACTGGGTGGCCCACAGGGCGCCGTTCTCGACGGCCGCCACGAAGGGCTTGCCGTGCGTGGACCAGGTGACGAGGGGTGGGCGCATCGCCGGGTTCGCGGTTTCCAGGGACCACGCGTGGACGGCGTAGGAGTGCACGAAGTAGAAGCGCGCGTCCTCGTCGAGCCCGGCGAAGAGCCGGGTGCCGGCCGGTGCCTCGACGGTGTTCCAGCCCATGTGGGGCACGACGTCGGCCTGCAGCGGCTCGACCGAGCCGGGCCACTCGTCGAGGCCCTCGGTCTCGACGCCGTGCTCGATGCCGCGCTCGAAGAGGATCTGCATGCCGACGCAGATGCCCATGACGGGGCGTCCGCCGGCGAGGCGGCGGCCGACGATCCAGTCGCCGCGCGCCTCCCGCAGGCCCTTCATGCAGGCGGCGAAGGCGCCGACGCCCGGCACCAGCAGCCCGTCGGCGTTCATGGCCTTGTCGAAGTCACGGGTGATCTCGACCTCGGCGCCGGTGCGCGCGAGGGCGCGTTCGGCGGACCTGACGTTCCCGAAGCCGTAGTCGAAGACGACGACCCGCTTGGCGGGGGTGCTCAATTCCACACCTCCAGCCGGACGACACCCGCGACGAGACACATGGCCGCGCCGATGGACAGCAGGACGATGAGGCTCTTGGGCATCTGCTGCTTGACGAAGGAGTAGATGCCGCCGAGCAGGAAGAGCCCGACGACGATCAGTACGGTGGAGAGGCCGCTCATGGCTTACAGCGCACCCTTCGTGGAGGGCAGGATGCCCGCCGCGCGCGGGTCGCGCTCGGAGGCGTACCGCAGGGCGCGGGCGAGCGCCTTGAACTGGCACTCCACGATGTGGTGGGCGTTGCGCCCGTAGGGCACGTGCACGTGCAGGGCGATCTGCGCCTGGGCGACGAAGGACTCCAGGATGTGCCGGGTCATCGTCGTGTCGTACTCGCCGATCATCGGCGCCATCTTCTCGGGCTCGGTGTGCACGAGGTAGGGGCGCCCGGAGAGGTCGACGGTCACCTGGGCGAGCGACTCGTCCAGCGGGACGGTGCAGTTGCCGAAGCGGTAGATGCCGACCTTGTCGCCGAGCGCCTGCCGGAAGGCGCCGCCCAGGGCGAGGGCGGTGTCCTCGATGGTGTGGTGCGAGTCGATGTGCAGGTCGCCCTCGGTCTTCACGGTCAGGTCGAACAGACCGTGCCGGCCGAGCTGGTCGAGCATGTGGTCGTAGAAGCCGACGCCTGTCGACACATCGACCTTTCCGCTGCCGTCGAGGTCGATCTCGACGACGACGGAGGTCTCCTTGGTGTTCCGTTCGACACGGCCTGTGCGGCTCATGCGCTCTGCTCCTTCGGGGGTGCGGGGGTGGCCCCCACGGGTGTCGGCACCTCACGCGGCAGTCCACGGACCGCGTCGAGGAAGGCGTCGTTCTCGGCGGGGGTGCCCGCGGTGACCCGCAGCCAGCCCGGTACGCCGTTGTCCCGGACCAGGACGCCCCGGTCGAGGATCCGCCGCCAGGCCTCGTGCGAGCCCGCCTCGCCGTCGAACCGCCCGAACTGGACGAAGTTGGCGTCGGACTCGGTCACCTCGAAGCCGAGGGCGCGCAGTGCGCCGACCAGCCGGTCGCGCTCGGTCTTCAGCTGCTCGACGTAACCGAGCAGCGTGTCGGTGTGTTCCAGGGCGGCCAGCGCGGTCGCCTGGGTGACGGCCGACAGGTGGTACGGCAGCCGTACGAGCTGCACGGCGTCCACGACCGCGGGGTGCGCGGCGAGATAGCCGAGGCGCAGCCCGGCCGCGCCGAACGCCTTCGACATGGTGCGCGAGACGACGAGATTCGGCCGACCTTCGAGCAGCGGCAGCAGTGACTCACCGTGACTGAACTCGACGTAGGCCTCGTCGACGACGACCATCGCCCCGGCCGTCGCGGCCCGGGCGGCCTGCGCCGCCTCGTACAGCGCGAGGACGGTGTCGGCCGGGACGGCGTTGCCCGTGGGGTTGTTGGGGGTGGTGACGAACACGACGTCGGGGGCGTGCTCGGTGACCGCCTCGACGGCGGCGGCGCGGTCGATCGTGAAGTCCTCGGCGCGGGGCCCGGAGATCCAGCCCGTGCCGGTGCCGCGCGCGATCAGCGCGTGCATCGAGTACGAGGGCTCGAAGCCGATCGCGGTGCGGCCGGGCCCGCCGAAGGTCTGCAGCAGCTGCTGGATGACCTCGTTGGAGCCGTTGGCGGCCCAGACGTTCTCGACGCCGACCACGTGCCCGCCGGTCTTCGTCAGGTAGGCGGCCAGTTCGGAGCGCAGCTCCACCGCGTCCCGGTCGGGATAGCGGTTGAGCCGGCGGGCGGCCTCGCGCACCCGCTCGGCGATCCGCTCGACGAGCGGTTCGGGCAGCGGGTACGGATTCTCGTTGGTGTTGAGCCGTACGGGGACGTCGAGCTGGGGCGCGCCGTACGGGGACTTCCCGCGCAGCTCGTCGCGGACGGGGAGGTCGTCGATCCCGAAAGGGGTGTCGGAGGAGCTCACTGGCCGGGCACCTGCCAGCCGAAGCGGGCCTTGACCGCGGCGCCGTGGGCGGGCAGGTCCTCCGCCTCGGCGAGGGTCACCACGTGGTGGGCGACCTCGGCCAGCGCGTCGCGGGTGTAGTCGACGAGGTGGATGCCGCGCAGGAAGGACTGGACCGACAGGCCCGAGGAGTGGCAGGCGCAGCCGCCGGTCGGCAGCACGTGGTTGGAGCCGGCCGCGTAGTCGCCGAGCGAGACGGGCGCCCAGGGGCCGACGAAGACCGCGCCGGCGTTCCTGACCCGGTCGGCGACGGCGGACGCGTCGGCGGTCTGGATCTCCAGGTGCTCGGCGCCGTAGGCGTTGACCACCCGCAGGCCCTCCGCCACGCCGTCGACCAGCACGATCGCGGACTGCCTGCCGCCCAGCGCCGGGACGATCCGGTCCTCGACGTGCTTGGTGGCGGCGACCTGCGGCTCCAGTTCCTTGGCGACCGCGTCGGCCAGCGCGACCGAGTCGGTGACGAGGACGGCCGCCGCGAGCGGGTCGTGCTCGGCCTGGCTGATCAGGTCGGAGGCGACGTGCACCGGGTCGGCCGTGTCGTCGGCGAGGATCGCGATCTCGGTCGGGCCGGCCTCGGCGTCGATGCCGATGCGGCCCGCGAAGTAGCGCTTGGCGGCGGCGACCCAGATGTTGCCGGGTCCGGTGACCATGTCGGCGGGCGGGCAGGACTCGGTGCCGTACGCGAACATCGCCACGGCGGTCGCGCCGCCGGCCGCGTACACCTCGTCGATGCCGAGCAGCGCGCAGGCGGCCAGGATCGTCGGGTGCGGCAAACCGCCGAAGTCGGACTGGGCGGGGGAGGCGAGCGCGATCGACTCGACGCCGGCCTCCTGCGCCGGGACCACGTTCATGATCACGGACGAGGGGTAGACGGACCGGCCGCCGGGCGCGTACAGGCCGACGCGGTCGACGGGCACCCACTTCTCGGTGACCGTGCCGCCGGGGACCACCTGGGTGGTGTGCGTGCTGCGGCGCTGCTCGCGGTGGACGATGCGGGCGCGGCGGATCGACTCCTCCAGGGCCGCGCGGACGGCCCCGTCGAGCTGGTCGAGCGCGTCCGTGAGGGCCCGCGCCGGGACCCGTACGGACTCCAGGCGCACGCCGTCGAACCGCTCCGCGTAGTCGATCAGCGCCGCGTCGCCCCGATGGTGCACGGCCTCGCAGATCGGACGCACCTTCTCCAGGGCGGCCGAGACGTCGAAGTCGGCTCGGGGCAGCAGGTCGCGCAGGGCGGGACCCTCGGGGAGGGCGTCACCGCGCAGATCGATGAGGGAGATCACGTCGTCAATTCTCTCAGACGGCCGTCGGGCGCCGGACGGCCGTATCAATCGCTGATACGCGCCGCGCCCGCCCGTCGGCGCATGGCGCGTTTTCACTCCTGACGGTCACTGAGAGCAACAATCGTCACTCTGAGTTTTCAGCCGACCGCGCAGCGGGCATCACCTGAACGGCTGAGAACAACCCACGAGCAGCAGGGGAGAGGGAGGAAGCCGTGACCGATGGGGCCGGCCGCCGCGCCGGCGAGGTGCCCGGCGACCTGAGCGCCGCCGAGGTCGGCATGTGGCAGGCGTTCCGCAACGGCAGCGTGTACGACCTGCGGGCCGGGGACACCGTCGTCGACGATCCGCACGGCGGCCACCCGTGGGGTCCCGAGCGCACCGTACGGGCCCGGATCGTGTGCTGGCTGCTGCTGGACGGGCCGCCCGCGCTGGACGGCCGCGTGGCCTCCCTGAAGCTGGCCGGGGTGCAGATCGCCGACGTGCTCGATCTCGCGGGCGGCGCCGTCGAACCGTACCTGGAGATGAGGGGCTGCCGTTTCGAGAAGGAGGTCCTGCTGCCGGAAGCCCGGTTCAGCACGGTCCGCCTGGTGGACTGCGCGATACCCCGGCTGGAGGCGGCACGGCTGCACACGGAGGGCGATCTGCACCTGCCGCGCTGCCGCTTCCACCACGGCGTCCGCCTCACCGACGCGCACATCGGTACGGACCTGCTGCTCAACCAGTCGGTCGTCCACCGCGACCGGCGCGGCAACTCCCTCTCCGGCGACGGACTGACCGTGGGCCAGGACCTGCAGGCCGAGCTGCTGGAGTCGTACGGCGAACTGAGCCTGCGCGGCGCGAAGGTGGGGGTCTCGCTCAGTCTGCGCGGCAGCCGGCTGAGCAATCCCTACGGGCGCGCGCTGAACGCGCCGCAGCTGACCGTCGAGCGGACCATGTACCTGACCCCGGCCGCCCTCAGTAACCCCCTGCTGACCAGCGGCCGGACCCCCGCGCACGGTACCCGCGTGCAGCGGTTCGAGTGCGAGGGCGGGATCCGGCTCGACGACGGCCGGTTCGGGGACGCGGTGGACTTCGAGGAGGCCCGCTTCACCCTGCACGACGACCAGGAGGTCTCGCTGCGCCGCGTCCAGGTGTCCGAGCTGCGCTTCCTCGGCCGCCGGCCGCAGCGCGGGCGGATCGTGCTGAACGGCGCGCGGGTGGTCACCCTCATCGACCGGGCGGCCAGCTGGCCGGGCGCCGGCCAGCTGCAGATGGCCGGCTTCCAGTACGAGTACCTGGTGCCGCGCGGCCCGTTCCCACCGGCCAGGCGTCTGCAGTGGGTGGCCGCGGCCACCCCCGAGTACAGCCCCGAGCCGTACGAGCGGCTGGCCCTGGTGCTGCGCGACAGCGGCGAGGACGAGGAGGCGCGCGCGGTGCTGCTCGCCAAACAGCGCCACAGACGCGAGAACCTGCCGGTCGCGGTCAAGCTCTGGGGGTACGTGCAGGACTGGACGGTCGCCTACGGGTACCGGCCGGGCCGGGCCGCCCTGTGGATGGCCGTGCTGTGGGCGGCGGCCTCGGTCGCCTTCTCGCACGCGGACCATCCGCCGCTCAAGACGGGCGAACACCCGCCGTGGAACCCGTCCCTGTTCGCCCTGGACCTGCTGCTGCCGGTCATCGACCTCGGCCAGGCCGGCTTCTGGCAGCTGCGCGGCGGCTGGCAGTGGCTGTCCGCGGTGGTGATCCTGCTCGGCTGGATCCTCGTGACGGCCGTGACGGCGGGCGCGACCCGACTGCTGCGCAGGGGCTGAGCCGCCCGGCGCCTGAGGGGCAGTCACCTTTTACCCGCTCTTGACCGATTGCCACGCAACCTGGACACGGTTACGAAAGCGTCATCGCGCAGCCTCTGGCACCCGTCCCACCTGCGGATTTAATGGACGACACCATGGCACTGCTGCGAGCGCTCCTGCGCACGGTCCGGATGGCGCGGAACACCGCGAGTCTCGCCGCCGGCCTGCCCGACGACGACGAGGTGCTCCTCGACGCCCCGGACGAGCGACTCGGCCCGGCCCTCGTCGCGGCGGGCCGCGGCGAGTACGCCGCCGTCGGCACACTGCTCGCCGCCACCCGCGAGGCCGCCGAGTGGGAGAACCGGGACCGGTACACGACCCGCCTCGCCGCCTTCGCCCTCTCCCGCGCCGAGTGGTTCGACGCGTGGCGCTCCGACACCCCGCACGACCCGGACGCGGCGGTGGTCAGGGCCGAACTGGCGGTGTGCCGGAGCTGGCGGTCCCCGGCCCGCGCCGAACTGCTGCGCCAGGTCGCGCCGCTGATCTCGGCCGCCGCCGAGGGCGCCCCCCGCGACCCGGTGCCCTGGCGGATCGCCCTGGACCACGCCCGGGGCACGAACGCGCCGCACACCGAGTTCGAGCAGCTGTGGGCGCAGGCCGTCCGGCGCTCCCCGCACCACTACGGCTGTCATGTGGCCGCCCTGCAGTACCTGTCCGCCGCCTGGTACGGCTCGCACGGCCGGTGCTTCGACTTCGCCGAGCGGGCCGCGCGGGACGCCCTGCCCGGCTCCCTGGTCCAGGCGCTGCCCGTGCGGGCGGCCTTCGCCTTCCTGACCGAAGGCGGCGGGGCCGCCGTGCACCGCCGGCGCCTCGACGCGGCCGCCGACCTGGCCATCGGCCTCTCCGCCCGGTACCCGGACGCCGACCCGTGGCCCGCGGAGGTCCGCAACCTGCTGACCTACGTGCTGGTCCGGCTCGACCGGTGGGAGGACGCCCTGGAACAGCTGCGCCGCATCGGCCCGTACGCCACCTCGTTCCCCTGGGACCGCGTCTCGGACGATCCGCTCGGCCAGTTCCTCGAACTGCGCGACGGGATCAGGCTCCAGGTGGCCTCGGACAGACCCCTGAGAACCCGGGCGGCGACACGGAACGGGGAGGTCCCGCATCCACGGAGTGGGCACGGCGGCCGTCCCGGCTCCGGCGACCACTAGGATTTCGCGTCGTGACCACCGTCCGGCTCCCCCTCTTCCCGCTGAACTCGGTGCTGTTCCCCGGGCTCGTGCTGCCGCTGAACATCTTCGAGGAGCGCTATCGCGCGATGATGCGCGATCTGCTGAAGACCCCCGAGGACGAACCGCGCCGGTTCGCCGTCGTCGCCATCCGCGACGGCCACGAGGTGGCCGCCACCTCGCCCGGTATGCCGGACCGGACGGCCGTGCCGCGGCGCGGGCCCGCGGCGGGCTTCGGCGACGACCCGCTGAAGGCCTTCCACCCGGTGGGGTGCGTCGCCGACGCCGCGACCGTACGGGAGCGCGCCGACGGCAGCTTCGAGGTGCTGGCCACCGGGACGATCCGGGTGCGGCTGCTCTCCGTGGACGCCTCCGGGCCCTATCTGACGGCCGAACTCGAAGAGCTGCCCGAGGACCCCGGTGAAGAGGCCGGGGCGCTGGCCGAGGGGGTGCTGCGGGCCTTCCGGCAGTACCAGAAGCGGCTGGCGGGGGCGCGGGAGCGGTCCCTGTCGACCGGGGCCGACCTGCCGGACGAGCCGGCCGTCGTCTCGTACCTGGTCGCGGCCGCGGCGATGCTCGACGTCCCGGCGAAGCAGCGGCTGCTGCAGGCGCCGGACACGGCGTCGCGGCTGCGCGAGGAGCTGACCCTGCTGCGGGCGGAGACCGCGATCATCCGCAATCTGCCGTCGCTGCCCGCCTCGGAACTGACCCGCGGACCGACGAGCCCCAACTGAGGCGAGCCGTACCGCAGGTCCCCCGGTGAAGAAGGATCCCTTGGCGAAGAAGTCGAAGAAACAGCAGCAGCCGGGCGGGACACCGGCCACCGTGGCGCTCACCGCCGCGGGCGTCGCGTTCACGATGCACGCCTACGAGCACGATCCGGCGCACCCCTCGTACGGCGGGGAGGCGGCCGAGGCGATGGGGGTCTCCCCGGACCGGGTTTTCAAGACCCTGGTCGCGGACGTCGACGGGGACCTGACGGTCGCCGTCGTCCCCGTGGCGGGCTCCCTGGACCTGAAGGCGCTGGCGGCGGCGGTGGGCGGCAAGCGGGCCGCCATGGCCGACCCGGCCGCCGCGGAGCGCACCACCGGGTACGTCCGCGGGGGCATCTCGCCGCTCGGGCAGCGCAGGAGGCTGCGTACGGTGCTGGACGCGTCCGCGGAGGGGCACGCGACCATCTGTGTCTCCGCCGGGCGGCGGGGGCTGGAGGTCGAGCTGGCCCCGGGCGACCTCGCGCGGCTCACCGATGCGGTGGTGGCCCCCGTCGGGCGTGCGTGACCCCTCGACGGGGGCGGGGTTCTCGGTTAAGCACCGGGGACATGTCGAAGAAGACGCGTAAACGGAAGTGGCGCATCCGCAAGGGCCGGTCGAACCACGGGCGCCGCCCGGCGTAGCGCCCCGCCGGCGGCCGGTGGCCGTCCGCGGGTCCGTCGGGGCCGGGCGCCCGTCAGGTCTGGTACGGGGACTGGAAGGGGTCCGGGTCCCTGGGGGCGAAGAGGGCCGTCAGGCCCAGATGGACCAGCAGGGCCGAGACGGACCAGGCGAGCATGGCGCCCTTGGCGCCGAGCTCCAGCGGGGCGTCGAACGTGACGCCCTTGCCGGCCTCCTTGGCGTGCGCGACCACGTCCTGGGTGGGCCCGAGCCAGATGCCGAGCCGCCAGGCCACCAGGGAGCCGAGGATGCCGCCGGCGGTGAGCGCGACGATCAGCGCGATACCGCCCCGGCGCCGCCAGAGGAACACGAGCACCGCGGCGGCCAGGCCGAAGGCGAGCGCCAGCAGGGTGAACGTGCCGTCCACGCCGATGGCCTGCTCCCCCTCGGTGTCCTTGAGGTAGACCGTCGAGCTGTCCGAGACGAGCGGCACGTGCGGTGCCAGCCACCACCACAGGACACCGAGCAGCAGCCCGGCGACCGTCATGGCGAGCGTGACGACCGCCGCCTCGCGCAGCTCTGTCCTGATCCCGGGACCGTCCTCCTCAGGGCCGGAACCGTACCCGGCGGGCGGCGCCTGCCAGGCGTCGTGCGGCGGCTGGTGGTTCGGCTGCGGAGGCGGATTCAGCGGTGCGGTCACACCGCCATCGTGCCAGGCCCGCCCGCCGGGCGCGTCACCGGACGGCCGCCCGGCGGTAGGCCCAGGTCGCGACGGCCAGCGAGGCGACGCCGACGCCCGCGCACACGGCGAGGTCGAGCAGGACGACCCCCCAGTCCGGGTCCGGGCCGAAGGTCAGTCCGAGGGCCTCGACGCCGTACGTGGAGGGCAGCAGGTCGCGGGCCCACTGGACGACTGTCGGCAGCCGGTCCGGCGGCAGCACACCGAGCAGCAGCGCGGCCGACATGCCCAGCTGGCCGAGCAGCGTGGCAAGTTCCGGGCGGGGGGCGAGCAGCCCGAGGGCCGCCCCGAGTCCGGCGAGCGCGGCGCCCGCGAGCGGGATGACGGCGACGAGGATCCACAGGTGCGTCAGCGGCAGCTGGAAGAGCACGCTGCCCACGACGGCGGTCACCAGCGTCCCGGGCACGGTGAAGGAGGCGTACGCGGCGGCCGCGCCCAGCACGACGGCGGCGGGCGGCACGGGCAGCGTCGCGTAGTGGTCGAGGCCGCCGCTGGCGCGCAACTGGCCGAAGTACTGGGCGAGCAGGTTGAGCGCGACGAACGCCACCACGAGGACCGAGGAACCGGCGACCACGGCCCGCGCCTCGCCGCCGCCGTCCACGACCCCGCGCATCAGGACCATGATCCCGACGGACTGGAAGGTCGCCACGAACAGCAGCGGGATGCGCGCCACCCTGGCCCGGGAGAGCTGCGCCCGGTAGACGGCGGCCAGCGCCGGCCACAGCCGCGCGCGCGGCCCGAGCCCGGCCACGGCACGGACACCGTCCTCGCTGTCCACGGCCCGGTTCCCGTCCGCGCGGGCTGCGCCGGGCAGGACCTCGGCGGGTACGACACTCACGTCGAGCGGCTCCTGTTCGCTTCGGCTGTCGTCCTTGTACCTGTTGCGTACGGCTGCGGGGGCCCGCGTGCTCATGCCTTGACCAGCCCCCGTACGCTTCCGGCGCTGCCGCCCAGGGCCAGGTACACGTCCTCCAGGCTCGGCGTGGCGAGCGTGAAGTCGTCCAGGGCCGCGAAGGCGGCGCCGCCGGTGACCGCCGCGACGGCCGCGCGGGCCTCCTCCGGGGAGAGCCGCAGCGACCAGCGCCGGCCCGACTCTACGGCGCGGTCGCGCAGGGCCGCGACCTCGGGCACGTCGAGCGGGGCGCGCTCGCGCCACACCAGTTCGAGGCGCACCTCGCCGGCGACCTGCTCCTTCAGCCCGGTGGGGGTGTCGCAGGCGATGACGCGGCCCCGGTCCAGCACGGCGACCCGATCGAGCACGGTCTCGGCCTCGATGACGTTGTGGGTGACCAGCAGGACCGTGGTGGCGTGCTCGGCCCGGCGCCGGTCGACGGCGCCCCAGACGGCGCGGCGGGCGACGGGGTCCATGCCGGTGGTCGGCTCGTCGAGGACGAGGAAGGGCCGCTCGCCGACGAGGACGGTGGCGAAGCAGGCGAGCCGCCGCTGTCCGCCGGAGAGCTTCTTCAGGGGCCGCGAGGCGAGGGCGGTGAGCCCCAGCTCCTCCAGGACCGCGTCCCGCTCGGCCCGGGCCGCGCGCACGGGGAGGCCGCGCAGCCGCCCGGTGGTCTCGGCGGCGAGCGACACGGTCAGCTCGTCGAGGGCGGTGGACTCCTGCCCGAGGTACGCGAGGATGCGCGCCGCCCGCTCGGGATGGCGCACGATGTCGTGCCCGAGGATCTCGACACTGCCGCGGTCGGGGCGCATCAGCCCGGTCAGCTGGCGTACGAGGGTGGTCTTGCCGGCGCCGTTCGGTCCGAGCAGCCCGAAGATCTCGCCCCGCCGGATGTCGATCCGGACCCCGTCGGTGGCCCGCACCTCGGGCGTACCGGGTGCGTTGCGCCGTCCGCGCACGGCCGGATACGTCTTCGTGAGATCCCGCACGGCGCACACGACATCCCCGCCATGCCCGTCCCGGCCTACCTGTGCGGCGCGCGTACTCACGAGACCCGAGACTACGGGGTCCCACCCCCCGAACCACGCCCGGGGCGGCCACACACCAGATATCACCCACCCGGGACCATCCCCGGGGGCCTTTCAAGGGCCACGGGGAACGGCGCAGGCCTTCCGCCCTTCAGGGGCGCGGGGAACTGCGCGACAAGCCCCCGCCGGCCCGCACCCGGCAACGCCACCCGGAGCGCTCCGAACCCCAGACCCCTTACCGCTCACTCCCCGGCAGGGACCCGTTCGGTCGCGTTCCGCGCATCGACCTCTCGCCAGAACCCCGCCCGGATCGCGTACCGGTCGTGCTCATCGATCTGATCGTCCTTGTGCGCGAGCAGCCCGAACCGCGCCGCGTACCGCAGCAGCTCCCCGTCGATCCGGTGCGGCACCCGCGGATACATCGTGGACAGCTTGGGCAGCTGCGTCTGGTCGGACAACCGATCCATCCACCGCCGCGCGAACACCTGCCCGACCTCGAACGGATCACCCCCCACCGTGGTGATGTCCTCCTCCCGGTCGGCCCACCGCTGCTCCGCCGACGTGAGCTGCGCGAGCGTCGGCAGCAGCGCCGCCTCCGCGGTCTCGGCGGCGCTCGCGGGCCGGTCCCGGTCGATCCACCCCCTGTCGGACGACCAGCGCAGCGTCGCGTTCGCGGGATGCTGGGCCGCCGGCTGCCCGCCGGCCGCACCGGGCGCGCCGGGCGCCCGCAGCGCGGCCAGGTCCTTCGGCGTCGGAACGCCCTTGGCGGCGGCCGGCACCCGCGCCTCCGTGCCGTTCCGGCCCGGCTCGGCCTGCTCGTGCTGCTCGTGCTGTTCGTCCTGCGTCACGGCCTGCTCGCCGGTGGAGCTCGGCGCGGACTCCGGCAGCGGCGCGGAGAGGATCGCGGCGATCTCGGGCCGCGGCACGGGCGGCGGGGCGCAGACCCCGCCGAGCTCCTTGGCCCGGACGGCCTTGGTGATCCAGATCCGGTCGAGCACCCGCCGCTCGTCGGCCTCGGCGACCAGGTCCTCGGACTGGTTGTAGTCCCCGTCCGCGGCCTGCACGGCCCACAGGTGCACGGCGACCCCGTGCTCCTTGGCCGCCATCATGCCGGGCAGCAGATCCCCGTCCCCGGTGACGAGCACGACGTCGGAGCAGGCGCGGTTGCGCGCCAGCTCGGTGAGTTCGGCGTGCATCGCGGCGTCCACGCCCTTCTGCGCCCACCGGCCGTCGCTGCGGGTCAGCGCGCCGAGGCGGACCGTGACCCGGGGCATCACCCGCAGTCTGCGGTGCTCCGGCTGCGGTACGCGGTCGGGGGCCCCCGTCGAACCAGTAGATGCGCAGCAGGGGCCGTTCCGTCTCGGACTCGGCGCGCTCGCGCAGCCCCTGGATGAGGGCGGCGTGGTCAACGGTGATCCGGGATCGCGAGGGTTCCCCGGCGAGGAGACTGGCAGCGGCCCCGAGCAGGTAACCGGCGTCCACCAGGACGATGCAGCGGTCCACGCGATCCACCCTCTTTCCGGGAGGTTTGCTTCGGGCTTGCTTCGAGTCTGCCCGACCGCGCGGAGGTTAACGGCCGGAACTCGATCTTCGGCGTGGCGGATCGGGCGCACAGCTCGCCCACAGTCCTTATTACGCACGGTAATTCTCCGAAATGCGCGGAACCCCAGCCTATGTGAGTCTGATCCCGGATTTGGCCCCCCGAATCTCCCTGAGGAGGCAGCACCATGGCCAAGAACAGGAACCGTAAGCAGGGCGGCGAACAGGACCGCTCGTCGCAGCCGGAGCGCGCGCAGGAGCAGTCCCCGGCGCCGGCGCAGCAGTCGCCGGTGTCACAGATCCAGGGCGGCTCCGCCGATGCCGCCCGCAAGCACCAGAGGCGTTTCGGCCACAACTGAGCCGGGCGCACGGGCCTTTCCGGTCCAGGCACACGCCGAGGGGCGCACCCGTGCACGGGTGCGCCCCTCGCGCTCGTCCGGGAGGTCCGGCGGCGGTCAGCCGGTCGCCAGGCAGGCCGGGCCCAGCAGTACCTTCAGGTCCCCGAAGAGGGCGGGGTCGGGCTTCACCCGGTGCCGGTCGAGCCGCAGGACCGTGGTTTTGCTCGGGCCCTGGAGCCTGATCCGCACCTCGCTCTCGCCCCGGTGGTGGCTGAGGATCTCACCGAGCCTGCTGACCATGGGCGGAGTGATCTTCAGAGCGGGGATGGTGAGGATCACGGGCGCGTTGGTGCCCGCGTTCGACAGGTCGGGGACCTGCAGCTCCATCGCGACGAGGCGGGGGACGTCCTCGCGCTTGTCGAGGCGCCCCTTGACGAACACCACCGCGTCCTCGACCAGTTGGGTGGACACCAGCTGGTAGGTCGCCGGGAAGAACATGCACTCGATGGAGCCGGCCAGGTCCTCGACGGTGGCGATGGCCCAGGCGTTGCCCTGCTTGGTCATCTTGCGCTGCAGGCCCGAGATGATGCCGCCGATGGTGACGACCGCGCCGTCCCCGTGCTCGCCGCCGGTGAGCTGGGCGATGCCCGCGTCGGCCTTGTCGGACAGCACGTGCTCCAGACCGAAGAGCGGGTGGTCGGACACGTACAGGCCGAGCATCTCCCGCTCCTGTGCGAGCAGGTAGGCCTTGTCCCACTCGTCGGTGGTGAACTCCACGTCCAGGCCGAAGCCCGGCTCGGTGTTGTCGGCCTCGCCCATGCCGCCGAAGAGGTCGAACTGCCCCTCGGCCTCTTTCCTCTTCACCGCGACCACGTTGTCGATCATCGGCTCGAAGTGCGCGGTGAGGCCCTTGCGGGTGTGCCCCATCGTGTCGAAGGCACCGGCCTTGATGAGGGATTCCGTGGTGCGCTTGTTGCAGGCCACCGCCTCGACCTTGTCGAGGTAGTCCGGGAAGGAGGCGTACTTCCCCTTGGCCTTGCGGCTGCGGATGATCGACTCGACCACGTTCGTACCGACGTTGCGCACGGCCGACAGTCCGAAGAGGATCACGTCGTCGCCCTGGGCGGCGAAGTTCTGCTCCGACTCGTTGACGTTCGGCGGCAGGACCTTGATCTTCATGCGCCGGCACTCGTTGAGGTAGATCGCCGACTTGTCCTTGTCGTCCTTGACCGAGGTGAGCAGCGCGGCCATGTACTCGGCCGGGTAGTTCGCCTTCAGGTAGGCGGTCCAGTAGGAGACCAGTCCGTACGCGGCGGAGTGCGCCTTGTTGAACGCGTAGCCGGCGAAGGGGACCAGCACGTCCCACAGCGCCTTGATCGCCTCGGGGCTGTAGCCGTTCTTCTGGGCGCCGGCCTGGAAGATGGTGAAGTTCTTCGCCAGTTCGTCGGGCTTCTTCTTGCCCATCACGCGGCGCAGGATGTCGGCCTCGCCGAGCGAGTAGCCGGCGATGATCTGGGCGGCCTTCTGCACCTGCTCCTGGTACACGATCAGGCCGTAGGTGACCGCCAGGACCTCCTCGAGCGGCTCCTCCAGCTCGGGGTGGATCGGGGTGATCTCCTGGCGCTTGTTCTTGCGCTCCGCGTAGTTGATGTGCGAGTTCATGCCCATCGGGCCCGGCCGGTAGAGGGCCGAGACGGCGGAGATGTCCTCGAAGTTGTCGGGCTGCATCTGGCGCAGCAGCGAGCGCATCGGGCCGCCGTCGAACTGGAAGACGCCGAGGGTGTCGCCGCGGCAGAGCAGTTCGAAGGTCTTGGGGTCGTCCAGCGGCAGGGCGAGCATCTCCAGGTCGATGCCCTTGTTGGCCTTCACCATCTTGATGGCGTCGTCCATGATCGTGAGGTTGCGAAGCCCCAGGAAGTCCATCTTGAGCAGGCCGAGCGACTCGCACTGCGGGTAGTCCCACTGGGTGATGGTCACGCCGTCGGTGTGCCGCACCCAGACCGGGGCGTGGTCGACGATGGGCTCGCTGGACATGATCACGCCGGCCGCGTGCACACCCATCTGCCGGACCAGGCCCTCGACGCCCTTCGCGGTGTCGATGACCTTCTTCACGTCCGGCTCGTTCTCGTACATCCCCCGGATCTCGCCGGCCTCGCCGTAGCGCGGGTGCTTGGGGTCGGTGATGCCGTTCAGGTCGATGCCCTTGCCGAGGACGTCGGCGGGCATCGCCTTGGTGAGCCGGTCGCCCATCGCGTACGGGTAGCCCAGCACGCGCGCGGAGTCCTTGATGGCGTTCTTCGCCTTGATCTTGCCGTACGTGCCGATCATGGCGACCTTGTCGGCGCCGTACTTCTCGGTCACGTACCTGATCACCTCGACGCGCCTGCGCTCGTCGAAGTCGATGTCGACGTCGGGCATGGAGACGCGCTCGGGGTTGAGGAACCGCTCGAAGATCAGACCGTGCGGGATGGGATCGAGGTCGGTGATGCCCATGGCGTACGCGACGATCGAGCCGGCCGCGGAGCCACGGCCGGGGCCGACCGCGATGCCCTGCTTCTTGGCCCACATGATGAAGTCGGCGACGACGAGGAAGTACCCCGGGAACCCCATCTGGATGATGACGTCCATCTCGTACTCCGCCTGCTTCTGGCGGTCGTCGGGGACGCCGGCGGGGAAGCGGCGCTCCATGCCGCGGCGCACCTCCTCCTGGAACCAGGTGACCTCGGTGAAGCCGTCGGGGATGTCGAACTTCGGCATGAGGTTCTTGGCCTCGAACATGCCCGTCGTGTCGATCTGCTCGGCCACCAGGAGCGTGTTCGCGCACCCTTCCTGCCAGGCGTCCGAGGAGTCGACGGCGTACATCTCGTCCGTCGACTTCAGGTAGTAACCGGTGCCGTCGAAGCGGAAGCGGTCCGGGTCGGAGAGGTTCTTGCCGGTCTGGATGCACAGCAGCGCGTCGTGCGCGGTCGCCTCGTGCGCGTACGTGTAGTGCGAGTCGTTCGTCACCAGCGGCGGGATGCCCAGCTTCTTGCCGACCCGCAGCAGGTCCTCGCGGACCCTGCTCTCGATCTCGATGCCGTGGTCCATCAGCTCCAGGAAGTACCGGTCCTTGCCGAAGATGTCCTGGTACTCGGAGGCCGCCTTCACCGCCTCGTCGAACTGGCCCAGGCGCAGCCGGGTCTGCAGTTCGCCGGAGGGGCAGCCCGTGGAGGCGATCAGGCCCTCGGACCACTGGGAGATGGTCTCCTTGTCCATCCGGGGCCACTTCTGCAGCCAGCCCTCCGCGTACGCGTCCGAGGAGAGCTTGAACAGATTGTGCAGGCCCGTCCGGTTCGCCGCCCAGATCGTCTTGTGGGTGTAACCGCCGGAGCCGGAGACGTCGTCCCGCTTCTGGTGCGGCTGGCCCCATTTGACCTTGCGCTTGTTGCGCCGCGACTCGGGGGCGACGTACGCCTCGATGCCGATGATCGGCGTGACGCCGGCCTTCTTGGCCGTGTGGAAGAAGTCGTAGGCCCCGTGGAGGTTGCCGTGGTCCGACATCGCGATGTGCGACATGCCCATCTCGTTGCACGCGTCGAACATGTCCTTGAGCCGCGCGGCACCGTCCAGCAGCGAGTACTGGGTGTGGACGTGCAGGTGCGTGAACGGCGGCTTTGACACGGCTTCGGCCTCCAAGAAGAACTGGCGTCGACGACGTCCCCGCGGGCTGCGGACAGTCTGGGGGACAGCGACGAAGTCTATGCCTGAGCACTGACACGCGGAGCGCTCTCCCCCGTACCTTCATGAGGGGGAGGCGGGCACTCCCGTGGACCCCCGTCCGTTGGACGGTGACGGAGACATCCGTTCCGTCGGACGGCGTGTTCGTCCCATTCGTCATGCAGTACCTGCACCAGGAGGCACCCAGCGATGTCGGTTCCGCAGCTCAGCGCCGAGCAGCGCGGCGAACAGATCCTCGCCGTCTTCCACACCGCCTTCGGCGATCTGCTGGCCGCCGATCCGGCCGCGTTCCGCGTGAAGTTCCGGAAGATGGCGGCGTCGGCGTTCGCGTTCTACCGCGGGACGGCGAACCTCTTCTACCACGACCTGCAGCAGGAGAGGAGCGGCGGACCGTATCTGGACGAGCGCACCTCGCGGGTGTGGATCCACGGCGACCTGCACGCGGAGAACTTCGGCACGTACATGGACGCCCAGGGCCGGCTGATCTTCAACGTGAACGACTTCGACGAGGCGTACGTCGGCCCCTTCACCTGGGACCTCAAGCGCCTCGCGGCCTCGGTGGCCCTGATCGGCTACGCGAAGGCGCTGAGCGACGAGCAGATCACCGCCCTCGTCCGGACGTACGCGGCGGCCTACCGGGAGCGCATCCACGCCCTCGCGACGGGCGCCAAGAGCGACGAGGTGCCGCCCTTCACGCTGGACAGCGCACAGGGCCCGCTGCTGGACGCCCTGCGGGACGCGCGCTCGCTGACCCGCTTCGGGCTCCTCGACTCGATGACGGAGATCCGCGACTTCGAGCGGCGCTTCGCACCGGGCGGCGGCTCCATCGAGCTGGACGCGGCCACCCGCTACAAGGTCCTGGCCGCCTTCGACGGCTATCTGGAGACACTGCCGGAGTCGTCCCTGGACCGCCCGGACTCCTACCGGGTGAAGGACGTCGTGGGCCGCCGCGGCATCGGCATCGGCTCGGCCGGGCTGCCCTCGTACAACATCCTCCTGGAGGGCGCCACCGACGCCCTGGAGAACGATGTGGTGATCTACATCAAGCAGGCCCAGACCCCGGCCGTCTCCCGGCACGTCACGGACCCCTCGATCCGTGAGTACTTCCAGCACGAGGGCCACCGCACGGTGATCTCCCAGCGCGCCCTCCAGGCGCACGCCGACCCGTGGCTGGGCTGGACCGAGCTGGACGGCGCGGGCCAGCTGGTCGCCGAGGTCTCGCCGTACGCGGTCGACCTGGACTGGGGCGACATCGACGACCCGGAGGAGATCACGGCGGTCGTCGCGGACCTCGGCCGGGCCACCGCCGCGATGCACGCCGCCGCCGACGACGAGAGCGGCCACTCGGAGCTGGTGCCGTTCTCCACGGAGCGCGCCATCGACGCGGCCATCGCGGGCGACGAGGACGGCTTCGGCGACCTGCTCGTCGACTTCGCCCACACGTACGGCGCACGCGCGCGGGCCGACCACCAGATCTTCGTGGACCTGTTCCGCAACGGCCGGATCCCGGGTCTGTAGCCGCCCGCCCACCGACCTCGGCCGCCGGGCCGCGACCACCCACAGGATCCCTTTAGGGGTCCCTTACGGGAGTACGTGACAGACTCTTCGGAACCATGGACATATCCGGGACCCAGCTCAGAGCCGTGCGCGCGGCGCTGTTCACGGCACTGGTCGTGACGCTCAGCACCGCGTCGCACGTGCTGCTGTCCCGGGTCCCCCTGCCGCTGGCCACCGTGGCGGCGCTCGCCGCCGCCGTCTTCGTCGTCGCGTACGCGCTGGCGGGCCGCGAGCGCGGCTTCGCACGGATCGCCGCCCTGCTGATCCCGCTGGAACTGGCCGCCGACACGCTCCTCACCGCCGGCCAGCACGCCTGTTACGGCAAGGCCGGCGGCCCGGTCGCGGGCCCGTTGCGCTCGGTCGGTCTCGACGTGCTCTGCGGGGGCGGCGAGGTCGGCACCCCGCTGGCCCGGGTGACGGGCGGCGAGGTCACTCCCGCCGCGGCCGTGCTCGCGCAGGCCGACCCGGGCGCCGCCTGGCTGCTGCTCGGCGCGCACATCGGTGTCGGCCTCCTCGCCGCCGCCTGGCTCCGTCGCGGCGAGCGGGCCCTGGCCCAGCTCCTGGACGCGATGGCCGCCGCCACCTTCCGCCCGCTGCTGGTCGCGGTCGCCGCGGTGACCGTGTGTCTCGCTCCGGTGCGCCGGCTGCCGCGGCCCACGCGCCGGGTCGCCGCCACGCGTACGCGGCTCTTCGTGCACTCGATGGGACGGCGTGGACCGCCGTGCTCGGCCGTGTCCGCCTGAGCACACCAGTCCCCGTACATCTGTCACACCCACGGAGAACCCATCATGAGCAAGCGGAACAGCCAGGCCTCGAAGTCGGCGGCCCGTGAGCGGCTGCGCATCGAGCGCGAGCGGCAGGCCAAGCGCGACAAGGCCAAGCGGCAGATCATCGTCGCCGGTTCGATCGTCGCGGTCCTCGCGATAGCCGGCGGCATCGGCTACGCCGTCGTACAGAACAACGAGCCCTCGAAGTGGGACGCCGCGGCCGACGCGAAGGTCGTCGCCCCCGCCAACACCAGCGGCAGGAACGGCTCGACCGTCGTCATCGGCGAGTCCAAGACCGACAACACGGTCCACCTCTACGAGGACCCGCGCTGCCCGGCCTGTGCCTCCTTCGAGCAGACGGTCGGCGAGACCGTCAACAAGGGCATGACGGACGGCGACTACAAGCTCTCCTTCACCCTCGGCACGTTCCTCGACGGCAACCTCGGCGGCGAGGGCTCGAAGAACGGCGTGAGCGCGCTCGGCGCCGCGCTGAACGTCAGCCCCGAGGCCTTCCTGGAGTACAAGACCGCGCTCTACTCCACGAAGTACCACCCGGAGGAGACGAAGGACGACCTCGCCAAGGACAGCTACCTGATCAAGGTGGCGAACTCGGTGGACGCGCTGAAGGACAACAAGAAGTTCCAGGACGCCGTCAAGAAGGGCACGTACGACGCCTGGGCGATGAGGATGAGCAAGACGTTCGACGACGCCAAGGGTGTCGACTCGACGCCGACCATCAAGATCAACGACAAGGTGATCACGAACCCGAGCACAGTCGCCGACTGGCAGAAGGCGCTCAAGGACGCGGGCGTCACCAAGTAGCGCGTTCCGGCCGGCACCCTCCGTGAGAGCGGGCGGACTTCTCCCCGTTCGCCCGCCCTTCACGTCTTTCGCCTTACAGAAAGCCCTACCCATCAGTAATGTGACCGGCCGTGACCAGTCGCATCAGATCCCGCATCAGCTCCGACTCCCCCGCCCCGAGCCGCCGTACGGTGGTCAGGGCAGCCGCGGCCACCGCCGTGCTCGGGGCCCCGCTCGCCGCGGCGCCGCCGGCCCGCGCCGCCGAGGCGCTCGCGTTCCTGCACGGCGTCGCCTCGGGCGACCCTCTGCCGGACGGCATCCTCCTGTGGACCCGGGTGACGCCCACCCCCGAGGCGACCCCCGGCTCCGGGCTCGGCCCGGACGTCGAGGTCGGCTGGACGGTGGCCACGGACAAGGCGTTCACGACGATCGTCGCGAAGGGCTCCACCACCGCGACCGCCGCCTCCGACCACACCGTCAAGGCAGACGTCCGCGGCCTGCAGCCCGCCACCGACTACTGGTTCCGCTTCTCCAGCGGCTCCGCCGACTCACCGGCCGCCCGTACCCGCACGGCCCCCGCCCGCGACGCGGCCGTGGCCTCGATGCGCTTCGGGGTGGTGTCCTGCGCCAACTGGGAGGCCGGCTACTTCTCGGCGTACCGCCACCTCGCCGCGCGCGGCGACCTGGACGCCTGGCTGCACCTGGGCGACTACATCTACGAGTACGGGAGCGGCGAGTACGGCACACGGGACACCGTCGTACGCCCGCACGCCCCCGCGCACGAGATCGTCAGCCTCGCCGACTACCGCACCCGGCACGGCCGTTACAAGACGGACCCCGACCTCCAGGCCCTGCACGCCGCGGCCCCGGTCATCGCGATCTGGGACGACCACGAGTTCGCCAACGACACCTGGTCCGGCGGCGCGGAGAACCACACCGAGGGCGCCGAGGGCGCCTGGTCCGCCCGCCAGGCCGCCGCCAAGCAGGCCTACTTCGAGTGGATGCCGGTGCGGCCCGCCGTCGAGGGGACCACCTACCGGCGGCTGCGCTTCGGCAGACTCGCCGACCTCTCCCTGCTCGACCTGCGCTCGTACCGCTCGCAGCAGGTGAAGGTGGGCAACGGCACGGTGGACGACCCGGACCGTACGCTCACCGGCCGGGCCCAGCTCGACTGGCTGAAGGCGGGCCTGCGTTCCTCGGAGACCACCTGGCGGCTGGTCGGCAACTCCGTGATGATCGCCCCCTTCGCGATCGGCTCGCTCTCCGCCGAGCTCCTGAAGCCGCTCGCCGAACTGCTCGGCCTGCCCGAGGAGGGCCTTGCCCTCAACACCGACCAGTGGGACGGCTACACCCACGACCGCCGCGAGCTCCTCGCGCACCTGCGGGACAACGCGATCCGCAACACGGTCTTCCTCACCGGCGACATCCACATGGCCTGGGCCAACGACGTACCGTACAACGCCGCCACGTATCCGCTGTCGGCCTCCGCCGCCACCGAGTTCGTCGTCACGTCGGTGACCTCGGACAACCTCGACGATCTGGTCAAGGTGCCCGAGGGCACGGTGTCGGCCCTGGCGTCACCGGTGATCCGCGCCGCGAACCGGCACGTCCACTGGGTCGACACCGACCGCCACGGCTACGGCGTCCTGGACCTCACCGCCGAGCGGGCGCAGATGGACTACTACGTCCTCTCCGACCGTACGTCCGCCACCGCGACGGCGGCCTGGGCCCGCTCGTACCGCACGCGCAGCGGCACGCAGAAGGTCGAGCGGACGTACGACCCGGTCTGATCCCGCCGCGCGGTCCCGCGCCGCAGGGCCGCTGGGCCGCTACAGGGTCTCGAGGAAGCCGAGCGCCACCCGCCAGGTGGCCTCGGCGGCCTCCTCGTCGTAGTCCGGCAGACCGGGGTCGGTGTAGAGGTGCCCGGCGCCCGCGTACCGGTAGATCTCCACGTCCGCCCCCGCCCTGCCCATCTGCAGGTACCAGGCGGTCAGCCAGTCGTCCGGCTCGAAGGCGTCCGGTTCGGCCACGTGCAGCTGCACCGGCAGCTCGTCCACCGAGGCGGTCTCCGCGATGTCGGACGTGCCGTGCAGGAGCAGCAGCCCGCGGGCCTTGTCGTCGCCGAGCGCCAGGGTCTGCGCGGTCGCCGCGCCCAGCGAGAACCCCGCGTACACGAGCCCTCGCTCCGAGTAGGGCGCCGCGGCCAGGATGGCGCGCCTGAGCAGCTCGTCCTTGCCCAGCTCGTCCTTGAAGTCCCTGCCCTCCTCGACCGTCTCGAAGGTGCGCCCCGCGAAGAGGTCGGGGGTCCACACCTCGTGTCCCGCCGCTCGCAGACGGTCCGCCGCGTCCCGCACCGCCGGCCGCAGACCGTACGTCGAATGGAAGAGCATGATGTTCATGGGGTCATGGTGCCAGCAGCCGACGACGGCGCCGGTGCGGGGCGCCGGTGCGGGGCGCCGGTGCAGCGGATATGACCGGGGCCACAGATTAGCGACCCGCAGGACGGTTACGGTCGAAGGATGGAGAACGTGCTTCGCCCGCTGATCGTGATCGGCGGCTCCGTCGTACTGACGCTGCTGGTCGGCTGGACGGCCGACCTGCTGCTGCGACGTGCCGATCAACGCCACCACCAGGTCCCGCTGTGGGGGCTGCTGCGCCGCTGCCGTCTTCCGCTGCAGTTCGCGATGTGCGCGGTCCTGCTGAGAGGGTCCTACGACCAGGCGGAGATCGCCGCCGAACACTCCGCGGGCATCGGTCAGGCCCTGACCCTGGTCCTCATCGGTTCGGCGGCCTGGCTCCTGGTGCGGATCGCCACGGCGGTCGTCGACTCCTCGTACTCCCGCTACGCCAACACCCACCGCGACCCGGCCAGGGTCCGCCGGGTCCGTACGCAGGTGGCCCTGATCCAGCGGGTGGTCTCGGCGATCGTCGGTGTGGTGGCGGTCGCCGCCATGCTGCTGACCTTCCCCGCGATGCGCGCGGCCGGCGCCTCGCTGCTCGCCTCGGCCGGCATCCTCGGCATCGTCGCCGGTGTGGCCGCGCAGTCCACCCTCAGCAACATGTTCGCCGGGTTCCAGATCGCCTTCGGCGACATGGTGCGGCTCGGTGACACGGTGGTGGTGAACGGCGAGTGGGGCACGGTCGACGAGATCACCCTCACCTTCCTGACCGTCCGCACCTGGGACGAACGCCGGTTCACCATGCCGGTCTCGTACTTCACCTCGCAGCCGTTCGAGAACTGGTCCCGCGGCGGTGTGCAGATGACCGGAACGGTCTTCTTCCACCTGGACCACCACGCGCCCGTGGAGGAGATGCGCGACAAGCTGCGCGACATCCTGCGCGCGTGCCCCGCCTGGGACGGCCGCGACTACGGCCTCGCGGTCACCGACTCCACCCCCAGCACGATGGAGGTGCGCGCGCTGGTCACCGCGAAGGACGCGGACGACGTGTGGACGGTCCGGGTCACGGTCCGCGAGCAGATGCTCCGCTGGCTGGCCACCCACCACCCCTACGCCCTGCCCCGCGTCAACACGGCCGACGCGATCCTCCCCCCGGACTCCCTCCACCCGACCGTCAACGGCAACGGCAACGGCACAGCCCTCCACCGCCCCCGCACGACCCGCGGCCGCATGGTGGAACCCCCACGCACGGGCCGCGGCTGAATCCGGAGCCGCCCCGCAGGGGCGCGGGGAACCGCGCGACAAGCCCCCACCGGCCGGCACCCGGCAAGGACCTACCTCAACGACCGCACGTCGAGATGCCGCAGCACCCGGTCCACCACCTCGGGATCGGCCCCCACCTCACTGCGCGCGGCAAGCACCTCGTGCCGGGCGGCGGACAGCATCTCCCCCTGGATCCGCCGTACCCGCTTGATCCGCCGCGCCCGCTGATCGTGCGCCTCCCGGCGCTCGTCCTCCCCCAGGTCGGGGCTGATCCGGTAGCCGATGTCGAACGCCCGCCGCTGCAACTGCTCGGTGAGCTCGTCGGGCAGGTCCTCCTTCTCCCCGATCTCCCGCAGCCGCTGCTTCGCCGCCGTGGCCGCCCGCAGGGCGAGCGTCTTCTCGAACTCCTTCTCCCGGTCGGTGTCGGCCCGCACCCCCAGCTTCCGCACCAGCCACGGCAGGCTGAGCCCCTGCACCACGAGCGTCGCCATGATCACCCCGAACGCGATGAAGATCATCTCGTCCCGGTGCGGGAACGGCTCCCCGTTCTCCATCTTCAGCGGAATGGCCAGCGCCAGCGCCACGGAGGCCACCCCGCGCATCCCGGCCCACCACATGACGACGGTCTCCCGCCAGCTCGTCGGGATGTCCTCGTCGAGGTCCCGTCGCGCGTGCATCCGTTTGGTCAGCGCGGTGGCCGGCAGCAGCCAGGCCAGGCGTACGAACACGACGACGCCCACGACCGCACCGGCCCAGCCGAGCATCTCGCCCCACCGCCCCTCCGCGGTCCTGAGCGCGTTGTGCAGCTCCAGTCCGATAAGCCCGAACGCGACCCCGGTGACCAGCGTGTCGACGATGTTCCAGAACGTGTGACCGGCGAGCCGCGTCATGACGTCGTCCGCGTCGTTCGCGTACTCCGCCAGGAACATCGCCGTGGTGAGCACCGCCAGCACGCCGGACCCGTGCAGTTCCTCGGCCAGCACGTAGGAGGCGTACGGCACGAGCAGCGTCAGCCCGATCTGCAGCGTGGGGTCCCCGAGGTAGTCCATCAGCCGGTTCGCGCCCCACCCGAGCCCGACCCCCACGACGACCGCGACGACGGCGGACAGCAGGAAGTCGAGCAGGGCGCCCGGCACCGAGAAGGAGCCGCTGATGGCGGCCGCGATGGCCACGTGGTAGAGCACGATGGCCGTCACGTCGTTGAACAGCCCCTCGCCCTCCAGGATCGACACGAGGCGGCGCGGCAGTCCGAGCTGTCCCGCGACGGCGGTCGCCGCGACGGGGTCGGGCGGCGCCACCAGCGCGCCCAGTGCCACGGCGGCGGCGATCGGCAGCCCCGGCACGACGCTGTGGGCGACCGCGGCGACCACGGCGGTGGTGACGAACACCAGGGCCACGGCGAGCAGGAAGATCGGCCGTTTGTTGGCGGCGAACTGCCGCCAGGAGGTGCGCCGCACGGCGGCGTACAGCAGCGGCGGGAGCAGCCCGGGCAGGATCAGCTCGGGCGGGATGTCCACGTTCGGGACGAAGTGCAGCAGGGCGAGCACGATTCCGAGCAGGGTCATCAGCACCGGCGCCGGAAGCTTGAGCCGGTCCCCCAGCGGAACGCTGACGACGGCCCCGAGCAGCAGCACGAACAACAGGGCCAACTGGTCCACGGTCGGGGCTCCAGGGGTCTAGGCGATCAAAACGGGCCAGACCTCAAGCGTGCCACCACAGCCGGATTCCACACGTGAACCGCCCGAGGGGGCGCCTCGAAGGAGCGCGGGGAACCGTGCGACCGGGCCCCCGCCGGCCCGCGGTCAAGAACGCACCCTGAGCCCGCCCGAGCTCCTAAAAAGAGCGCCGCATCGCCCGGTGCGGAATCCCGGCGTCGGGAAACTCCTCCCCGTACGCCACGTACCCCAGCCGCTCGTAGAACCCCAGCGCATGCGTCTGCGCGTGCAGGTCCACCCCCGTCAGCCCGCGCGCGCGGGCCGCGTCCTCGATGCCCCGCACGAGCGCGGCCCCGACCCCGAGCCCCCGCGCGGCCCGCACGACGGCGAGCCGTCCCAGGGATCCGACACCGGCCTCGCCGCCGTTCTTCGCGGCCGCCGCCTCGCCGTGCAGCAGCCGTCCCGCGCCGAGCGGCCGCCCGTCCTCGCGGACGGCGAGCACATGCACGGCGTCCGCGTCGCAGGCGTCGTACTCGAGGTCCTCGGGGACCCGCTGCTCGACGACGAAGACCTCCTTGCGCACGGCGAAGCAGGCCTCACGGTCGCCGAGGTCCCCGGCGACCCGCACGGTGTAGGACGACGGGCTCGGCGACGGGCTCATGCGTTGCTTTCCTCCCGCACGCGGTCCAGCGCCCGCTGCAGGTCCTCGGGGTAGTCGCAGGAGAACTCGACCCACTGCCCGTCACCGGGGTGCTCGAACCCGAGCCGCACCGCCTGCAGCCACTGGCGGGTGAGGCCGAGCCGCTTGGCGAGCGTCGGGTCGGCGCCGTACGTCAGGTCGCCGACGCAGGGGTGCCGGTGGGCCGACATGTGGACGCGGATCTGGTGGGTGCGCCCGGTCTCCAGCTTGATGTCGAGCAGCGAGGCCGAGCGGAACGCCTCGATCAGGTCGTAGTGCGTCACGGAGGGCTTGCCCTCGGCGGTGACCGCCCACTTGTAGTCGTGGTTCGGGTGCCGGCCGATGGGTGCGTCGATGGTGCCGCTGGTCGGGTCGGGGTGGCCCTGGACGAGCGCGTGGTACCGCTTGTCGACCGTGCGCTCCTTGAACTGGCGCTTGAGCGACGTGTACGCGTACTCCGACTTGGCCACCACCATCAGGCCCGAGGTGCCCACGTCGAGGCGGTGCACGATGCCCTGGCGCTCGGCGGCGCCCGAGGTCGAGATCCGGTACCCGGCGGCGGCGAGGCCGCCGATCACGGTCGGTCCGGACCAGCCGGGGCTGGGGTGCGCGGCGACACCGACCGGCTTGACGATCACGACCACGTCGTCGTCGTCGTGCACGATCTCCATGCCCTCGACGGGTTCGGCGACGACCTGTACGGGCGCGGGTGCCTGCGGCATCTCCACTTCCAGCCAGGCGCCGCCGTGCACCCGCTCGGACTTCCCGACCACCGAGCCGTCGACCATGACCTTCCCCGCCGCGGCGAGCTCGGCGGCCTTCGTACGGGAGAAGCCGAACATGCGGGAGATGGCGGCGTCGACACGCTCGCCCTCCAGGCCGTCGGGCACGGGCAGGGTACGGATATCGGGAACGGTACTCACCCGTCGAGTATGCCGGACGGCTCGGACACCGCCGTACGGCAGCCCGCGCCCGGCCCCCGCGGTGCCCGCTCAGTCCTTGTGGACGGTGCCGTCCGGGTCCAGTCCCCGGAAGGACAGCAGCACGATCAGGATGCCGCCGCAGACGATCGCGGAGTCGGCGAGGTTGAAGACCGCGAAGTGCTTGGGCGCGATGAAGTCGACGACCGCGCCCTCGAGGAAACCCGGCGCGCGGAAGATCCGGTCGGTGAGGTTGCCGAGCGCGCCGCCGAGCAGCAGACCGAGCGCGACGGCCCAGGGCAGGCTGTAGAGCTTGCGGGCGAGCCGGGCGATCACCACGATCACGGCGGCGGCGATCACCGTGAAGATGATCGTGAAGGCCTCGCCGAAGCCGAAGGCGGCGCCCGCGTTGCGGATCGCCTCGAAGCGCAGCCAGTCCCCGACGATCTCCACCGGCTCGTGGTGCTCCAGCTTCGCGACCACGACCAGCTTGCTGATCAGGTCCAGCGCGTACGCCAGCGCGGCGACGGTGAAGAGCACGGCGATCCGGCGCCCGCCCCTGGGCGCCGCGGCCTCGTCCGGCGCCTCCCCGGGGCCCGGGTCGGAGCCGCTGTCGGGACCGGGACCGGGACCAGGACCGGGGCCGGGGCCGGCGTCCGTCGGCCCGTCCGGCGCCACGCTCCTGTCGGGCTGCTCCGGACCGGCTCCCGCCGCGCCCGGGGTGTCCGGCGTACCGATGATGCGCTCCGCCTCTGCCACGTGAGTTGTGTCCCTCGACCTAGGTGCCTGACTGAGCACGAGGGTACGGCACGGTCCGCCGCGGCCGGGTGCCCAGGAGGCACACCGGGCGGATCGGCGTCCGGCCGCGGGAGGTCAGTAACGGCGCTCCTGCTTCTGCTTGCACTCGACGCACAGCGTGGCGCGCGGGAAGGCCTGCATCCGGGCCTTGCCGATGGCCTTGCCGCAGTTCTCGCAGAGCCCGTACGTGCCCGTGTCCAGACGGTCCAGGGCGCGCCCGGTCTGCTCCAGCATCTCCCGGGCGTTGGCGGCGAGCGCCATCTCGCTCTCGCGCGTGATGTTCTTGGTGCCGGTGTCCGCCTGGTCGTCGCCCGCGCCGTCCCCGGAGTCGCGCATCAGACCCACCAGGGACTCCTCGGAGCGCGTGAGCTCGGTGCGCAGCCGCAGCGCCTCGGAGTCCAGTCCCGTGCGCGCCTGCTCGACCTCCTCGGGGGTCCAGGGGTCCTCGCCGGGGCGTACCGCGAGCTCGCCGGGTTCCACCGCGGCCACCCGCGCCTTGGGAACCGCGGTGGGCTGGTCCGCCGCCGCGGCCGTGCCAGGGGTCTTCTTCGCAACCACCGTCGTGGCTCCCGTCGTGTCGGCGGCCTCGGCCGCTCCCTCGGCCGCGGAAGCGACCGCCTTGTTGGCCGTAGGTGCGCCCTTGCCGCCCGCGGTCCTCTTCGCGCCGGTCCTGCCGGCGCCGGTGGTCGCCTTCCTGCGCGGTGCCCGCTCCGCCGGGGAGGCGGTCCTCTTCGCGGGAGCGTCCCCGGCACCGGCCGCTCCCGTGGATCTGCCGGACGCCGACTGCTGTACGGCGGTCTTCTTCGCCACCATGGCCGCGGCCCCTTCACGGATTGTGACCTTGCACGCGAATCGTGCTGGGACGATAAATCGACTTGAGTCCCGCGGCAACGGGGCACGCCGTCCGATTCCTCCGTCCCGCGCGTACCGCGATCCGGTCTGCAAGCGTTGTGCCCAGCTCCCCGCCGGGTAATCCGCCGGGCCGCCCGTCCCAGGATGCGAACACCGGCCCGTCGGCATTCGGCCCAGTGCGCACCCGCGGGCAGCGCCGCCGCGCCCCGCGCGCGGGGCGCGGAAAACCGGTCCGCCGCCGTCGGTCCGGCGCCGTACACTGGGCGCAGCGAGAAGCGTGGATGGGGACGAGTAGCGGCGTACGCGGCCAGGAGCGACCCGGGGACGGTGTGAGCCCGGGGGCGAGCGCGACGTGAAGATCACCCCGGAGCCGCCGGAAGAGGGCCGCAGCGAGCCAGCAGCGGCCGGTAGACCCGGCATCGCGACCCCAATGAGGGGGCTCACCGGCGTGCGGAACGCGACGGGGGGCCAAGGAGGGTGGTACCGCGGGAGCACGCCGCACACGGCGTAGGTGACAACACAGCTCTCGTCCCTCCGGACGGAAGGCAGAAGTCCGCCGGAGGAAGTTCGTTGGATACGCAGCCGAGTACACAGCCGCAGTACCGCCAGGTGCCCGCCCAGGTCGACCTGCCCGCCCTCGAGCACGCCGTGCTCGACTTCTGGCGCGAGCAGAAGATCTTCGCCAAGTCCCTGGAGCAGTCCGAGGGCCGCCCCGAGTGGGTGTTCTACGAGGGTCCGCCCACCGCCAACGGCATGCCGGGCGCCCACCACATCGAGGCGCGCGTCTTCAAGGACGTCTTCCCGCGCTTCCGCACCATGCGCGGCTACCACGTGGGCCGCAAGGCCGGCTGGGACTGCCACGGCCTCCCGGTGGAGCTGGCGGTCGAGAAGGAACTCGGCTTCACCGGCAAGAAGGACATCGAGGCGTACGGCATCGCCGAGTTCAACGCGAAGTGCCGGGAGTCCGTGACCCGCCACACCGACGCCTTCGAGGAGCTCACGACCCGCATGGGGTACTGGGCCGACCTCAACGACCCGTACCGGACCATGGACCCGGAGTACATCGAGTCCGTCTGGTGGTCGCTGAAGGAGATCTTCGACAAGGGCCTGCTGGTCCAGGACCACCGCGTGGCCCCCTGGTGCCCGCGCTGCGGCACGGGCCTGTCCGACCACGAGCTGGCCCAGGGCTACGAGACGGTCGTCGACCCCTCGGTGTTCGTCCGCTTCCCGCTCACCTCCGGCCCGCTCGCGGGCGAGGCCGCACTCCTGGTGTGGACGACGACCCCGTGGACCCTGGTGTCCAACACGGCGGTCGCCGCGCACCCCGGGGTGACCTACGTGGAGGCGACGGACGGCGAGGAGAAGCTCGTCGTCGCCGAGCCGCTCGTCGAAAAGGCCCTCGGCGAGGGCTGGGAGACCACCGGCCGGACCTTCACCGGCGCCGAGATGGAGCGCTGGACGTACCGGCGCCCCTTCGAGCTCGTCGAGTTCCCGAAGGACGAGCCCGCCCACTACGTGGTGAACGCGGAGTACGTGACGACCGAGGACGGTACGGGTCTGGTCCACCAGTCCCCCGCCTTCGGTGCGGACGACCTCCTGGTCTGCCGTGCCTACGGGCTGCCGGTCGTCAACCCGGTGCGCCCGGACGGCACCTTCGAGGAGGACGTGCCGCTCGTGGGCGGTGTCTTCTTCAAGAAGGCCGACGAGAAGCTCACCGAGGACCTCCTGGACCGCGGCCTGCTCTTCCGGCACGTCCCGTACGAGCACAGCTACCCGCACTGCTGGCGCTGCCACACCGCGCTCCTGTACTACGCGCAGCCGTCCTGGTACATCCGCACCACCGCCGTCAAGGACCGCCTCCTCGAGGAGAACGAGAAGACCAACTGGTTCCCCGACTCGGTCAAGACCGGCCGCTACGGCGACTGGCTGAACAACAACATCGACTGGGCCCTGTCCCGCAACCGCTACTGGGGCACGCCGCTGCCGATCTGGCGCTGCGAGGAGAACCACCTCACGCTCGTCGGCTCCCGCGCGGAGCTCACCGAACTGACCGGCAGCGACCAGTCGCAGCTCGACCCGCACCGCCCGTTCATCGACGACGTCACGTTCGCCTGCCCGCAGTGCGACGGAACGGCCACGCGCGTGCCGGAGGTCATCGACGCCTGGTACGACTCGGGCTCGATGCCGTTCGCGCAGTGGGGCTACCCGTACAAGAACAAGGAGCTCTTCGAGAGCCGCTACCCGGCGCAGTTCATCTCGGAGGCCATCGACCAGACGCGTGGGTGGTTCTACACGCTGATGGCCATCGGCACGCTCGTCTTCGACAAGTCCAGTTACGAGAACGTGGTCTGCCTCGGTCACATCCTGGCCGAGGACGGCCGCAAGATGTCCAAGCACCTGGGCAACATCCTGCAGCCGATCCCGCTGATGGACCAGCACGGCGCGGACGCGGTGCGCTGGTTCATGGCGGCCGGCGGCTCCCCCTGGGCGGCCCGCCGCGTCGGCCACGGCACCATCCAGGAGGTCGTCCGCAAGACGCTCCTCACCTACTGGAACACGGTCGCCTTCCAGGCCCTGTACGCGCGCACGGCCGGCTGGGCGCCCGGCGAGGCCGACCCGGCGCCGGCGGACCGCCCGGTCCTCGACCGCTGGCTGCTGTCCGAACTGCACGCGCTCACCGACCAGGTGACACAGGCCCTGGAGTCGTACGACACCCAGCGCGCGGGCAAACTGCTCTCGGCGTTCGTCGACGACCTGTCGAACTGGTACGTGCGCCGCTCGCGCCGCCGCTTCTGGCAGGGCGACAAGGCGGCGCTGCGCACCCTGCACGAGGTCGTCGAGACGGTCACACGCCTGATGGCCCCGCTGACCCCGTTCATCACCGAGCGGGTCTGGCAGGACCTGGTGCTACCGGTGTCCCCCGGCGCCCCCGAGTCCGTGCACCTGTCGACGTGGCCGGAGGCGGACCTGTCCGCCATCGACCCGGAGCTGTCGCGGCAGATGGTGCTGGTACGCCGTCTCGTGGAGCTGGGCCGCGCCACGCGCGCGGAGTCGGGCATGAAGACCCGCCAGCCGCTGTCCCGCGCGCTGGTCGCGGCGACCGGGTTCGGCGCCCTCTCCCCGGAGCTGCACGCGCAGATCACGGAGGAGCTGAACGTGAGCTCGCTCGCGTCCCTCTCCGAGGTGGGCGGCTCGCTCGTCGACACGACGGCCAAGGCGAACTTCCGCGCGCTCGGCAAGCGGTTCGGCAAGGGCGTCCAGGCGGTCGCGAAGGCCGTCGCCGAGGCCGACGCCGCCGCGCTGTCCCTGGCCCTGCGCGAGGGCACGGCGTCCGTGGAGGTGGACGGCGAGACCGTCACGCTCGCCCCGGACGAGGTGATCATCACGGAGACCCCGCGCGAGGGCTGGTCCGTCGCCTCGGACTCCGGTGCGACGGTCGCCCTCGACCTGGAGCTCACGGAGGAGCTGCGGCAGGCCGGCCTGGCCCGGGACGCCATCCGCCTGATCCAGGAGGCCCGCAAGAACAGCGGCCTGGACGTGGCCGACCGGATCGCCCTGCGCTGGACGTCCACCGACCCGAAGGTCGTCGCGGCGCTCGGCGAGCACTCCGCCCTGATCTCCGACGAGGTCCTGGCCACGGACTTCGCCCAGGGTGAGGCGGACGACACCTTCGGGGAGCCGTTCACGGACGAGTCCCTGTCGCTGGCGTTCCGCCTGCGCAAGGCCTGACGGCACGGTCGAAGGCCCGGTCCCCCGAGCGTCTCGGGGGACCGGGCCTTCGGCGTCGCACGGGGCCTTCACCTCGTACGGGGTCTCCGCCGGCGTACGCCACGGGCACGGGACACGGCAAAAGGGCGGAGCCCCCGGATATCCGGGGGCTCCGCCCTGAACGCTGCCGACGCCTACGGCGTGCCGGAGGCCGTCAGTTGTCGTCCTCGTCGATCAGGAAGCCACGCATCGGCGAGGGCGCCTGCTGCATCGGCGAGGGGCCCTGCGGCCGGACCGGCGCCATCGGCTGGGTCATGGCCGGCGTCATCTGCTGCTGGCCGCCGTAGGACGGACCGGCGGGACCGGGGCCGCCCATCGGGTTGCCGCCGTAGGACGGCGCGCTCGCACCGGCCGGAGCCATGGACGGGCTGGGCGACGACGGCAGCGAGGCGGCCGCCGGCGCACGCGGCGGAGCCAGCGAGTCGTCGGCCTGGGTCTCCAGCTGGCGCAGCTGCGACTCCAGGTAGGACTTCAGACGCGTACGGTACTCGCGCTCGAAGCCCCGCAGGTCCTCGACCTTGCGCTCCAGCGTGGCGCGGGCGGACTCCAGGGAGCCCATCGCGACGCGGTGCTTCTCCTGCGCGTCCCGCTCCAGGGCGTCGGCCTTGGCACGGGCGTCGCGCTCCAGGCCCTCGGCGCGGCTGCGGGCCTCACCGACGATCTTGTTGGCCTCGGAGCGGGCCTCGGCGATCGCCTGGTCGGCGGTCTGCTGGGCCAGCGAGAGCACACGGGCGGCGCTGTCGCCACCGGGACCCTGGCCGGGCTGCCCCATCTGCGGGCCGTGCCCGCCCATCGGACCACCCATGGGACCGCCCATCGGGCCGCCCATCTGCTGGGGCATCTGCTGCTGCTGCTGCATCTGTCCCTGCATGGGGCCGGGACCCTGACCCATCTGGCCCTGTCCCATCTGGCCCATCGGACCCTGACCCATCTGGCCCTGGCCCATCGGACCCTGGCCCATGGGGCCCTGACCCATCTGGCCGGGACCCTGCTGACCCTGGGCGCTGGGGCCGGCGGGCAGCTGCGGGGCACCGCTCGGCAGCTGGGGCGGGCCACCCATGGGGCCACCCATCTGCTGCTGCGGCGGGCCCGATATGCCGGCGGGCACCGGACCGTTGGGACCGCGCATGCCCTGCGGCGGACCCTGCTGCTGTTGCTGCTGATCCTGCTGTTCGGGCGGCTTGCGCATGCCCTGTTGCTGGTTCTGCGCGGCGGCGCGTGTGGCGGCGGCCAGCTTGGCGCGCAGGTCCTCGTTCTCGCGGAGCAGGCGGGTCAGTTCGGCCTCGACCTCGTCGAGGAAGGCATCGACCTCGTCCTCGTCATAGCCTTCTCGGAGGCGGACGGTCGTGAACTGCTTGTTCCGCACGTCCTCGGGGGTCAACGGCATCTCTTCACCTCAACGTAGTCGTCGGCATCGTCGGCGTTCGGCAAGACCGTATCGTTCACAGCTGACTCACGACGGAGATCAGGATGTAGACGATGATCATCAGTACGAAGAAGGACAGGTCGAGCGCCACGCCCCCGAGACGTAGCGGCGGAATGAACCGCCGCAGAAGCTTGAGCGGTGGATCAGTGACAGTGTAGGTGGCCTCGAGAACCACCACCATCGCCTTGCCGGGTTGCCATGAGCGGGCGAACTGGAAGACGTAGTCCATGACCAACCGGAAGATCAGCACGATGAGGAAGCACATCAGCGCGACGTAGAGAACCTGCCCGACCACGCTCATGATCCGTGCGTCCCTCTCCCCTGTTTCCCTGCTGTTCCGGTCCTGCGTCTCAGCTCTGGTTGAAGAACCCGCCCTCTGCGATGCGAGCCTTGTCCTCCGCCGTGACATCGACGTTAGCAGGCGACAACAGGAACACCTTCTGCGTCACCCGCTCGATGCTCCCGTGGAGACCGAAGACCAAACCGGCGGCAAAGTCGACAAGTCGCTTCGCGTCCGTGTCGTCCATCTCGGTCAGATTCATGATCACCGGGGTGCCCTCACGGAAGTGTTCCCCGATGGTACGGGCCTCGTTGTAGGTCCGGGGGTGCAGCGTGGTGATCCTGTACGGCTCTCGTTCCGACACGACCTTGGGCATGATCACCGGCGCGTTCTTCTCCATGCTCTGACGTTCTTGTGTGATGGACGCCACGGGGGCGATCCGGGCCGGACGCGAAGATTCCGCGACCGGCGGGGCGGAATGGGACACAGGATCGCGCCGGACCGGTGGCTGCACCACTCGTACCGGTTCGTCCCTTTCCGACTGATGTGACTGGTGCGACTGATGCGACGGCTCATGCCGTCGGCGGTCCCGCTCGGGCTCCGGATCCAGCTCGGGCTCGAAGTCGTCGTCGGGGTCGAAGCCCCTGCCGTCGTACCCATCGTCCTCCACGAGGCCGAGGTAGACCGCCATCTTGCGCATCGCGCCGGCCATGCTCTGAGTCCTCCGCTCTGTGGTGGATCGGCTGACTGTTGCCAAGCGCCCGCGATCCACGGGGTCGTGTTCCCACCGACGGCGGGAATGACCATATTTTCTGCTGTGGTCCGACTTCTTGGCGACGTTACCCGAGCCCGGGGCGGACGCCGAGTACCGCGGTGCCGACGCGTACATGTGTCGCTCCGGCCGCCACCGCGTGCTCGAGGTCTGCGCTCATCCCCGCGGAGACCATGTTCGCAGCAGGATGAGCGCGGCGCAGGTCAGTCGACAAATCCATCAGCCGCTCGAACGCGGCCTGTTCGCGTCCCGCGTAAGGCCCGGTGAGCGGGGCGACGGTCATCAGTCCGTCGAGCCTCAGACCCGGCGCCGCCGCGACGAGTTCGCCCAACTCCGGGACGCCCTCGGCTCCTACACCACCGCGCTCGCCCAGTCCACCCTTTCCGGCCGCGAACTGCTCCGCGTCGAGCGCAACCTGGATGAGGCAGCCCACCTCGCGTCCGGTCCGCACCGCCTCCTTGGACAGGGCGGTGACGAGCCTGGGCCGGTCGACGGACTGCACGACATCCGCGTAACCGACCACGGAACGCACCTTGTTGGTCTGCAGCTGGCCGACGAAGTGCCAGGACAGGGGCAGGTCCGAGCAGGCCGCCGCCTTCGGCGCCGCGTCCTGGTCGCGGTTCTCGGCGACGTGCCGCACACCGAGTCCGGACAGGATCCGCACGTCCTCGGCGGGGTACGTCTTGGTGACCACGATCAGGGTCACCTCTTCGCGCTTGCGCCCGCCCGCCGCGCAGGCGGCGGCGATGCGCTCCTCGACCGCCGCCAGATTAGCGGCGAGTTGGGTCCTGCGGTCCGTCATGTCCGATCAGTCCAGCCACACATAGCCCGCGAGACGGCCGGTGAGACCGTCGCGGCGGTACGAGAAATGGTCGTCCGACTCGATCGTGCAGACCGGCGACCGCTCCCGGTCGCGCACCCCGAGCCGCTCCAACTGCGCGTGCACCCCGGCGCCCACGTCGACCGCCGGCGTACCCCGACCCGTCTCGGCGTACGCCGCGGGCTCGACGGCCGCGACCTCCGCCCGCATCGCGTCCGGCACCTCGTAGCACCGGCCGCAGACGGCGGGGCCGGTGCGGGCGACGATCCGGGCCGGTTCGGCGCCGAGTTCCACCATGGCCCCGACGGCGGCGGGCACGACCCCGGCGACCATGCCCGGCCGTCCCGCGTGGGCCGCGGCCACGATCCCGGCGACGGGGTCGGCGAGCAGGACGGGGGTGCAGTCGGCGGTGAGCACGGCGAGGGCGAGGCCCCGGCGCGCGGTGACGACGGCGTCGGCCTCCGGCACCGGCCGTTCGCCCCACGGCCCGTCGACCACGACCACGTCGGGCCCGTGGACCTGGTTCATCCAGACCACCCCCGCCGGGTCGAGACCGAGCGACTTGGCCGCGAGGTCGCGGTTGGCGCGTACGGCCTGCGGGTCGTCGCCGACCGCTCCGCCGAGATTGAGCTCCTCGTACGGAACGGCGCTCACCCCGCCCCACCGGTCGGTGAAGGCGAAGTGCGCGCCGCTCACAGTGCTCGTTCCGGAGCGCTGTCCTATCACTTGAGGAAGTCCGGCACGTCCAGTTCCTCCGCCGCGCTGTCGGAGTAGCTCCGCGACGGCGGGACCGGCGGGCCGGCCGGCGGCAGTTCGTTGCTCACCGGCTCCGGAGCGGGCTCCGGTGCCTCCTTGGGCGTGACGCTGCCGAGCGACCCGAAGGACGGGCGGCTCTCGGCGGCACGCGGCGGCGCGGGTTCGTCGCGCTTGGCCGTGGACGAGCCGAGCACGTTGTCCCGCTTGGACGGGGGCTGCCCGCCGTCGAAGCCGGCCGCGATGACGGTGACCCGTACCTCGTCGCCGAGCGCGTCGTCGATGACCGCGCCGAAGATGATGTTGGCCTCGGGGTGCGCGGCCTCGCTCACCAGCTGGGCGGCCTCGTTGATCTCGAACAGGCCGAGGTCCGAACCGCCGGAGATGGAGAGCAGGACGCCCCGGGCGCCGTCGATGGACGCCTCCAGGAGCGGCGAGGAGATCGCCATCTCCGCGGCCGCCACCGCGCGGTCGTCGCCGCGGGCGGAGCCGATGCCCATGAGGGCCGAACCGGCCTCGGACATCACGGACTTGACGTCGGCGAAGTCGAGGTTGATCAGGCCGGGCGTGGTGATGAGGTCGGTGATGCCCTGGACACCGGAGAGCAGGACCTGGTCCGCCGACTTGAAGGCGTCGAGGACCGAGACCTGGCGGTCCGAGATGGACAGCAGCCGGTCGTTGGGGATGACGATGAGGGTGTCGACCTCTTCGCGGAGTTCCGCGATGCCGTCCTCGGCCTGGTTGGCGCGGCGCCGGCCCTCGAAGGTGAAGGGGCGGGTGACCACGCCGATGGTGAGTGCGCCGAGCGAGCGGGCGATGTTGGCCACCACCGGCGCGCCGCCGGTGCCGGTGCCACCGCCCTCGCCGGCGGTCACGAAGACCATGTCGGCCCCCTTGAGGACCTCCTCGATCTCCTCGCGGTGATCCTCCGCGGCCTTGCGGCCGACGGCCGGGTTGGCTCCGGCGCCGAGTCCACGGGTGAGTTCGCGGCCGACGTCGAGCTTGACGTCGGCGTCGCTCATCAACAGTGCCTGGGCGTCCGTGTTGATGGCGATGAACTCGACACCCTTGAGACCGACCTCGATCATCCGGTTGATGGCATTGACACCACCGCCGCCGACACCGATGACTTTGATGACTGCGAGGTAGTTCTGCGGTGCTGCCACGTCGAAGGCCTCTCGCCTCGAGTTACGTGTCGTCGCCTCGCACGGTCGCGATCCGACGACTGATGCCGAATGGGACGGTCCGAACGCCGACCCGAACCCTAACGCTGAAGTTTAGGGTTACCAGTGTGTCTGTTCCTTGGACTCTTCCGAACAGGACACTAAGTCGACAAGTGGCGCACGTTCAACGAACACGCCGAACCTCCCGTTTTTCTTTTCACCCTATGTGATCAGGCGCGTCGCTGCCCAACCAGGGGGCCGGCCTGGGCGGATATGCGTCAACTCCCCGACGAGGCCGGGGCGGTGGGCACACTGACGTCGAAGTGCCGCGCCCCGGGAGCGGCTTTCATGAGAGCGGTCAGCGTATGCGCCTTGGCCCGTCCCTTCTCGCCACTTCCCCAGTCGACGGTGCGTCCGCCGCTCAACCGCAGCGAGACGGAGTCGTACGAACGGACCTCGACGACCCGGGTGGCACGCGCGACCGCGGCCGGGAGGGAGCGCGCCACGAGCACCGCCTCGCGCACCAGCCGTCCGGTGCCGAAACGGCGCAGTCCCGCGGTCCGGGCGACGTTCAATTCCAGTGCGGGCACGCCCTCGGGGGCGCGGGAAACCGTGGCATATCGCACACCTTTGGCGTCCACTTCGACATACTTGCCCCCTTTTCCGGCCTTTTCGACAATGAGGACCGGAACGCGTTCGGTGATTTTCAGCCCGATTCCGTGGGGCCAGGAACGGACGACGTCGACCGAGTCGATTCTCGGCAATTTCCGGAGCAGTCCCGTCTCGATCTCGTCGGTGTCGACGGAAATCAGCGGCGATCCGACCGCCACGTCGGCCGCCTCGACCACCTGTGCGGGCGTCAGGACCCGCGTACCGGACGCCGACACCCGTTCCACGCGGGTCCACTGCGAGCCGTAGAGCACCCAGACGCCGCCCGCGGCGAGCAGGACGAGGCAGACCGCCAGGGCGACGAGCGTACGGGGCCCCGGCAGCCTCCGCAGGAGGGGTGGCCGGGGCGGGCCGGAATCCGGGTGCCTGCGTTCGCCGCGTTCGGCGGTGGTCGGTCCGGCCACGCTCCCCTGCCTTCTGCCACGCGCTAGCGGCGTGACGCGATCGCCTCGTACACCATCCCGACGAGCAGGTCGTCGGCGTCCCGGCGGCCGAACTCGGAGGCGGCGCGGGACATCTCGAACAGCCGGTGCGGATCGGCGAGCACGGGCAGGACGTTGCCCTGGATCCACTGCGGTGTCAGTTCCGCGTCGTCGACCAGCAGTCCGCCGCCGGCCTTGACCACCGGCTGGGCGTTCAGCCGCTGTTCGCCGTTGCCGATGGGCAGCGGGACGTAGACGGCGGGGAGCCCGACGGCGGAGAGTTCGGCGACGGTCATCGCGCCCGCGCGGCAGAGCATCATGTCGGCCGCGGCGTACGCGAGGTCCATCCGGTCCACGTACGGTACCGGGATGTAGGGGGGCATCCCCGGCATCTGGTGGACCTGCGGCAGTTCGTTCTTCGGGCCGACCGCGTGCAGGATCTGGATACCGGCCTGCTGGAGGTACGGGGCGGTCTGCTGGATCACCTCGTTGAGGCGGCGGGCGCCCTGCGAACCGCCGGAGACCAGCAGGGTCGGCAGGGAGGGGTCGAGCCCGAAGGCGGCGCGGGCCTCGGGGCGGACGGCGGCCCGGTCGAGCATCGCGATCGAGCGGCGCAGCGGGATGCCGATGTAGCGGGCGCCCCGCAGCTTGCTGTCCGGCGTGGAGACGGCGACCTGGGCCGCGTACCGCGAGCCGATCTTGTTGGCGAGGCCTGGCCGGGCGTTGGCCTCGTGGACGACGATCGGCACACCGAGGCGCTTGGCGGCCAGGTAGCCGGGCAGGGCGACGTAACCGCCGAAGCCCACGACCGCGTCCGCCTTGGTGCGCTCCAGGATCTGCTCGGCCGCCTTGATCGTGCCGCGCAGCCGTCCGGGGACGGTGATCAGCTCCGGGGTGGGCTTGCGCGGCAGCGGCACCGCGGGGATCAGCCCGAGTTCGTAGCCCCGCTCCGGCACGAGTCGGGTCTCGAGTCCGCGCTCCGTGCCCAGGGCCGTGATCCCCACGGTCGGGTCCTGCCTGCGCAGGGCGTCCGCGAGGGCGAGCGCGGGCTCGATGTGGCCGGCGGTCCCCCCGCCGGCGAGTACGACATGCACCGAAATTCACCGCTCTCCGGACGAACGTGCCGAAGCACGCCGTCGCATCGTGTTCCACTTCCGAGGCCCCCGGACTGCGGAGCCTCTCACCGCAGCCCGCTTTCTGCCAAAGCGGGGTTGCCGCAGCGCGAGCGCCGTCCGCGCAGCGGGGTCCTCACGCGCGAAGGCGATCAGGAGCCCGATGGCGAACATGGTCGGCAGCAGGGCGGAACCCCCGTAGGAGAACAGCGGGAGCGGGACACCGGCGATCGGCAGCAGACCGAGCACCGCACCGATGTTGATCACGGCCTGCGCCGTGATCCAGGTGGTCACGCCACCCGCGGCGTACCTCACGAAGGGGTCCTCCGTGCGTCCGGCCACGCGGATACCCGCATAGCCTAGGGCCGCGAAGAGTGCGAGCACCGACAGAGTGCCCGCCAGGCCCAGTTCCTCACCCGTGATGGCAAAAATGAAGTCCGTGTGCGCTTCGGGCAGTTGACCCCATTTCTCCACACTCGCGCCGAGGCCCGAGCCGAAGAGCCCTCCGTTGGCGAGGGCGTAGATGCCGTGCACGGCCTGCCAGCAGGAGTCGCCGGGGCCCGGTTCGGTGGCGCCGAGGCAGGCGAGGCGGGCCATGCGGTTGGGGCTGGTCTTGATGAGGATCACACCGAGGGCCACCGCGACGGCGAGCACGCCGCCG
This sequence comes from Streptomyces sp. V3I8, assembly GCF_030817535.1. Lineage (NCBI taxonomy): Bacteria > Bacillati > Actinomycetota > Actinomycetes > Kitasatosporales > Streptomycetaceae > Streptomyces > Streptomyces sp. V3I8. Next base: position 6,436,663 of record NZ_JAUSZL010000002.1, on the reverse strand, counting down.
AAGAGCCGGGTCGGCGCCCCGGCCAGCCACAGGAGGCCGAACAGGATCGCGGTGAGGATGATGGCGGTGCCCATGTCGCCGCCGAGCATGATCAGCCCGAGCAGCATGAAGGCGACCGGCACGAGCGGCACCAGCATGTGCTTCCACTGGGTCAGCAGCCGCCTGTCCTGTTTGCGGGCGAGCAGGTCGGCGCCCCACAGCACGAGCGCCAGCTTGCCGAACTCGCTGGGCTGGAGCTGGAAGGGGCCGCCGACCGAGATCCAGTTCTGGTTGCCGTTGACCGCGACCCCTATCCCCGGCACCTGGACGAGGATCATCAGGAAGACCGAGCCGAGGAGTATCGGGTACGCCAGCGCCCGGTGCAGCTTGGACGGCATCCGGGAGGCGGCCAGCATCAGCAGGCCGCCGAGCACCGCCGCGAGGAACTGCTTGCGGAAGAAGTAGCTTCCCGGCAGCGACAGCTGGAGCGCGGTGATCTGCGAGGCCGAGTAGACCATCACCAGCCCGAGCACGGTGATCAGCAGGCTGCCGCCGAGGATCAGGTAGTACGCGGTCAGGGGCCGGTCCCAGGCACGGCGTGCGCGGCCGTAGAGGCGGCTCACGGCGTTGTCGCGCGGAGGGCGGGGCCCCGGGGGTCGCCGGGGGGCGCGCTGGACGGGAGGGCGTCCTGTGCGGCTAGCGGGCACGGCGGGCCTCCCTCGGGGCGGGCGGGCGCCCCGCCGGGGGCTCACCGGGCCCCGGCGGCCTCAGGCGCACGGGGCGGGCGCCGGGGCGGCACGGCGCCGTGCCGCCGGCAGAAGACCTGCGTCGGTACACCGACCACGATGACGTCACGCGTCGCTCCCAAGGATCCCGGGCGCCCGGGCCGGCCCAGGGCCTGCCGTCAGGCGTCCGCGGCGCCGAGTTCGCGGACTGCTTCCGCGAACATGTCACCGCGCTGGTTGTAGTTGGTGAACATGTCCATGGAGGCACAGGCCGGCGCCAGGAGCACCGTGTCGCCGGCGCGGGCCAGCCGGGCCGCCTCCTGAACCGCCGCGGTCATCGCCCCAGTGTCGGTCCGGTCGAGGTCGACCACCGGTACCTCGGGGGCGTGTCGCGCGAGGGCTTCGCGGACGAGGGCCCGGTCCGCGCCGAAGAGTACGGCACCCCGCAGCCGCTTCGCCGACCCGGCGACGAGTTCGTCGAAGGTCGCGCCCTTGGCGAGGCCGCCCGCGATCCACACGATCGACTCGTAGGCCGCCAACGAGGCTTGTGCCGCGTGTGTGTTGGTGGCCTTGGAGTCGTCGACGTAGGCGACGCCGTTCACGTCCGCGACGTGCTCGATGCGGTGGGCGTCGGGCCTGAAGGCCCGCAGCCCGTCGCGTACGGCCTTCGCGGGCACGCCGAAGGCGCGGGCCAGGGCCGCCGCCGCGAGGGCGTTGGCGATGTTGTGCGGGGCCGGCGGGCGGACGTCCGCGATCTCGGCGAGTTCCTGGGCCTGCCTGTGCCGGTCCTCGACGAAGGCGCGGTCGACCAGGATGCCGTCCACGACGCCGAGTTGGGAGGGGCCGGGGGCGCCGAGCGTGAAGCCGACGGCCCGGCAGCCCTCCTCGACGTCCGCCGCGCGCACCAGGTCCTCGGTGGCCCTGTCGGCCGCGTTGTAGACGCAGGCGACCTGATTCCCCTCGTAGACACGGCCCTTGTCGGCGGCGTACGCCTCCATGGAGCCGTGCCAGTCGAGGTGGTCCGGGGCGAGGTTCAGGACGGCCGCGGAGTGGGCGCGCAGGGAGGGCGCCCAGTGCAGCTGGTAGCTGGACAGCTCCACGGCGAGCACGTCGAGGTCGGCGTACGCCTCGTCGGTGCCCAGGACGACGTCGACGATCGGCGTGCCGATGTTGCCCACCGCGGCCGTGCGCAGGCCCGCGGCGGCCAGGATCGAGGCGAGCATCCGGGTCGTGGTGGTCTTGCCGTTGGTGCCGGTGACCGCCAGCCAGGGGGCGGCCTTCCTGCCGTCGTGGCCGCGCAGGCGCCAGGCGATCTCGACGTCGCCCACGACGTCCACGCCCGCCTCCGCGGCGGCCCGGAAGAGCGGGCTGTCCGGCTTCCAGCCCGGCGAGGTGACCACCAGGTCGGTGCCCCCGGGCAGCGTGTCCGCGTCCGCGAGGCGTACCGCGATGCCCTGCTGTTCGAGGGGGACGGCCCGTTCCCGGTGCGCCGGGGAGTCGCCGCCGTCGACGACCGTGACCGACGCGCCGAGGCCGGCCAGGGCGCGGGCGGCGCTGATGCCGCTCACGCCGAGGCCGGCGACGGTGACGTTCATGCCCTGCCAGGCGGAGGCGGTCGTCACTTCTTGGCTGCCCATCCGGCGTAGAAGAGGCCCAGTCCGACGATGACGCACATGCCCTGGATGATCCAGAAGCGGACCACGACAAGGACTTCGGACCACCCCTTGAGTTCGAAGTGGTGCTGCAGCGGTGCCATCCGGAAGACGCGTTTGCCGGTCAGTTTGAAGGAGCCGACCTGGATGACCACCGACATGGTGATGAGGACGAAGAGGCCGCCGAGCAGGGCGACCAGGATCTCCGTGCGGGAGCAGATCGCCAGACCTGCGAGCGCGCCGCCGAGCGCCAGGGAACCGGTGTCCCCCATGAAGATCTTGGCGGGTGAGGTGTTCCACCACAGGAAGCCGAAGCAGGAGCCCATGAGGGCGGCCGCGACGACCGCGAGGTCGAGCGGATCCCTGACCTCGTAACAGGCGCCGGGGTTGGTGAGGGTCTGCGCGTTGGCGCAGGACTCCTGGAACTGCCAGACGCCGATGAAGGTGTAGGCGCCGAAGACCATGGTGGCGGCGCCGGTGGCCAGGCCGTCCAGGCCGTCCGTCAGGTTCACGCCGTTCGACATCGCGAGGATCATGAACAGCGCCCAGACCACGAACAGCACCGGGCCGATGGACCAGCCGAAGTCCTGCACGAAGGAGAGCCTGGTGGAGGCCGGGGTGTTGTTGCGGTTGTCCGCGAACTGGAGCGCGAGGACCGCGAAGGCGATGCCGACGATCAGCTGGCCGGCCATCTTCGCCTTGGCCCGCAGACCGAGCGAGCGCCGCTTGACGATCTTGATGTAGTCGTCGAGGAAGCCGACCACGCCCATGCCCGTCATCAGGCCGAGCACCAGCAGTCCGGAGAACGTCGGCGGCTTCCCCGTGATCACCTTGCTGAGGAAGTACGCCAGCAGCGTGGCCAGGATGAAGGCGATGCCACCCATGGTCGGCGTACCGCGCTTGGCGTGGTGCTCGCGCGGGCCGTCGTCGCGGATGTACTGGCCGTAGCCCTTGCGGGCCAGCAGCTTGATGAGGAGGGGGGTGCCGATGAGAGTCAGGAAGAGGCCGATGACTCCCGCGAACAGGATCTGATTCATCATCGGACGGCGACCTCACCCTCGGTGCCCTCGACCAGCGCCTGCGCGACCCGCTCGAGACCGACCGACCGGGACGCCTTCACGAGTACGACGTCTCCCGGGCGCAGCTGACTGCGCAACAGGTCGACCGCCGACTGTGCGTCGGACACGTGCACCGACTCCTCACCCCACGAACCCTCGTTATATGCGCCCAGTTGCAGCCAGGACGCTTCCCTGCCCCCGACCGCGACGAGCTTGCTGACGTTGAGCCGGACGGCGAGCCGCCCGACCGCGTCGTGCTCGGCGAGCGCCTCGTCCCCGAGCTCGGCCATCGGGCCGAGCACCGCCCAGGTCCGCCGCCCCTTGCCCATGGCCGCGAGCGCGCGCAGGGCGGCTCGCATGGACTCGGGGTTCGCGTTGTAGGCGTCGTTGACGATCGTCACGCCGTCCGGGCGCTCGGTGACCTCCATCCGCCAACGGGAGAGGGTGCCCGCCTCGGAGAGCGCGGTGGCGATCTCGTCTGCGGACAGGCCCAGCTCATGGGCGACGGCGGCGGCGGCGAGCGCGTTCGACACGTGGTGCTCACCGTACAGGCGCATGGTCACCTCACTGCACCCGGAGGGTGTGTGAAGCCTGAACGAAGGCTGTCCGCTCCCGGTGAGCCGTACGTTCTCGGCCCGTACGTCCGCTTCGTCGGACTCCCCGAAGAGGATCACGCGTGCTTTCGTGCGCGAGGCCATGGCGCGGACGAGGGGGTCGTCGGCGTTCAGGACGGCGACGCCGCCCTCCTCGGCCGGGGGCAGTGCCTCCACCAGCTCGCCCTTGGCCTGCGCGATCTGCTCGCGGCCGCCGAACTCGCCGATGTGGGCGGTGCCGACGTTGAGGACGAGGCCGATCCGCGGGGGCGTCAGGTCCGTGAGGTGGCGGATGTGGCCGATCCCGCGGGCGCCCATCTCCAGGACGAGGAAGCGGGTCTCCTCGGTGGCGCTGAGCGCGGTGAGCGGCAGCCCGATCTCGTTGTTGAGGGAGCCGGGCGTGAAGACCGTCGGCGCCTTGCTGCGGAGCACCTGCGCGATCAGGTCCTTGGTGCTGGTCTTGCCCGCGGAGCCGGTGAGGGCGACGAGGGTCGCGCCGAGCCGTCGCACGACGTGGCGGGCGAGGGCGCCGAGGGCCCGCTGGACGTCGTCCACGACGATCGCGGGGACGCCGACGGGCCGGGAGGCCAGGACGGCCGCGGCACCGGCCGCGACGACGTCCGCGGCGAAGTCGTGGCCGTCCGCGCGCTCGCCCGCGAAGGCGACGAAGAGGCTGCCCGGCTCCACCTCCCGGGAGTCCCTGACGACCTGTCCGGTGACCTGCACCGACGGATCCGGTATGTCGTGCGTCTGCCCGCCGGTGACTGAGGCGATCTCGGCGAGGGAGAGGGCGATCACAAATTCATCCCTGGGTCTTCTGGATAGCTGCGCGGAGCACCTGGCGGTCGTCGAAGGGACGGACCACCCCGGCGACGTCCTGGCCCTGTTCATGGCCCTTGCCCGCGATCAGGACGGTGTCGCCGGGCCGGGCGCGGGCGACGGCCGCGGCGATCGCGGCGGCCCGGTCCTCGAAGACCTGGACCTCTCCGCGCTCGTGCGCCGGCACCTCGGCGGCGCCCGCCAGCATCGTGGCGAGGATGGCGAGGGGGTCCTCGCCGCGGGGGTTGTCCGAGGTGAGGACGGCGGTGTCGGCGAGCCGGGCCGCGGCGGCGCCCATCGGCTTGCGCTTGGTCCGGTCCCGGTCGCCGCCGCAGCCGAGGACGATGTGCAGCCGGCCCTCGGTGACCTTGCGCAGGGCCCGCAGGACGGACTCCACGGCGTCGGTCTTGTGCGCGTAGTCGACGACCGCAAGGTACGGCTGTCCGGCGTCCACGCGCTCCAGGCGGCCCGGCACGCCGGGGACGGCGGCGATGCCGTCGGCGGCGGTCTGCGGGTCGATCCCGGCGACGGCGAGGGCGACGATCGCGGCGAGGGTGTTGGCCACGTTGAAGGGGCCCGCGAGCGGCGACCTGGCGGTGATCCGCTCGCCCTTCGGGCCGACCGCGACGAAGGCCGAGTCCATCGGGCCGACCCGCACGTCCTCGGCGCGCCAGTCGGCGTCGGGGTGCCCCTCGGCGGAGAAGGTCACCACCGGGACGCCGGCCTCCTCGACGAGCCTGCGTCCGTACTCGTCGTCGAGGTTGACCACACCGAGCCTGCTGCGTTCCGGTGCGAACAGCCGCGCCTTGGCCTGGAAGTAGTCCTCCATGTCCGAGTGGAACTCCATGTGTTCCGGGCTCAGGTTGTTGAAGACCGCGATGTCGAAGACGCAGCCGTCGACGCGGCCGAGGACCAGGGCGTGGCTGGAGACCTCCATGGCGACCGCCTCGACGCCCCGCTCGCGCATGACCGCGAACAGCGCCTGCAGGTCGGTGGCCTCGGGGGTGGTGCGCTCCGACTTGATGCGCTCGTCGCCGATGCGCATCTCCACGGTGCCGATGAGTCCGGTGCTGCGGATGCCCCGGAGACCGCCTTCGACGAGGTACGCCGTCGTGGTCTTGCCGGACGTGCCGGTGATGCCGATCTGGAGGAGGTCGCGGCCGGGGTGGCCGTAGATGGAGGCGGCCAGCTCGCCCATCCGCGCGCGCGGGTCGTCGACCACGAGGACCGGCAGGCCGGTGGCCCGGGCCCGGTCGGCCCCGGTCGGGTCGGTCAGCACGGCGGCGGCGCCGAGGCCGGCCGCCTGGGTCACGAAGTCGGCGCCGTGCACCCGGGCTCCGGGCAGCGCGGCGTAGACGTCGCCCGGGCGCACCGCGCGGGAGTCATGGGTGATGCCCGTGACCCCGACGGCGCCCGTGGCGCCCTCCGGACGCTCCGCGCCCAGCTGACCGGCCAGCTCCGCGAGGGGTGTGGCGGAGTTCTGGACCGGTCGCGGAGGCCCCGGATAGGTCACAGGGACGCCCTTCTGGGTGGTTCGGGACTGATCGGCGTGTGGCACGGCGGTGAGCGTACCGGGCACACCCCCGCCGGAGCGAAGCGAGGGGCGCGGCGGGACGGACGGCGAACCGTCGTCGCCGGAGTCGGGAGTGATCGTTTTCACTAGGTGGTTCCTGGTCGGTGTCGCGGGCGGTGACGAGGCGCCGGTCGGGGCCTGATCGGTGCCGGTCAGGGGGTGAAGGTGACGGGGAGTCTGGCCGCCGGGTTCCCGGTGGGCGGCACCTGGAGGGTCTTCAGTGCGAATTCCAGGACTTCCTTGTAGACGGGCCCGCAGATCTGGCCGCCGAAGTAACTGCCCTCGGTGGCGTTCTGGATGGCGCAGTACACGGTGACGCGGGGGTTGTCCGCGGGCGCGAACCCCGCGAAGGACGAGGTGTACCCGTGGTAGCGGCCGGTGGCCGGATCCACGCGGTTGGCCGTGCCGGTCTTGCCCGCGACGCGGTAGCCGGGGATGCGCGCCTTGGTGCCGGTGCCCTCCTCGTCGTCCACGACGGACTCCAGCATCTGTGCGAGGGTCTTCGCGGTCTTCTCGCTGACGACCCTCGTCCTCTTCGCCTCGGGTGCCGGGGTGAAGTGTCCGTCGGCCCCCTTGGTGCCGCGGACGAGGGTCGGTTCCACGCGCACGCCGCCGTTGGCGATCGTCGAGTAGACGGAGGCCGCCTGCATCGCGTTGACGGACACGCCCTGGCCGAAGGGGATCGTGTACTGCTGGGAGGTCGACCACTGGTCGGCGGGGGCGAGGATGCCCTTCGTCTCGCCGGGGAAGCCGAGGCCCGTGTAGCCGCCGATGCCGAACTTGCGCAGGTACGAGTGGAGGACCCGGTTGGCCTCCTTCTGCGTCTTGCCGAGCTGGCCGGTGGCCAGGATGGTGCCGATGTTGCTGGACTTGGCGAGGACGCCGTTGAGCGTCAGGTACCAGGTCGGGTGGTCGATGTCGTCGCGGAAGAGCCGGTCGCCGCGGTGCAGCCGGTTGGGCACGGTGACGTGCGTGGCGGGGGTGGCGGCGCCCTCCTCCAGGACGGCGGCCATCGACATGACCTTGGCGGTGGAGCCCGGCTCGTAGGCGTCCTCCAGGCTCCAGTTGTGCAGGGCGCTCCCGTCGGCCTCGGACAGGTCGTTCGGGTCGAAGCCGGGGGCGTTGGCCATCGCGAGGATCTCGCCGGTGCGGTTGTCCTGCACCATGACGTACCCGCGGTCCGCCCCGGACTTCTCGACCTGCTCGGCGATGGCGTTCTGCGCGGCCCACTGGATGTCCCGGTCGATCGTCAGCTCGACGTCGGAGCCGGCCACCGCGGGCTTCTCGGTGGAGCCTGCGGTCGGCACCTGCCGTCCGCCGGACTGGGCGTAGCGGATCTCGCCGTCCTTGCCGGACAGCTTGCCGTCGAGCTGCTGTTCGATGCCGCCGCCGCCCTTGCCGTCGGCGTTGACCCAGCCCAGTATCCCGGCGCCGAGCTCACCGTTCGGGTAGATCCGCTTGCTGCTGGGCTCCTGGAGGACGCCCGCCAGGATGTTCGCGGGCCCGCCCTCGCCCGCCTTCTCGGCGAGGGTGCTCTTCAGGTCCTTGATCTGCGTCCAGACCTGCGGGGTCTGCCGACGGGCGAGCACCACGTAGCGGGTGTTCCCGGTCCGCAGCTTCTTGGCGAGGTCGCCGGGGTCCTTGTCGAGGATCGGGCCGAGCAGGGCGGCGGCCTGCTCGGGGGCGTCGTCGGTCTCCGTCGCCTTCCGCGTGAACAGGGTGGGGTCGGCGGTGATGTCGTTCGCGTCCACGCTGATGGCCAGGTCGACGCCGTTGCGGTCGGTGATCCCGCCGCGCTCGGCGGCCAGGGTGCGGCTGAGGTACCGGTTCTTCTCGGCCTTGGCGGTGTACTCGCTCGCGTCGACCGCCTGCACCTGCAGGAGCCGTACGACGAAGGCGGTCAGCACGAGGGCCAGGGCGAGGCTGACCAGGCGCAGCCGCGGGCGGGGGCTGCCGAGCCGGATGACGCGCGGGCTCTTGGCGCGGGGCGGAGCGGGGCGGCGTGCGGGCCGGGCGCCGGGGCCCGGGCGCCGGGGCCCGCCGGGCTTCACGGGGCGGCCGGACCGCACGGGCCCGCCGGGCTTCTGGGAGCGGGCGGGCGCGGGCACCCGGCGGCGCGGGGGTTCCCTGTCGGACACTTCCGTCACCTGCCGGGGGTCGTGGAGGCCGTCGTGGACTGCGGGACGGGTTCCGTGCTGGTTCCTGCCACGGGATCCGGGGCGGGATCCGGGGCGGGATCCGGAATGCCGCCGCTCATCGGGGTCCCGGTGGACGGCAGCGGGCCTGTGGACGGCAGCGGTTCGGCGGGGGCCGGAGCCGGTCCGGGGGCGAACGCCCCGGGCGGACGGACCACGGTCAGGGACGACTGCTCGGCGGCCGCGCCGGGTACGCCGAGGACCGTGCCGTCGGGGTTGAGGAAGGCGGGGTCGCCGCCGGGCACCATGCCGAGCTCGCGGGCGCGGCGCTGGAGGGCGTCGGGCGCGGAGTAGGCGTCCACGTCCCGCTGGAGCGCCTGTTCCTCGTCGGTGAGGCTCTTGGTGTCCTTCTGGAGGTCGTCGAGCTGGAACGAACCCTCGCTGAGCGCGGAGTTCAGCACCAGCAGCCCGATGAGACCGCCGCCGAGCAGCAGGACGACCAGCAGCACGAAGGGCGTACGCGCGGCCTGTCCGGAGCCGGTCGGGAAGAGCCGCGCGAGCCGGGCCGCCCGCCCCCGCAGTTCGGGTCTGCTGTTCACCCGCCCTCCAGGTGGGCTCGGGTCCGCGGCACCCGGGTCCGGGGCCCGGCCCCGGGTGGCCGGTGGGTTCGGCCGTCCACCTCACGCGCCCTTGCGTTCACTCGGCGTCCTCCCGGATCCGTTCGGCCCCGCGCAGCCGCGCGGGGGCGGCCCGCCGGTTCTGCGCGATCTCTTCCTCGGTGGGAAGTTCGGCTCCGCGGGTGAGCAGCTTGAGCCGGGGCTGATAGCGCTCGGGGACGACCGGCAGTCCGGGCGGCGCGGTGACGGCGGCACCCGCCGCGAACACCTGCTTCACCAGGCGGTCCTCCAGGGAGTGGTACGACAGCACGGCGATCCGGCCCCCGACGGCGAGCGCCTTCACCGCGGCGGGAACGGCCCTCTCCAGGACGGTGAGTTCGCCGTTCACCTCGATGCGCAGCGCCTGGAACGTCCGCTTGGCGGGGTTGCCGCCGGTGCGCTTGGCCGCCTGCGGCAGGGAGTCGCGGATCAGTTCGACCAGGCGCGCGCTGTTGGTGAAGGGCTCCTTGTCGCGCTCGCGCACGACCGCGGACACGATCCGCTTGGCCTGCTTCTCCTCGCCGTACGCCCGCAGGATCCTGACCAGTTCGCCGGGCGGGTAGGTGTTGAGCACCTCGGCCGCGCCGATGCCGGTCGTCTGGTCCATGCGCATGTCGAGCGGCGCGTCCTGGGCGTAGGCGAAGCCGCGGTCGGCCTCGTCGAGCTGCATGGAGGAGACGCCGAGGTCGAACAGGACGCCCTGGACACTCGGGAGGCCCAGGCGGTCGAGCACGTCGGGCAGCTCGTCGTAGACCGCGTGCACCAGCGTGGCCCGGTCGCCGAAGGGCGCGAGTCTCTCCCCGGAGAGGCGCAGGGCCTCCTTGTCGCGGTCCAGGGCGACCAGGCGCGCCTCGGGGAACCGGGTGAGCAGGGCCTCGCTGTGGCCGCCCAGACCGAGGGTGCAGTCGACGACCACGGCTCCCGGCCGCTCCAGTGCGGGGGCCAGCACGTCCAGGCACCGCTGGAGCATCACCGGGACATGTCGACTGTTGCTCAAGGGGGCCCTCTCAGGTCCGGCTCGGCCGGTACGCACCGCCGGGTCCCCGCCCTGCCGCCGCCGGCACGGTCGCCGGGGCCCGTCGGGGGTGGCAGTCCAGCAGGGAGGCCGTCTCGCCTCCCGCTTCGCGTCACTTTAGTCCACGGTGTCGCGCGGTCAATGAACCGGCCTGCGCGTCGTGGCTCTCCCCGCCGATCAAGCGGCAAATCGGCGATATTCACTCGTACGGGCGCACTCGGTCCACCCTTGTGGGTTACCTCACCACAACGATCATTGGTGTTCTTTGTACCGACTCACAGCAGGCCGGGACAGCGTGCGCCCCTTACCGTCATGGGTATGACGACTTCCGCATCCGTTCCCACCGAACCCGAAGACGCCATATCCCGATCCGGCAGCGTGACGGACCGGCTGGTCGAGGCCAACGAGCGGTACGCCGCCGCGTTCGCCGACCCCGGCATGGACGCCCGGCCGGTGCTGCGCGTCGCGGTCGTGGCCTGCATGGACGCCCGTCTCGACCTGCACGACGCACTGGGCCTGGAACTCGGCGACTGTCACACCATCCGCAACGCGGGCGGCGTCGTCACCGACGACGTGATCCGCTCCCTCACCATCAGCCAGCGCGCGCTCGGCACCCGCAGCGTCGTGCTCATCCATCACACCGGCTGCGGCCTGGAGTCCCTCACCGAGGAGTTCCGCCACGACCTGGAGATGGAGGTCGGCCAGCGCCCCGCGTGGGCGGTCGAGGCCTTCCGGGACGTCGAACAGGACGTACGGCAGTCCATGCAGCGCGTGCGGACCTCACCGTTCCTTCTCCACTCGGACGACGTACGTGGTTTCGTGTTCGACGTGAAGACGGGCCTGCTGCGTGAGATAGACCCCACCTGACGCCGGTTCGACCCGTCCAAAAACCGCAAGACCCGACATATCACGGCCAGTTATCCACAGGCGAGTGACACGAACCGGTAACGGCAACAAGAATGCGTGTGTGGCGTCGCGCGGAACTTTTCCCGCGTGGCGTCCGTGTTCGGGGTGGGCCGGTCCGCATCGCAGCGCGTCGGCCCGGAGAAAGAACGGGCCGAGGAGGGCCGGGTGACGACCTATGACGATCGAGCGAGCCTCACAGATCTGACCGCCACTGCGGAGAGAGTCCGCAGTTCGGTGGAGGAAGTGATCGAGGGCAAGCCTGAGGTCGTACGGCTTTCGCTGACCGTGCTGCTCGCCGAGGGGCATCTTCTGATCGAGGATGTCCCCGGCGTCGGCAAGACCATGCTGGCCAAGGCACTGGCGCGGTCCATCGACTGCTCGGTGCGGCGTATTCAGTTCACGCCCGACCTGCTGCCCTCGGACATCACGGGTGTGTCCATCTGGGACCAGCAGAACCGGGACTTCGAGTTCAAGCCGGGCGCGATCTTCGCGCAGATCGTGATCGGCGACGAGATCAACCGCGCCTCGCCGAAGACGCAGTCGGCGCTCCTGGAGTCCATGGAGGAGCGCCAGGTCACCATCGACGGGCAGACCTACGAGCTGCCCAGCCCCTTCATGGTGGTGGCCACGCAGAACCCGGTCGAGATGGAGGGCACCTACCCGCTGCCGGAGGCGCAGCGCGACCGTTTCATGGCCCGGGTCTCCATCGGCTACCCCAGCGCCGAGGCCGAGTTGCAGATGCTCGACATCCACGGCGGGGTCTCCCCGCTGGACGACCTCCAGCCGGTGGCGCACGCGCACGAGATCGTGAAGCTCATCGACGCGGTCCGCACGGTCCACGTCGCCGACCCGGTCCGCCGGTACGCGGTGGACCTGGTGGGCGCCACGCGCAACCACCCGGACCTGAGACTCGGCGCCTCGCCGCGCGCCACGCTGCACCTGCTGCGCGCCGCGAAGGCCTCCGCCGCCCTCAGCGGCCGGGACTACGCCCTGCCGGACGACATCCAGGCCCTCGCCGTGGCGGTCCTGGCGCACCGGCTGCTGCCCACCGCGCAGGCCCAGTTGAACCGCCGTACGGCCGAGCAGGTCGTCCTGGAGATCCTCCAGCGCACGGCCGTGCCGTCCGCGCCCCCGGCACCGGGGGGTCCGGCGATGGGCCGGAGCGCGTCCTTCTTCGGCGAGCAGCCGCCGCGGAGGCGGTGATGTCCACCGGGGGGATGCCCGCAGCGACGGCCGAGGAGGACAAGGGCGGACTGCGCACGGCTCTCGCCGGGCTCACCACGCGCGGGCGGTCGTTCCTGGCCGCCGGCATCGCGGCCGCCGTCTGCGCGTACGTGCTGGGGCAGAGCGACCTGCTCCGGGTCGGGCTGCTGCTGGCCGTACTGCCGCTGGTCTGCGCGGCCGTGCTGTACCGCACGCGCTACCGGGTCTCCGGCAGCCGCCGGCTCACCCCCGGGCGGGTTCCGGCGGGTTCCGAGGCGCGCGTCCATCTGCGGATGGACAACGTCTCGCGGCTGCCCACCGGTCTGCTGATGCTCCAGGACCGGGTGCCGTACGTGCTGGGGCCGCGGCCCCGCTTCGTGCTCGACCGGGTCGAGGCGGGCGGCCGGCGCGAGGTGTCGTACCGGGTGCGCTCGGACCTGCGCGGCCGCTATCCGCTGGGCCCGCTGCAGCTGCGGCTCAGCGACCCCTTCGGGATGTGCGAGCTGACCCGCGCCTTCTCGACGTACGACACCCTCACCGTCGTCCCGCGTGTGGAGCCCCTGCCGCCGGTGCGGCTGACCGGCGAGGCGAAGGGGTACGGCGACGGGCGGCACCGCTCGCTCGCGCTGGCCGGCGAGGACGACGTGATCCCGCGCGGGTACCGCTACGGCGACGACCTGCGTCGCGTCCACTGGCGTCTGACCGCCCGGTACGGCGAGCTGATGGTGCGCCGCGAGGAGCAGCCCCAGCGGGCCCGCTGCACGGTGCTCCTGGACACCCGGGGCATCGCCTTCGACGGCGCGGGCCCCGACTCGGCCTTCGAGTGGGCCGTCTCCGGCACCGCCTCCACGCTGGTGCACATGCTGGAACGGGGCTTCTCCGTCCGGCTGCTGACCGACACCGGCACCTCGGTGCCGGGCGAGGGCCCCGACGGGTTCGCCGGGGCCGGCCAGGAGTCGGCGGACGCGGCGGGACTGATGATGGACACCCTCGCGGTGGTCGACCACTCCGACGGTACGGGCCTGTCGCGGGCGTACGACGTGCTGCGCGGCGGCAACGAAGGACTGCTGGTCGCCTTCCTCGGCGACCTGGACGAGGAACAGGCGACGGTGCTCGCCAGGATGCGCCAGCGCAGCGGCGGGGCGGTCGCCTTCCTGCTGGACAGCGGGGCATGGGTGCGGGGCGCCGCCGACGAACGATGCGAGGAGCGGCTTCGGATGCTGCGTGAGGCGGGCTGGACCGCGCTGGCCGTTCCGCCGGGCACCGGTCTCGGCGACCTGTGGCGGGAGGCGGACCGGCAGCGCAACGGGGTCGCCCCGGCGGGCGGCACGGCGGGGGGCGGTGCCGCGTGAGCGGGCGTGCGCGACTGGCGCTGTGCGCCATGGCGGCGACGCTGATGGCGTCCTGCGCACTGCTGCCGCTGGTCGATCCGGCGACCTGGTTCCTGCAGGCCGCGTTCCTGCTCGCGATACAGACCGGGGTGGGCGCGGCGGCCCGCCGGGTGCCGCTCGCCCGGCCGCTGACGATCGCGGTGCAGGCGCTGGTCACCCTGGCGCTGCTGACCCTGTCCTTCGCCCGGGAGCAGGCCGTCGCCGGGCTGGTCCCCGGTCCCGACGTCTTCCGCCACTTCGGCGATCTGCTGCAGGCCGGCACGGACGACGTCGGGCGGTACTCGATCCCGGCGCCGCTCTCCGACGGCATCCGCCTGATGATGGTCGGCGGCGTCGTGGTGATCGGCCTCGCGGTGGACGCGCTCGCGGTGACGTTCCGCAGCGCGGCGCCCGCCGGACTGCCGCTGCTCGCGCTGTACTCGGTCGCCGCCGGGCTCGCGGACGGCGCCGCCGGCTGGGTCTGGTTCCTGCTGGCGGCCACCGGCTACCTGGTGCTGCTGCTGGCCGAGGGACGTGACCGGCTCTCGCAGTGGGGCCGGGTCTTCGGCGGCGGACCCCGCGCACCGGGCGCGGACCCTTCGGAGAACGCCCTCGCGCCGGTCCGCACGGGCCGGCGCATCGGCGCCGTCGCCCTCGGCATCTCGCTGGTCGTACCGCTGGCCCTGCCCGCGCTCGACGGCGGGCTGCTGGGCACCGCGGGGACCGGGGTCGGCACGGGTTCGGGGGGCGGCGGCACGATCTCCGCGGTGAACCCGCTGGTCTCGCTGCGCGACAGCCTGAACGTGGACGAGGACCGCGAGGTCATGTCCTACCGCACCAACTCCGAGGAGACGCAGGACCTCTACCTGCGGATCGTCTCGCTCGACGAGTTCGACGGCACGGCCTGGAAGCCGGCCAAGCGCCACGTCGAGGACGTGCCCGGGTCGTTCCCGACGCCGCCCGGCCTCGGTGACGACGTCCGGCGCACCGAGATCCAGACGAGGATCTCGGCGGCCGACTGGTACGCGCAGGACTGGCTGCCGATGCCCTATCCGGCCGGCCAGGTGGGCATCGGCGGCAAGTGGCGGTTCGAGCCCGTGGGCCGCACGCTGGTCGGCGACCACGGGCAGACCACGCGCGGCCAGGAGTACACGGTCAAGAGCCTGATCGTGCAGCCGACCGCCGACCAGCTGGCGAACGCGCCCGAGGCGCCCGAGGTGCTCAAGCGCGAGTTCACCAGGGTGCCCGGCTCGCTGCCGCCGGTGGTGGCCCGGACGGCGCGGGACGTCACCGCGGACGCCGACAACGACTACGAGCGCGCGGTGGCGCTGCAGGACTGGTTCGCCCTGGAGGGCGGCTTCACCTACGACACCGAGGTGCAGGTCGGCAGCGGGTCCCAGGCCATAGCGCGCTTCCTGCGGGACAAGCAGGGGTTCTGCGTCCACTTCTCCTTCGCGATGGCCTCCATGGCCCGCACGCTGGGCATCCCGGCCCGGGTCGCGGTGGGCTTCACCCCCGGTTCGCCCCAGGCGGACGGTACGAACTCGGTGGGACTGCGGGACGCGCACGCCTGGCCCGAGCTGTACTTCGAGGGCGTGGGCTGGACCCGCTTCGAGCCGACGCCCAACCGCGGCACCGTTCCGGAGTACACCCGGACGGACACGCCCGGCACGACGGTCCCCGACCCGGACGTGCCGTCGCGGTCCTCGTCCACGGAGCCGTCCGCCGCGCCGTCGAGCAGCGACAGCTGCACGGCGGCGGAGAAGAAGCTGGAGCAGCCCTGCGGCAGCGAGTCGCCGCAGGCGGCGTTCGGGGCGACCGACGACGATCCGCCGTGGTTCCTGATCCTCGTGCTCACCCTGGCCGGACTCGCCGTGCTCGCGGTGCCGCTGCTGCCGTTGCTGTGGCGGATGCGGACCCGGTCGATACGGCTCGGTTCGCACGCCCGGGCCGGGGCGGGCACCGCGCCGGGGGCCTGGCAGGAGGCAGGGGACTCGCGGCCCGGTTCGCACAGCCGGATCGAGGCGGATGCCACGGCCGCCACGCTGGGGGCCTGGCAGGAGGTCGGGGACACGGCGTGGGACTTCGGTATCGCGCCCGACGAGTCGCAGACGCCGCGCAAGGCGGCGGCGCGGATCGTCCGCATCGGGCACCTCGATCCGGAGGCCGCGGCCTCCGTCCACCGGGTCGCCGACGCGGTGGAGCAGGTCCTGTACTCGCCGCATCCCCGGCCGACCCCGGGCCTGGGCGATGACGTGCGCCGGATGAACGCGGGCCTGCGCGCCACGGCCGGCCGCGGTACGCGCCTGCGCGCACTGCTCGCGCCGCGCTCGGCCGTACGGGTGGTGTGGGCGGCCTCCGACCGCTGGATCGCGCTGAAGTCCCGGGTGGCGGCCCGCTGGGCGGCGCTCGTACGCCGCCCGTCGGGGCAGGGCAGCGGCTGAGCCGTACCGCCGGCCGAGCAGCGGGGGGCGTCCACCCGGTCCGGGTGGACGCCCCCCGCTGCTGCCCGTCGCCGGGGGCCCCGGCGACGGGTGACGCGGCCGGCGGCCGGGTACGCCGAAGGGGCGGTCACCTGTCGGTGGCCGCCCCTGTCTGCGCCTGTGTCCGTCCGGGCCTACGTCTGCCGGACGGGAGCCGGTGGGCTACTGACCGCCCTGCTCGTCACGGCGCCGTTGCCAGCGCTGTTCGATGCGGTCCATCATGGAGCGCTTCTGCCGGCCCCGACCGCTGGCCTGCGGAGCACCCGGCGCGCCCTGCGCGGGCTGTTCACCCGGCTTGGGGGCCTTGCGCCAACCGGTGACGGCGAGCACCGCGCAGCCCAGCATGACGAGAAAACCCACCACGCTGACCCAGATCTGCTGTGCGACCATTCCGGCCATGAGGAGCGCGATACCTACGAGGAAGCCCGCGACCGCCTGGTAGACCCGTCGCCGGGTGTACGTACGCAGCCCGCTTCCCTCAAGCGCTGTCGCGAACTTGGGATCTTCGGCGTACAGCGCTCGCTCCATCTGCTCGAGCATTCGCTGCTCGTGCTCCGAGAGCGGCACGGCGTCCTCCTCATCGTGCAGTCGCCGGGGCGACCGGGGGTCCCCTTCAGGATAGGCAGGGAATCGCCCCCGTGAAACCCGCCCCTCTGCGCCAATTCGCCAACCGGAACCCGCCATGGTGATCCGATCCGCTGAGGCGTAGATTCCCCAGCGACCGGCCCGTCATGCCGGACGGCCTCCCCCGATCATACGGCTCCGGGCGCCCGATCGGGGGGCCTGTGGCGTACTCCATCTGCCGTCGCGTCCCTGATCAGGGGTGCGGCACGGGAGGCGACTCACCTCTCGGTGGGCTCCCGCGTCTCACCCAGCACATGGAGCTGCGTGGCGACGGAGTGGAAGGCGGCGAGCTCGGCGGCCGCCGCCTCCAGCTTGAGCAGGGCCTCCAGGGCGCCCGGCTCGGTGTCGACGAGGACGCCGGGGACCAGGTCCGCGAAGACCCGTACGCCGTGCACGGCACCCACGTCCAGGCCCGCGTCCTGCACCAGCGCGGTGAGCTGGTCGGCCGTGAAGCGGTGCGGAACAGGGTCGCCCTCGCCCCAGCGGCCGTCCGGGTCGCCCAGGGCGTGGCGGGCCTCCGTGAAGTGACCGGCGAGGGCCCGGGCGAGCACGGCGCCCCCCAGGCCGGCGGCGAGCAGGCTGAGGACGCCCTCGGGGCGCAGCGCGCCGACCGCGTTGCGCAGGCCCTCGGCGGGGTCGTCCATGTACTCGAGGACGCCGTGGCACAGCACCGCGTCGTGGCAGCCGCGCTCGACGACGTCGAAGAGGCCGTGCGCGTCGCCCTGGACGCCCCGGACCCGGTCGGCGACGCCGGCCTCGGCGGCCCGGCGCTCGAGCGCGAACAGCGCGTTCGGGCTGGGGTCCACGACGGTGACACGGTGGCCGAGGCGGGCGACGGGCACCGCGAAGTTGCCGCTGCCGCCTCCGGTGTCGAGCACGTCCAGCGACTCCCGGCCGGTGGCCTTGACCCGGCGGTCCAGGGCGTCCTTGAGGACGTCCCAGACCACGGCGGTACGGAGGGAGGCGCGGGGGCGGGAGGGGTCGGAGCGCAGCGACGCCGGCTGAGGGGGGCGGGGGGAGGCGGGCGGGCGCATCGGGTCCGACACGGCAGTTGACTCCTCGGCGCGGCGCCGCCTCGGGTAGGGCGGAGCGATGTGGTTCCTCCCGGCCCTGTCCGGCGCGGGGAGATGCAGGCGTCCCAACTCTATTGCCTGCCGCCCCCTGCCCGGTGCCCTGTCTCGCGCGCCGGACGGACCGCCCCGCGACGACCCCTCACAGGCCCGGGCGACCCGGCCCGGGCCCTGGTCCCGTCACCCCGCGTCCGGCACGTCCGGGACGGCCTCCGGTGTGTGCCGCGCCTCCTGGTCGCCGTCCTGCCGCGGCTGGGGCAGGACCGGCTGGAGCACCAGCATGCGCTCGACGAGGCGCAGGAACATCGCCACGTCGCGCAGCAGGTCGTCGGCGTCACGGATGGTGGCCGCGCCCTGGATGCCGGCTTCCGCACGTGCCCTGCGGGAGGCTCCGGAGGCGAACAGCACACTCCACTCGGCGAGTTCGGGCGCTATCTCGGGGAGCACCTCCCAGGCGCTCCGTATCCTGGCGCGGCGCCTCGCGGTGGTCTCCGGGCGGCCCCGGGCGGCGAGCACGGCCGCGGCGGTGCGCAGGGCGGCCAGATGGGCCGTCGCGTACCGCTCGTTCGGTGTTTCCAGCAGGGACGCCTCGTCGAGGCCGGCGTGGGCCTGGGCGAGCAGATCGAGGGCGGCAGGCGGGGCCGTGGCACGGCGGAGCACGGGGTGCACGTCGCTCGCCGGACCGGTCAGCGAGGGGGCAGGGCCGGTGGCGCGGCGCCGGCGGGCGGCGGCTGCGGAAGAACTGGCCATGACGAACCTCCTGTCGTCTGGGTGACAGCACGCCCCGACGGGGAGTGCCGTATGTGCCTATCGTGCGGTATGCCACTGACAATCCGTTCTGACCTGCGCTTTTGCTTCGATCGTAGGTTCGGAGTAGTTTTTGCACTGACCAGTCAGTATAAAAACTTCGCGCTTCGAGGAGCCGACGGGTGGGGAAAGTTGTGGACGGTCCGCACGGACTCGGCGTCAGGGCCGAGGCCTTCGGACTCGAAGGGCCCCGCGGCTGGGCGTTCCGCGGTGTGGACGTGGACGCTGAGCCCGGTTCGCTGATCGCGGTCGAGGGACCCTCGGGCTCGGGCCGCACCTGCCTGCTGCTCGCGCTCACCGGCCGGATGAAGCCCACCGAGGGGCGCGCGAGGGTGGGTTCGTACGACCTCCCGAAGCAGATGGCGGCGCTCCGCCGGTTCAGCGCCCTGGCCCATGTGCCCGGCGTCACCGACCTGGAGCCCGCCCTGTCCGTGGGCGAGCACCTCCGCGAGAGGGCCCTGCTCCAACGGCGGTTCGGCGGCTCCGTGCGCGGCCTGCTCCGGCCCCGCCGGGAACGGTCGGCCCAGGCACGGCTGCGGGTCGACGGCGCGATGGCCGCCGCCGGGCTGGACCGGGAGGCGCTGCCCAAGGGATCCAGGACCGCCGTGCGCGACCTGGAGCGCCTGGAGGCGCTGCGCCTGTCCGTGGCCCTCGCCCTGATCGGCCGGCCCCTGCTGCTCGGCGTCGACGACACCGACCTCAAGCTCCCGGCGGCCGAACGGGCCGAGGCCTGGGCACTGCTGCGCTCCCTGACCAGGACCGGGACCACCGTCGTCGCGGTGTGCAGCGAGGCTCCCGAGGACGCGGTCGTGGTGTCCACCGCCCCCGCCGACCGGAACGGCAAGGACACCGGCACCGACACCGGCGCCGACAGGAACAACGACAACGACGACGACAAGGAGACGGTGGATGCGCACGCCGAAGCTGGCCGCGCTTGAGCTCAGGCGGTTCGGCAGGGGCAGGCTCCCGCGCGCCGCGCTGGCCGCGCTCCTGCTGCTGCCCCTGCTCTACGGCGCCCTCTACCTGTGGTCGTTCTGGGACCCGTACGGCCGCCTCGACCGCATCCCCGTGGCGCTGGTCAACGACGACAAGGGGGCCACCGCCGCCCACGAGAAGATCGTGATGGGCGACGAGATCACCGAGGGGCTGCGCCGGAGCGAGACGTTCGAGTGGCACGAGGTGAGCGCCGCCGAGGCCCGCAGGGGCGTCGAGAACGGCGATTACTACCTGTCGCTGACCATGCCGTCCGACTTCAGCCGCAGGGTCGCCTCCAGTTCGGGCGGCTCGCCGGAGACGGGCGCCCTCCAGGTGCGTACGAACGACGCGAACAACTACATCGTCGGGCAGATCTCGCGCACGGTCTTCAGCGAGGTGCGCACGGCCGCGTCGACCAAGGCGTCCCGGTCGTTCCTCGACCGGATCTTCGTGTCGTTCTCCGACATCCACGGGAAGACCGAGAAGGCCGCCGAGGGGGCGGACAGCCTCAAGGGCGGGATCGGGAAGGCGAAGAAGGGCTCCAAGGACCTCGCGGACGGTCTCGCGGACGCCGGGGCGGGCAGCGGCAGACTCTCCGCGGGGCTGAAGAAGCTCGACACGGGCGCGGCCGACCTGGAGGACGGCTCGCGACAGGTCTCCGAGGGCACGCAGAGGCTCGCGGACAAGGTCGACGGCGTCGCGGACGAGGTGGGGCCCTTCCTGAAGGGCAACGAGAAGGAGATCGGCGACACCGCCCGGCTGGTCGCGGACTCCGCCTCGGCCGTCCGCGACAACCTCGACACGCTGGCGAGGACGGCTCCGGCCGCCGCCGAGGGGGCCCGCGCCGCCTCCGACACCCTGAACGAAGTCCACAAGGCGCGCTGCGAGGACCAGGACCCGCCGCTGCCCGACGCCGCCTGCCCGGACCTGAAGAAGGCCAAGGACGCGGCCGCGGACGTGGCGGAGGTCGCCGACGACGTCAGCACGCTGGTGGCCGGCCGGAACGGCGACCTGGAGACGCTCGACAGGCACCTGGGCACCCTGGAGAAGCAGGCGCGGGCGCTGGCCGACCGCTCACCGCACCTGTCCGAGGACCTCGCCACGGCCGTCTCGAAGATCGACGAACTGAACAAGGGGGCCGGGAAGGTCGCCAAGGGCGCCAGGACCCTGCACACGGGTCTCGGCACGGCCAAGAAGGGCGCCACCGACCTCGACAGCGGGATCGGCAGGCTCGGGACGGGCGCCGACGACCTCGAAGGCGGCATGTACAAACTCGCCGACGGCTCGGTGAAGCTCGCCGGCGGACTGCACGACGGCGCCGGACGGATCCCGGACTACGACAAGAAGGACCGCGACCGGCGCACCGGCGTCATGGCCGACCCCGTGCGACTCGCCTCGAAGGACCTGCACAAGGCGCCCAACTACGGCACCGGTTTCGCCCCGTACTTCATTCCGCTGTCCCTGTGGGTGGGCTCGATGGTCGCCTACATGCTGATCCCGCCGCTCAACCGGCGCGCGCTCGCCGCGGGCGCCCCCGCCTGGCGCATCACACTGGCGGGCTGGCTGCCGGTGGCCGCCCTGGGGGTGCTCCAGACGGTCGCGCTGATGTCCGTACTGCACTGGGCGATCGGCCTGGAAGCCGTGCGGGCGGCCGGGACGGTGGCCTTCCTGTTCCTGGTGACGGCCTGTTTCGCGGCGATCGTGCAGTGGCTGAACGCGCGCTTCGGAGCGGCCGGGCGCATCCTCGTCCTCGCCTTCCTGATGCTGCAGCTGACCTCCGCCGGCGGCACGTACCCCGTGCAGACCAGCCCGGGCTTCTTCAACGCGATCCACCCCTTCATGCCGATGAGTCACGTCGTCGACGCCCTCCGGAGGCTCATCACGGGCGGCGGCCTGGGACCGGTCTGGCAGGCGTGCGCCGTGCTCGGCGCGTTCGCGGTGGGCGCCCTCGCGCTCACCGCGGTGTCCGCGCGGCGACGGCAGGTATGGACCCTCGACCGTCTGCACCCGGAGCTGAGCCTGTGACAATCGGGACCATGGAAAGCAGCAGGACGGTGGACAGCGGCGGCGGCCGGAGACAGGCGACCCGGCAGAAGCTCTACGAGGCGGCGGTGACCCTCATCGCCGAGCAGGGCTTCTCCGCGACCACCGTGGACGAGATCGCCGAGCGTGCCGGAGTGGCGAAGGGCACGGTCTACTACAACTTCGCCAGCAAGTCCGTCCTCTTCGAGGAGCTGCTGCGGCACGGCGTGGGGCTGCTCACCGCCTCGCTGCGGGAGGCGGTCGAGAAGACCGACGAGGAGGGCGGCAGCAGGGTCGACGCGCTGGACGCGATGATCCGCGCGGGCCTCGTCTTCATCCACCGCTACCCGGCCTTCACCCAGCTGTACGTGGCGGAGCTGTGGCGCACCAACCGGGCCTGGCAGTCCACCTTGATGGTGGTCAGGCAGGAGGCCGTCGCGGTCGTCGAGGACGTCCTGCGCGACGGCGTCGCGAGCGGTGAGCTGAGCGACGAGATCGACACCCCGCTGACGGCGGCGGCCCTGGTCGGCATGGTGCTGGTGGCGGCCCTCGACTGGCTGGCGTTCCAGCCGCAGCGGTCCCTGGACGACGTTCACGCAGCGCTGTCCCTGCTGCTCCAGGGGAGGGTCGGCGGGGGCCGCCCGGGACGCGGGTAGGCGCCGGTCCGGCGTGGCCGCGTCCCCCGCGGGCCACGCCGGACCGGCGCCCCTCCTGATCTCCCCCTCGCACCCCCGTGCGTCCCCCCGTGGTGCCCCCGGCGGTTCCCGTGTTCCGGTCCCCCCGGGTCCCCCCTTGTCTCGCTCCCGCCGAGTGCTCGGCGGAAGGAGCGGTGGAGGGCGCCGCACCGTTCCGCCGCCCCGTGTCGGCGGTGCCGGAGCCGCGCCCCTTCCCGTGCCACCACTGTCCCGTCCGCACGGGCCGCCACCCATCCGTGCGCGTACTCAACTCACCTCCTGGGTACGCGTACTCAGCCGTACGTACTCATGCCCAGGCCGAGCCGTCGCCGACTGGTTACGATCGCGTCCGTGTCCGTACTCCCCCTGGTGTTCACCAGCGGCTGGGCCAGCGGTGTCAACGCGTACGCGGTGGTGCTGCTCCTCGGCCTCTTCGGCGCGACCGGGCTCACCGACGAGGTGCCCGGGTCGCTACAGCGCCCCGAGGTCCTCGTCGCGGCGGGCGTCCTGTTCGTCTGCGAGGCCTTCGCCGACAAGATCCCGTACGTGGACTCGGTGTGGGACACCGTCCACACCGTGGTCCGGCCGGTGTCGGGGGCCGTCGTCGGGGCGCTGCTGGCCGGACAGAGCGGTTCGCTGTCCGAGCTGGCCGCCGGGGCGGTCGGCGGCTCGTCCGCCCTGGCCAGCCATACCGTCAAGGCCGGCACGCGGATGGCGATCAACACTTCGCCCGAGCCCTTCAGCAACGTCGTGATGAGTACCGCCGAGGATCTCGGGGTCGCCGGGATCCTGACCTTCGCGATGTTCCACCCCGGGGCCGCGGCCGTCGTCGCGGGCGTCCTGCTGCTGACGGGACTGCTGGCGCTCTTTTTCCTCGTCTCGCGGATCAGGCGGTTCCTGCGCCGCAGGGCCCGGCGCCGCGAGGAGCGACGGCTCGCGCGCCGGGCCGGGCCGCCGCCCGGCTGACCTCCGCGGGCGGGCCGGCTCCCAGGGGCGGGCGGCCGCCGGCGGCGGCCGGGGCCGCGGCCCCGGCTGTCGGTGGCGGCCGATACAGTCCCTGACATGGCACGGATCGTGGTGATCGGCGCCGGGATGGGCGCGATGGCGGCCGCGGCCCGGCTGGCCGTCGCGGGCCACCGGGTGGCGGTGTTCGAGCGCACGGCGGCGTACGGCGGCGCGGTGGGCCGCTTCGAGCGCGACGGCTTCGCCTTCGACACCGGCCCCGCGCTGCTCCGGGTGCCCGCGGTCTACCGCGACCTGTTCGTCAAGACGGGCAAGGAGCCGCTGGAGGCCTGCGTCGACCTGGTCCAGGTCGACCCGGCGGCCCGGCACGTCTTCGCGGACGGCACGGAGGTGTCCCTGCCCAACGCCTCCCGCGCGGGTGTCGTCTCGGCCCTGGACGAGGCCCTGGGGGCGGGCGCCGGTGAGCGCTGGGGCGACTTCCTGGTCCGGGCGCGCGAGGCCTGGGACCGGACGCGGCGGCCGCTCCTGGAGGAGCCGCTGTGGACCGACTGGCGGGTCCTCGGCGAGCGCGAGCCCTACCCGGCACTGCGGCAGCGGCGCCTGCTGCGCACCCGCAGCGCCGGCCGGCTCGCGGAGGTCGCCGCCCGGGAGCTGGCGGACCCCCGCCTCGCCGCCCTCCTGGAGAGCCACGCGCTGGCGTACGGTCTCGATCCGCGCGCGGCTCCGGCGAGTGCGGCCGTGCTGCCGTACATGGAGCACGCGTTCGGCGTGTGGTACGTGCGCGGCGGCCTCCGCGAGCTGGCCCGGGCCGTGTACGAGCGGTGCGTGGCCCGGCGGGTGGAGTTCACCTTCGGGGCGGCCGTCGAGCGGATCGTCGAGAAGGACGGCCGTGCGGCGGGCCTGGAGCTGGCCGGCGGGACCGTCGTGGAGGCGGACTTCGTGGTCGCCGGTGTGGCGCCCGGCGTGCTGGACCGGCTCGGTCCCCCGACGGCGCCGCGCGGCGTGGACGAGGTGCCCCCGCAGCGCGGGCTGCCGAGCCGGCTGACGGTCCATCTGGCGCTGCGTGGCCCGCGGCCGCCGGGAGCGGCGCACCGGACGGTGGTGCACACGGACGACCGCGCGGCGGAACTGAGCCGCCTGTTCGACGGCGGCCCCGTCGTGCCGGGACGGCCCACGGTCACCGTGACCCGGCCCGACGACCCCGCGTCGGTACCGGACGGCGCACACGAGGCGCTCACGCTGACGGCGACGGTGCCCGCCTGCGACAGCGCTTCGGACCCGGCCCCGCGCGGGGCCTTCGCGGAGCTCGCCGAAGAGATGATCACCCATGCCGGGCGGGCCGTGCACGACCTGCGTGACAGAGTCCTGTGGCACGAGGTGCGCACACCGCGGGACATCACGGAGGCGACCGGCGCGGACGGCGGCGCGGTGCCGGCCCCGGCCCTCGCCGCGGCCGGCGGACGGCTGCTGCACCCCGCCAACACCACGCGCCTGCCGGGCCTGTTCGCGGTCGGCGGCTGGGCGCATCCCGGCGGCGGACTCCCGCACGCGGGCATGTCGGGCGCGCTGGTCGCCGGGCTGATCGTGGAGGGACCGGACTTCCGGGGCTCGCAGTGACACCCGCGGGGCGGGCGCCGCGCCGGGTCCGGACCGGACCCGGGTCGGGGCCCGGCCCGGTCACCGCCGTCGGTCAGTACCGGTACTGCTGCTCGTCGTAGCCGCCCTGCTGCCCGTCGCCCTCGTAGGGGTAGGGCTGCTCCGGCGGGAGTTCGCCCCCGTACGGGTCCTCGGTGGTCCGCTGCTGCGGCACCCAGACGCCGCCGGGCGGAGTCTCGCCGGCGTAGTTGCCCGTGGCGTACTGGTCCTGCCCGTAACCCTGCTGTCCTTGCTGCTCGTACTGCTGCTGCGAGCCCTCGAAGGACTGGCCGTACGAGCCGGCGTCGTAGGACTGCGTGCCGATGTACGGGTCGGAGTAGGCGGCGTACTGCTGCTGTTGCCCCGTGTCGTAGCCGTACTGCTGCTGGTCGTAGTTCGCGTAGCCGCCGTCGTACCCGTAGTTCTGCGCGAACTGGTCCTGCGCCTGCCCCTGATCCTGGTTCTGGCCCTGATCCTGGTTCTGGCCCTGCGCCTGGGTGGCCGCGGCGTAGGCGGCGTCGCTGTAGACGCCGTACTGCCCGGTCTCGTCGGGCAGGGGCTGCGGCTCGTACACGGAGGTGGCCGCGGCGGCGGCCGCCGGACGCTGTCCGAAGACCGAGTCCTCGTGCCCGAAGGCCTCGTCCCGGCCGAAGGACTCACTCCTGCCGAAGTCCCCCTGCGGGAACGTTCCGCTCTCCGCGGCCTGGAGGTCCGTGACCTCCAGCGTCGGGTCCTGCCGGTCGGGTTCGCCCCGGCGGCGCTTGGTGAAGCCCGGCCGTCCGGCGACGGCCCAGCCGGCCGCGAAGCCGCTGCGGAACGACAGCGTGACGTACGTCTGCCCGACGGCGAAGGCGGCCGCGCCCAGACCGATGACCACCACCGACGGGATCAGGACACCGATGACCACCCCGAGGAAGCCGCCGAAGGCCAGCAGCCGCCAGCGCAGCCGGGCCTTGTACTGCAGCAGTACCTCGCCGAGCAGCCACAGCGCGACGAAG
Organism: Streptomyces sp. V3I8; assembly: GCF_030817535.1. Classification (NCBI taxonomy): domain Bacteria; kingdom Bacillati; phylum Actinomycetota; class Actinomycetes; order Kitasatosporales; family Streptomycetaceae; genus Streptomyces; species Streptomyces sp. V3I8. Next base: position 6,410,728 of record NZ_JAUSZL010000002.1, on the reverse strand, counting down.
CCGAATGCGATGTAGAGGACCGTCCAGCCCATGTACGCCCCTCTCCCAGGCGGCCGCTACGCAGTGTGGCGTACGACGATGCGGCCGGTCTAGGCCTGCTGCGGGTGGTGCAGGCCCAGGTTCTCGTAGATTTCAAGCGTCGCGGTGGAGTTGTTCAGCGTGATGAAATGCAGTCCGGGGACTCCCTCGGCCAGCAGCCTCGCGCAGAACTCCGTGGCGAACTCGATGCCAATGGAGCGTACAGCCGCCGGATCGTCCTTGGCTGTGAGGATCCGCTCTTTCAGGGCATCCGGGAACGACGCGTTACTGAGTTGAGGCAATCGTTCCAGCATCTTCACGCTGGTCACCGGCATGACCTCGGGGATGACCGGCGTGCTGCAGCCCGCCGCGTCGACCCGGTCACGCAGGCGCAGGTACGCGTCCGGCTGGAAGAACATCTGCGTGATCGCGTAGTCGGCGCCGGCCCGGCACTTGTCGACGAAGTTCGCCACGTCCGCGTCCCAGTCCGCGGACCGCGGATGCATCTCCGGGAAGGCCGCGACGCCCACGCAGAAGTCGCCCGACTCCTTGATGAGCCGGACCAGTTCGGCCGCGTAGGTGAGGCCCTGGGGGTGCGCCACCCAGTCGGCCATGGGGTCGCCGGGCGGGTCGCCGCGCACGGCGAGCATGTTCCGGATCCCGGCGTCCGCGTACTGGCCGATGATGTTGCGCAGTTCCGCGACGGAGTGGTTGACGGCGGTGAGGTGGGCGACCGGGGTGAGCGTCGTGTCGGAGACGATCTGTTCCGTCGCCTTGACCGTGCCGGCCCGGGTGGTACCGCCCGCCCCGTACGTCACGGAGACGAAGCTGGGCGCGACCGCCTCGACCCTGCGCAGCGCGTTCCACAGGTTGCGCTCGCCCTTCTCGGTCTTCGGTGCCCAGAACTCGAACGAGTACGTCGTCCTGCCGGACGCGAGCATGTCCCGCACGGTGCGTGCGCGGTCGGTCCGGGTGGAAGCAGATCCGAGGGCCATACCCGCAGGTTAGTCAGGGGAGGGCGGTCCCCCAACCGGATGCGGGAGATTTGACCGTATTGTCGACTTGTTGTCCACGCCTCGGACAACCGGGCCGGGCCGGGCTTCCGGTGCGCCGCGCCGAAGGACCCGGCGGCCTCACGCCGTCCGCAGGCGCTTCGCGAACTCCGCCGCCGCCGCGCCCGGGTCGTCGGCCTCAGTGATCGCCCGTACGACGACCACGCGGCGGGCGCCCGCCGCGAGGACCTCGTCGAGGTTGCCGAGGTCGATGCCGCCGATGGCGAACCAGGGGCGGTCCGTGGCGAGCGCGGCCGTGTGCCGGACCAGGCCGAGACCCGGCGCGTGGCGCCCCGGCTTGGTGGGGGTGGGCCAGCAGGGCCCGGTGCAGAAGTAGTCCACGCCGTCCTGGACGGCGGCGGCCGAGGCCTCGGGTCCGGCGTGTGTGGAGCGGCCTATGAGTGTCCCGTCGCCGAGGATCGCCCGGGCGGCGGGGACGGGCAGGTCTCCCTGTCCCAGGTGCAGGACGTCGGCCGCGGCGGCGTGGGCGACGTCGGCCCGGTCGTTCACCGCGAGCAGTTTGCCGTGCCGGCGGCAGGCGTCCGCGAACACGGCGAGGTGCTCCAGCTCCTCGGCGGCCTCCATGCCCTTGTCCCGCAACTGCACGATGTCCACGCCGCCCGCCAGGACCGCGTCCAGGAAGTCGGCGAGGTCGCCCTGGCGCCTGCGGGCGTCCGTGCAGAGGTAGACCCGGGCGTCGGCGAGCCGGTCGCGTGCGGTGGGTGCGGGCATGCGTGGGTCCCCCGTGGCAGGTCGGTGGCGTACGGGCCGCGGGGAGCGCGGCCCGTACGCCGTGTGGCGTGTGGCGTGTGGCGTGTGGCGTGTGGCGTGATCAGGTCAGACGGCGAGCGCCTGGGCGCGGCGCTTCACCTCCGTGCCGCGATTCTCGCTCAGGGCCTGCGCGGGCGTGCCCGGCAGGCTCTCGTCGGGGGTGAAGAGCCACTCCAGCATCTCTTCGTCGGAGAAGCCGTCGTCCCGCAGGAGCGTCAGGGTGCCGGTGAGGCCCTTGACGACCTTCTGCTCGTCCGCGTCGATGAAGGCGGCGGGGACGTGCAGCGCGCGGTTCTCACCACGGCGTACGGCGATGAGCTGGCCGTCCTTGACCAGCTGCCGGACGCGCGTCACCTCGACGCCGAACTGTTCGGCGATGTCGGGGAGGGTGAGCCAGGCGGGGACGAGAGCATCGATCTTTGCGTCAATCTCGGTCACGCACACAAGCCTGCCACCTCCCGCTGACAGTGGGTACCCGGGTCACCCACCGGTGGTGCGGCCTGCGGCCGGCTCAGGAGGGGACCAGGGGCGGCTCGTCGGGTGCGGGCCCGTGGGGCCGGTGGGGGCCGGTGCGGGCCCGGTCGCGCGCTTCCCCGCGCCCCCGACGGGGCTCAGACCGCGGCTTTCTTCAAGGGGCGCCCGGGATCCGCCAGCAGGGCGGGATCCATCACCGCGCCCGTCTCGATCAGGCGGCGGCCCTGTGCCAGGTCCCGGGGCCGGCCCACCGCCAGGACGGCGACCAGGCGGCCCTCCCGGAGCCAGCACACCGACCAGGCGGGCCCGGCCGGTTCGCCCCGCCACACCACGGTGTCGGCGGACCCGTGGTGCCCCGCGTACTGAACGAAGCGGCCGAACTGCTCGGACCAGAAGTAGGGCACCGGGTCGTACGGCCCGGGCGCCTCGCCGGCGATGTCCGCCGCGACCGTGCGCGGTCCCTGCAGCGCGTTGTCCCAGTGGTGGACCAGCAGGCGCTCCCCGTAGCGGCCCGACGGGAAGGAGGCGCAGTCGCCGACCGCGTACACGTCCGGGACGGAGGTGCGCAGGTGGTCGTCCGCGACGACCTCCCCGTGGGCGCCGAGTTCGATCCCCGAGCCGGTCAGCCAGGACGTGGCGGGCCGCGCCCCGACGCCTACGACCACGGCTCCCGCGGGCAGCCGCGACCCGTCGTCCAGCACCACCGCGCCGGGCTCGACGCGTTCCACGCGCGCGTGGGTGCGCAGCGACGCCCCGCTGTCCGCGTACCAGGCTGCCATCGGAGCGGCCACCTCGGCCGGCAGGGCGCCGGCGAGCGGCCGGCCGGCGGCCTCGACGACGGTCACCGCGCACCCCGCCTCACGCGCCGCCGTGGCGAACTCCGCGCCGATCCAGCCCGCGCCCACCACCACGACGTCGAGCTGCCGGGCGAGGACCGGGCGCAGCCGCTCGGCGTCGTCGAGGGTGCGCAGCAGATGGACGCCGGGTACGCCCTCGGTGCCGGGCAGCCGGACGGGTTCCGCTCCCGTGGCGACGACCAGGGCGTCGTACGGGACGGGACCGTCGGCGGTGTCGAGTTCGCGCCGGCCGGGGTGCAGGCCGGTCACGGCGAGCCCCAGGCGCAGTCCGACGCCGAGGCTCTCGAAGTCGACGTCGAAGGCGGAGCCCTCGGCCTTGCCGAGCAGTACGGCCTTGGACAGGGGCGGCCGGTCGTACGGCTGGTGGGGTTCCGCGCCGATCAGGGTCACGGGCCCCCGGAAGCCCTGCTCCCGCAGGGCGACGGCCGTCTGCACGCCGGCCATGCCCGCACCGACGATCACGACCCCGGATCGCGCCGTCGGGTCCGCTCCCTGCGTCAGCTCGCTCACCCGGTCACCATAGACAGTCGGTACGAACAGTTGGTAAGCGCAGGCGGTACGGACGGCCGGCGGATCCGTCGCCCCGGGAGCGGGGCCGCCGGGCCGTGGCACGGCTTCGGACCCCGGCCTCAGGCCGCGGTCACCTCTTCGACCACACTCGTCCCGCTGCCCTCCTGGGACTCCCACTCCCAGGTCTCCGCCAGCCGCACCCGCCCGTCGGGGGTCTCGGCGACCAGGGACACGCAGTGCCCGGACGAGGTGGTTCCGTCCGTCTTCAGCTGCACGTACCGGAAGTCGAGCCGGTCGCCCTCCCGGGTGCCCACGAGATGGCCGCGCACGACGTCGCCACCCGCGTAGTCGGCCCAGATCCGGCCGTCCTCCTCGTGGTACGCGAACCGGGTGCGCGTACCCACCTGGCCGGGGGCCTGGTCGGCCACGGGGGCGAGGACGAGTCCGTCGAGCGAGCGGGCCATGCCGTGAGGCTCCCTTACTGCGGTGCGGGGCGAGGAGTTAGGGTGGCCAACGTAGAGCACTCGCGGGAGCCCGGACGCACCGGGCTGAGAGGGAGGCTGGACGGCCTCCGACCGTACGAACCTGATCCGGGTCATGCCGGCGAAGGGAGGGGCTGGACGCCCATGTCGCGTACACCGCAAGCATCTCCGTCCGACGTCCTGGTCGTCGGCGGCGGGATCATCGGCCTGGTCACCGCCTGGCGGGCCGCCCAGCGCGGGCTCACGGTCGCGGTCGTGGACCCCGAACCCGGTGGCGGCGCCGCGCAGGTCGCGGCCGGCATGCTGGCCGCCGTCACCGAACTGCACTACGGCGAGCAGACCCTGCTGGGCCTCAACCTGGCCTCGGCGCGGCGCTATCCGGACTTCGTCGCGGAGCTGACCGGGGCGTCCG